>JAQGHY010000153.1 GCA_028291455.1 Rubritepida sp. | reverse complement strand
AGGGCCTGGTCCTGACCGAGACCTTCTACTGGGACCTGAACGACAAGACCCGCGCATTCACCACGCGCCTCGGCGCCATGCCGGGGAACATCAAGCCCTCGATGGTGCAGGCCGGCTGCTACTCGGCGGTGCTGCATTACCTCAAGGCCGTCGGCGACATGGGCGTGGCGGCCGCCAAGGCCAGCGGCATCGACGCCGTCAACAAGATGAAGGCGATGCCGACCTCCGACGACGCCTTTGGCGAGGGCAGCGTCCGCATCGACGGCCGCAAGCTGCATCCGTCCTACCTCTTCGAGGTGAAGACGCCGGCGGAGAGCCGCGCGCCCTGGGACTACTACAAGCTGATCGGCACCACGCCCGCTTCGGAAAGCTTCCGCCCGCTCGCGCAGGGGGGCTGCTCGCTCGCTCGCTAGAACCTATCCGCAACCGGGGCGAGGCGGCGAAGACCGCCCGCTCCACTCACAGGGAGAACCGTCCAATGATCAACATGAACCGCCGTACCCTCATGGGTGCCACCGCCGGGCTGGCCGCGGTGCCCAGCCTCAGCGCGCGCGCCCAGGCCGCGAATACGATCAAGATCGGCGTGCTGAACGACCAGTCCGGCCCCTACCGGGACATCGGCGGGCCGAACGGCGTCATCATGGCGCAGATCGCCGCGCAGGAATTCGGCAACGGCCGCGGCTTCAATGTCGAAGTGGTCGGCGCGGACCATCAGAACCGGCCCGATGTCGGCGCCAATATCGCCCGCCAGTGGTACGACCAGGGCGTGGATATGATCCTCGATGTGCCGACATCCTCGGTGGGCCTCGCGGTCAATTCCGTCGCCCGCGAGAAGAACAAGGTATACATCAATGTCGGCGCCGCGACGGCCGATCTGACAGGGCCGCAATGCAGCCCGAACACCGCGCATTGGGTCTACGACACCTATATGCTAGCGAAATCCACCGGCGGGGCGATGGTGCGCGCGGGCGGCGACAGTTGGTTCTTCGTCACCGCCGACTACGCCTTCGGCCATGCGCTGGAGCGCGACGCCTCGGCTTTCGTGCGCGCCAATGGCGGACGGGTTGCAGGGAGCGTGCGCTATCCCTTCCCCGCGACCACCGATTTCTCCTCCTACCTGCTGCAGGCGCAGGCGAGCCGCGCGAAGGTGATCGGTTTCGCCAATGCCGGCGCCGACACCGTCAACAGCATCAAGCAGGCGGCCGAGTTCGGCATCACGCGGCGCGGCACGAAGCTCGCGGCGCTGCTGATGTTCATCGCCGACGTCCACGCCCTCGGCCTCGAAACCGCGCAGGGGCTGGTGATGACCGAGAGCTACTACTGGGACCTCAACGACCATATGCGTGCCCTCGCCCGCCGGGTGCAGCCGCGGTTGAACAACCGTGCGATGCCCAACATGCTGACGGCCGGCAACTACTCGGCGACGCTGCACTATCTGAAGGCGATCGCCGACATGGGCGTGGCGGCGTCCAAGGTGTCGGGCGTCGAGGTGATGAACCGCATGAAGGCGATGCCGGTGGAGGACGAGGCTTTCGGCCGCGGCTCGATCCGCGCCGATGGCCGCATGATGATCCCCTCCTACCTCTTCGAGGTGAAGACGCCGGCCGAAAGCCGTGCACCGTGGGACTACCTGAAGCTGCTGCAGACCACCTCCGCGGACGAGGCCTGGCGCCCGCTCTCCGAAGGCGGCTGCCCGTTCATCCGCACCTGAGCCTCACCGGGCGGGGCGACCCGCCCGAATCACCACGAAGGACAAAGCGACTGGGTCCGCATCGCCGACATCTTCTTGCCGCCGGCTTTGGCGCCCTGCCGCTAGCGCAGCTCCGCGCGCAGCGGGCCGGTACGCTGCGCATCGGCGTGCTGACGGACATGAACGGCCCCTATCGCGACCCGACCGGGGCGGGCAGCGTCGCCTGCACGCGCCAGGCAGTGCTGGAATTCGCCGGGCCGCTCGGCCTGCAGGTGGAGGTCATCCAGGCCGACCACCAGAACCGCGCGGATGTCGGCGCCGCCATCGCACGCCAGTGGTACGACCAGGGCGTCGACGTGATTCTCGATGTACCGACAACCTGGGTAGCGCTGGCGGTCAGCACCATCTCCCGGCAAAAGAACAAGGTCTTCCTGAATTCGGGCGCCGCCACGCCGGAGCTTACCGGCGCCGCCTGCTCGCCCAACACGATCCACTGGAGCTACGACACCTATATGCTTGCCAAGGGGACCGGCGCGGCGGTGACGCGCGCGGGCGGCGACAGCTGGTTCTTCGTAGCGGCCGACTATGCCTTCGGCCAGGTGCTTCAGCGCGATGTCTCGCAATTCGTGGAGGCCGAGGGCGGCCGCGTGCTCGGCTCCGTCCGCTACCCCTTCCCGGCGACGACGGATTTCTCGTCCTTCCTGCTCGCTGCCCAGGCCTCGCGCGCCAAGGTGCTAGCGCTGGCCAATGCAGGCAACGACACCGCCACCTGCATCATCCAGGCGCGCGAGTTCGGCCTGCTCCGCACCATGCGCGTCGCCGGCCTGCTGATGAGCTTCCACGAGGTGCAGGCCCTAGGCCTGCGCGCGGCGGAGGGCCTGCTTCTGACCGAGCCCTTCTACTGGGATCTGAACGACCGCACCCGCGCCTTCACCGCCCGTGTGCGGCCGCGCATGCCGGGCCAATCCATGCCCGGCAACGTCCATGCCGGGTGCTACAGCGCGACGGTACACTACCTCAAATCCGTCGCCGCGCTTGGTGCCCAGACAGCCGTGGCGGATGGTGCCGCCATGGTCGCGCATATGAAGGCGATGCCGACGGATGACGACGCCTTCGGCATCGGCCGCGTGCGCGAGGACGGGCGCAAGCTTCACCCCAGCTACCTGTTCCAGGTGAAATCTCCCGAAGAATCCACCGGCACCTGGGACTACTACAAGATCATCGCCACCAACCCGGCCGAGGAAGCTTTCCGGCCGATGCACGAGGGCGGTTGCCCGCTCGTCAGGGGATAGACCACGCATGGACGATATTTTCGGCATTCCGGCACCGCTGCTGTTCGGGCAGGTGCTTCTGGGCCTCATCAACGGGGCATTCTACGCGCTGCTCTCGCTCGGGCTCGCCGTCATCTTCGGCATGCTGAACGTGATCAACTTTGCGCACGGCGCACAGTTCATGATGGGGGCCTTCGCCGCATGGATGCTGCTGAGCATGGGCAGCAACGACACCGCGAGGCTCGGTCTCGCCCTCCTGCTGCTCCCGACATTCGTCCTGCTGCTGGAATGGGGACTGTCCCATGTCCGATTAAGCGTCTCCGTACGGCGCACGATCGTGATCGGCCTCTCCGCGCTATGGCTCTGCACGATCCTGCTGCCGCTGGTGCCCTACTTGGATGTCGTGATGGCGCGATCCATGGACGCTTCCGGAGGCGGCGTCCTCCAGTGGCTCTTTGCCGACGGCGGGCCGTTCGCCAGGATGCTGGGCGTCATCTTCCCCAACGGCCTGGGCTATTGGTGGTCGCTCCTCCTGGCGCCGCTGCTGGTCGGAACCACCGGGATCCTGGCTGAGCGGCTGCTGATTTCGCCGCTCTACCGCCTCGATCATCTCTACGGCCTGCTGCTCACCTTCGGTGTCGGGCTCATCATCGAGGGCATCTTCCGCAACCAGTACGGCAGCTCCGGCCTGCCCTACCGCATCCCGCCCGAGCTCCAGGGCGCCTGGGATCTCGGCTTCATGTACATGCCGGTCTATCGCGGCTGGGTCGTGGTCGTCGCCGTCGTCATGTGCCTGGCCACCTGGCTCGTCATCGAGAAGACGAAGATCGGCAGCTACCTGCGCGCCGCCACCGAGAACCCCGCCCTCGTGCAGGCTTTCGGCATCAACGTGCCGCGCATGATGACGCTGACCTACGGCGCGGGCGTGGCGCTGGCCGCCTTCGCCGGCGTGCTTGCGGCGCCGATCTATTCGGTCAATCCGCAGATGGGCTCCAACCTCATCATCATCGTCTTCGCCGTCGTCGTCATCGGCGGCATGGGGTCCATCCTGGGCTCGGTCGTCACGGGCTTCGGGCTCGGCATCATCGAAGGTTTGACCAAGGTGTTCTATCCGGAAGCCTCCTCCACCGTAATCTTCGTCGTGATGGCGATCGTGCTGCTGGCGCGCCCCGCCGGCCTCTTCGGGAGGGCCTGAGCAATGGCGGCTCCCGGTGGTTTCAGCGGCACGGATTTCCGTCAGGAAGAGGGCGTGCTTCTCGGTTTCAGCAAAGCCCAGCTCATCGCCTTCGGACTGATGCTGGCCTTCATCCTGATCAGCCCCTTCTACTTCTACCCCATGTTCCTGATGAAGCTGCTCTGCTTCGCGCTCTTCGCCTGCGCCTTCAACCTGCTGATCGGCTATGTCGGCCTGCTGAGCTTCGGCCATGCGGCCTTCTTCGGCATGGGCGGCTATCTCGCCGGTCATTCCGCCAAGGTCTGGGGCCTGCCGCCTGAGCTTTCCATCCTCATCGGCGGTGCGGTGGGTGCGCTGCTCGGCCTGGTTATCGGCTGGATCGCCATCCGCCGGCAGGGCATCTACTTCGCAATGATCACACTCGCATTCGCCCAGATGGTCTACTTCTTTTGCGTCCAGGCACCCTTCACCAGCGGCGAGGACGGCATCCAGTCCATCCCGCGCGGCCGCTTCCTCGGCCTCTTCGACCTAGGCCGCGACCTCACGATGTATTGGATGACGGCAGGCATCTTCCTGATCGGCTTCCTGCTGGTGCACCGGATCGTGCACTCGCCCTTCGGCATGGTGCTGAAGTCCATTCGCGAGAACGAGCCGCGCGCGACCTCGCTCGGCTACCGCACGGACGACTACAAGCTGATGGCCTTCGTCCTCTCGGCCGGGCTGGCGGGCGTCGCGGGCGGGCTGAAATCCATCGTCTTCGGCATCGCCACTCTGACGGACGTGTTCTGGACCATGTCCGGTGAGGTCGTTCTCATGTCGCTCGTCGGCGGGTTGGGGACCATCTTCGGGCCGGTTGTGGGCGCGGCGGTGATCATCACCATGCAGAACTACCTGGCGGAGTTCGGCGCCTGGGTGACCGTCATCCAAGGCTGCATCTTCGTGCTCTGCGTGCTCGCCTTCCGCCGCGGCATCGTGGGCGAGATCGGGAACTGGCTGCGCGTGCGGCTGTAAGGGCCGGCGACCCGCCGCCGAATGGAGCAGGCCTGCCCAAGGCTGGGGCAAGATGGCGGGCGAGGCCAAAGGCGGGGCCGCGCACGCCTCTTGCGCGACCGGCTCCATGGGCTTCACTGCTGGACATGACCTGGTCCCTTCTCACGCGCGATCCGCTTAGCTCGGACACCGATGGTGTGAAGGCGGAGCGATGAACGCGCTCGACGTCGATCGGCTCAGCATCCAGTTCCACACCGATCGCGGCGTGCTGCAGGCGGTCGATCGCGTCTCCTTCAGCGTGGCGGCAGGGCGCACGCTGGCGATCGTCGGAGAGAGCGGCTGCGGCAAGTCGGCGACGGCGCTGGCCATCCTCGGCCTGCTCGCCGACAATGCCGAGGTGCTGGGCGGCATTCGCCTGGCCGGTGCCCCGCTTACGCCGGAGGCGCAGCGCTCCGCCCGGGGCCGTGAGCTCGCGATGATCTTCCAGGAGCCGATGACCAGCCTCAACCCCGCCTTCACCGTGGGCGAACAGGTGGCCGAGGCGCTGCGCCTGCATGAGGGACTCAGCCCGCGCGACGCCATGGCCCGCGCGATCGCGATGCTGGAGCGCGTGCGAATCCCCGATGCCGCGCGCCGCGCGAAGCAGTACGCGCATCAGCTTTCCGGCGGCATGCGGCAGCGCGTGATGATCGCCATCGCGCTGGCCTGCAAGCCCAAGCTGCTCATTGCCGACGAGCCGACCACGGCGCTGGACGTGACGGTCCAGGCGCAGATCCTGGCGCTGCTCGACGAGTTGAAGCGCGAGACGGGGACGGCCGTGGTGCTGATCACGCATGACCTCGGCGTGGTGCAGGACCATGCCGACGACGTGGTGGTGATGTATGCCGGCCGCGTGGCCGAGAAAGCGTCCGCCGCAAAGCTCTTCGCCATGCCGCAGCACCCCTATACGATCGGGCTCCTGGGCGCGGCCCCGCGGCTGGATTCAAAGCGCGCGCGGCTCGCCTCCATCGAGGGCACGGTGCCGGACCTGCGCAACCCGCCGCCCGGCTGCCGCTTCGCGCCGCGCTGCCCCTTCGCCATCGCCGCCTGCGAGATCACGCCGCCACTGGTCGAATTGGCCCCCGGACACTTCGCCGCTTGTATTCGTGCGCCACTCGATGTGGTGCTGGCGGCGTGACTCCCATGCTCGAACTCGACGCGATGGTGAAGCACTTCCCTTTCCGCGACAGCCTCGGCCGCGCGCGTGGCGCCGTGCGCGCGGTGGACGGCGTTTCCCTCGCCGTGCCAAAGGGCAGCGTGCTCGCCATCGTCGGCGAAAGCGGCTGCGGCAAGTCGACGCTGGGCCGCCTGGCGCTGCGCCTCATCGAGCCCGATTCCGGCAGCCTGCGCTTCGACGGCGAGGATATCCTGGCGCTGAAGCCCGCCGCGCTGCGTTCCAAGCGGCGGGAGATGCAGCTGATCTTCCAGGACCCCTTCGCCAGCCTCGATCCCCGCATGACCGTCGAGGCCGCGATCACCGAGCCGCTGATCCTCCACAAGCTGCATCGCGGCCGCCAGCGCGCCCGCGTGGCCGAACTGCTGGAGCGCGTGGGCCTGCGCCCCGAGCTCGCCCGCCGCTGGCCGCACGAATTCAGCGGCGGCCAGCGCCAGCGCATCGCCATCGCCCGCGCCTTGGCTAGCGAGCCGCGCCTGATCATCGGCGACGAGCCGGTCAGCGCGCTCGACGTCTCGGTGCAGGCGCAGGTGGTAAACCTCCTGGGCGACCTGATCCGCGACCTCGGCCTGACCTTCGTGCTGATCAGCCACGACCTCGGCGTGGTCCGGCAGATCGCGGACCGCGTGGCGGTGATGTATCTCGGCCAGATCGTCGAGGAAGCACCCGCCGAGAAGCTGTTCCGCAACCCGCGCCATCCCTATACACGCGCCCTGCTGGCCGCCGTGCCGGGACAGGGCGGCGCGCTCAAGCTGCTGGAGGGCGACATTCCATCGCCCATCGCCCCACCCGCCGGCTGCCGCTTCCACACGCGCTGCCCCTATGCCGAGGCGATCTGCCGGGAAGTGCCGCCGCCGCTGGTCCAGGCCCAGGAAGCGGCCGGCCAGATCCATCTCGCCGCCTGCCATTTCCAGGATACGCTGCCGCCTGCCACGCCCATTCGCGAAGCCGCCGCCGATGCGCGGCTCGCGAGACTGCAAAGCTTCTTCATACCGAACCGGGAGCCCACCGCATGATCCGACGCCTCTTGCTCGCCGCCTGCGCCGTCGTCGGCCTCTCCGTATCCGTCCAGGCCCAGGTCGCGACGGGAAATCTCCGCATCGGATTGCGTGAGGACCCCGACATCATGGACCCAACGCTGGCCCGCACCTTCGTCGGCCGCATCGTCTTCGCGAGCATGTGCGACAAGCTCTTCGACATCAACGAACGGCTCGAGATCGTCCCCCAGCTCGCCACCGGCTACGTCTGGGAAGACCCGCGTACCATGCTCATCACGCTGCGAGAGGGCGTGCGCTTCCACGACGGCGACCTGATGGATGCCGAGAGCGTCCGCTACAGCCTCAACCGCCACATGACGATGCAGGGCAGCTTCCGCCGCGGCGAGATCAACACCATCGAAGCCGTCGAGGTGGTGGACCCGCTGAAGGTCCGCATCCGGCTGACGGCGCCCTCCGCGCCCTTCCTCTCCCAGCTCACCGACCGCGCCGGCATGATCGTCAGTCCGCGCGCCGCCGAGTCTGCGGGCCGCAATTTCGGCAACCATCCCGTTTGCGCCGGTCCTTTCCGCTTCGTCGAGCGCGTGGCGCAGGATCGCATCGTGGTCGAGCGCTTCCCCGAATACTGGAACGCCGCGGCGATCCACGTGAACCGCATCACCTACCTGCCCATCCCGGACAGCACGGTGCGCCTCGCCAATCTGCAATCCGGCGCGCTGGAGATGGTGCAGACCATTGACCCCGACGACGTGCCGACCGTCCGGCGCAACACCCGCCTGCGCACCTCGATCAGCGACGAACTCGGCTACCAATCCATCACCTTCAACATCGGCAACGGCGTGCGAGGGCAGACGCCGCTGGGACGTGACCCTCGCGTGCGTGCCGCCTTCGAGCTGGCGATCGACCGCGATGCGCTGAACCAGGTCGTCTATCAGGGCATGTTCACCCCCGCTTCGCAGCCTCTGCCACCGGCCAACCCCTTCTTCATCCGGGACTTCCGCAATGAGCCGCGCAACGTCGAGCGCGCGCGGGCGCTGCTGCGCGAGGCCGGCGTCACCACGCCGCTCCGCGTGGAGCTGACCGTCACCAACAGCCCCGATCTGCGCCAGGTCGGCGAGGTGATCCAGGCCATGGTGCGCGAGGCCGGTTTCGACCTGCGCCTCAACACCATGGAATTCGCCAGCAGTCTGCAAGCCGCGCAGCGCGGCGACTTCGAGATGTATCTGCTCGGCTGGTCCGGCCGCGTGGATCCCGACGGCAACAGCTGGAGCTTCATGAACACGACCGGCCCGCAGAATGACGGCCGCTACTCCAACCCCGAGGTGGACCGCATGCTGGATGCCGCCCGGATCGAGCCGGATGCGGATAAGCGCCGCACGCTCTACGGGCAGATCTGGCAGCTCGCGATTCGGCAGGACCGCAGCCGCGTGTACCTCTGGCATCGCAAGAACATCGTCGCGCATACCGCGCGGCTCACCGGTTTCGTGAATGTGCCGGACGGGGTCATCCGTCCGCAGGGGATCCGCCTGCAATGATCACGCTCTACCATTGCCCCAACACGCGCTCCACCGGAGCGCTGTCGCTGCTGGAGGAGCTGGGCGCGCCCTTCGACCTCCATGTGATGGACCTGAAGGCCGGCGAGAACCGGCAGCCCGGCTATCTCGCCATCAACCCCATGGGTAAAGTGCCGGCGATCGTGGACGGCGACGCGCTGATCACCGAGCAGGGCGCCATCTTCCTCTATCTGGCCGACTGCTTTCCGCAAGCGGGCCTCGCGCCACCGATCGGCGATCCGCTGCGCGGACCCTTCCTGCGCTGGCTGTTCTTCTACGGCTCCTCCTTCGAGCCGGCCGTCGTGGACCACGCCACCAAGCGCGAACCCGCCCCGGCGGCGATGAGCCCGTATGGCAGCTACGAGACGGTGATCGAGACGCTGCGTGCGGCCCTGGCGCCCGGCCCTTGGATCCTCGGCGAGCGGTTCAGCGCGGCCGATGTCCTCTGGGGCATAGCGCTCAACTGGACGATGATGTTCGGCATCGTGCCGAAGCTGCCGGAGTTCACCGCCTATGCCGAGCGGGTCTTGGCCCGTCCGGCGATCCAGCGCGCGAATGCCAGGGACGCCGAGCTCGCCGCCGCACGGGGAGGCTGAGCGTACCGCATGTGGCTCTTCCTCCTCCGCCGGCTGGGCCAGGTCATCCCCACGCTGCTCATCCTCTCGGTGATGGTTTTCGCCCTGCAGCAGCTGATGCCGGGGGACCCGGCCCTCATCCTCGCCGGCGAGGAACGCGGCGATCCGGTGGTGCTCGCGCAGATCCGCGCGGAGCTGCTGCTGGACCGGCCATTGGCGGAACAATATCTCAGCTGGATCTGGCGCGTGCTGCATGGAGATTTCGGCTTTTCCTGGCGCATCCACATGCCGGTCGGTGACCTGATTCTGACCAAGCTGCCCGTCACCTTCCAGCTGGCCTTGATGAGCTTCGTCATCGGCGTGCTGATCGGCGTGCCCTGCGGCGTGCTGAGCGCGGTGTGGCGGGACCGGCCGATCGACTGGGTGATCAACGGCATCGCGCTCTTCGGGATTTCGATGCCGAATTTCTGGCTCGGCATCATGATGATCCTGTTCTTTTCGGTGGATCTCGGCTGGCTGCCGCCCAGCGGCTACGTGCCGCTCTGGGAAGACCCCTGGATGAGCCTGCAGACGACGATCATGCCGGCCTTCGTGCTCGGCACCGGCGTCGCCTCCGTTCTGATGCGCCATACCCGGGCGGCGATGCTGGGCGCGCTCAGCCAGGACTATGTGCGTACGGCACGAGCCAAGGGTCTCGGCGAGCGGCTCGTCGTCGGCAAGCACGCGCTGCGCAATGCGCTCATCCCGGTGGTGACGCTGGGGACCATCGAATTCGGCCGGCTGATGGCGGGTGCGGTGCTGACCGAGCAGATCTTCAGTATCCCCGGTTTCGGCAAGCTGGTGGTGGATGCGGTGTTCAACCGCGACTATCCCGTGGTGCAGGGCGTCGTGCTGGCCACCGCGCTGATCTTCGTCATGCTGAGCCTCGTCGCGGACATGCTCTACATGGCGATCAACCCGCGGCTGCGCACGGCATGAGCAGCACGGCCGGCAGCACCGCCATCGAGACGGGCGAGAGCCCGGCCAGCCGCGCGCTGCGGCGCTTCATGGCGCATAAGCTCGCCATGTTCGGCCTGATCATCGTGGTGATCTTCGTGGTCGCGGCACCGCTGGCCCCCTGGCTCGCCCCCTTCGATCCGCTGGAGACCAGCTGGTCCCGCCTGCGCAAACCGCCCTCGCTGACGCATCTCTTCGGCACGGACGAGAACGGCCGAGACGTGCTCAGCCGCGTGCTCTACGGCGCGCGGGCGAGCCTGATGGCCGGCACCATCGCGGTCGGCGGTGCGGTGCTGATCGGCGTTCCCGTCGGCCTGGTCGCGGGGCTGGGCGGAAAGTGGGTGGATATCGTCATCAGCCGCATCGCCGATGCGATGCTGTCGATCCCCTTCCTGATTCTGGCCATCGCGCTGGCCGCCTTTCTCGGCCCCGCGCTGGAGAATGCCATGATCGCCATCGCCATCTCTGCCTCGCCGATCTTCGTGCGGCTGACGCGCGGCATGGCGCTGGAAGCGCGCAACACGGACTGGGTGGAGGCGGCGCGCGCCATGGGCAATCCGCCCTGGCGGATCGGGCTGGTGCATGTGCTGCCCAACATCATCCCACCGCTGCTGGTGCAGGCGACGCTGGCCATCGCCGAAGCCATCATCGCAGAAGCCTCGCTGAGCTTCCTCGGCCTGGGGCAGCAGCCGCCGAGCCCATCCTGGGGGAGCATGCTGAACTCGGCTCAGCGGTTCATCGAGGGCGCGCCCTGGCTGGCAGTGTTTCCGGGGTTGGCCATCTTCCTGGTGGTGCTGGCCTTCAACCTCGTCGGCGACGGGCTGCGGGACGCGCTGGATCCGAGAAGCCAGAAGAGATAGCGGCCGCGCAGACTATCCGGCCGCGGGGTCCGCGATGCGATAGACCCGCGCAGCCGTGCCGCTGAACAGCGCGCGCTTCTCCTCCGGCGAATACCCCGATGCGAGCCGCTTGAAGGCGTTCCAGAGCACGCCGTAGCCGCACATGCCCTTGTCCACCGGAAGTTGCTCTCGAACATGCAGCGGCCGGGGCCGAATTCCTTGGGGAAGAAGCTAGGGGCCGCCGGGAGCCGCCCGCAAGTGGCACTTTGGGAAGGGCGACTCTCCGATCACGAAAGGCAGGCTACCGCAGCACGCCCACAGCCGCGCCGATTACGAGATTAACCAGGATCGCCACGACGAAGACCGAGACCGTGAACGGGATCACCTTGTCCTGCGGTATGCCCATCACGATCGGCGCGCCGACGTAGAACAGGTAGATGCTGTAGAGCCCGCCAATCAGGGCGAAGATCGTACCGACCATGGGAAGAAGCAGCGCGATGCCCGCGACCCAGGAGGCTGTCGGCGCAAAGCCGGCCAGCTTCATCGCCGCTATGCCATCCTGCGGCCCGCCGAACTTGGGCGCGAGGAACTCGATGATCTTGCCGAGCACGAAGATCCCTACGAGGCCCAGGATATAGCCCACGACCGTGGCGATCAGCAGCGAGGGTACGCTGACGATTCCGCCGACGAGGAGAAAGGTTCCGATCAACCCGGCGATGGCAGGGATCGCCGACAGGATCATCACATAGCCAGTGAAGATGCGGGGAATGTCGGTAGGTTCGGCGGCGATGACGCGCCATTCGCTCTCCGGCTGCAGCAGCAATCCCTTCGCGCGCGCCACGATATCCATTGATGTTTTTCCTTTGTCGTCCCGGTGCCGCCCCGCGGCGCCTGAGCGATACTGCGCGACGCGCTCGCGCTGGAGCAAGCGCTCTGTTACACGCGCCTCACAGCGTGCCTGGCACCCAATCGCGGCGAAAACCCTCGGGCGCGGGGCGGACCGGGCGCTGCCAGGACGGGTCCGGCGTGCCGATATAGATCCAGCCGAGCAGCGCATCCGTCTCTGCGAAGCCGAGTGCGAACTTCACCGCAGGGTCGCGCAGGGCGGGAGAGGATAGCCAGCAGGCGCCGAAGCCCTGCGCGTCCAGCGCGTTCATGAAGTTCATGATGCCTGCCGCGGCCGAGGCCTCCTGCTCCCAGGCGGGCACGCCGGGATGGTCGTGGCGCAAGGCGGCACCGGCGGCCACGACGAGAGGCGCGCGAAGCGGCTTCCCGCGCTCCAGATCCAGCCGCGCCGGCGGTGTCTCAGGCATCCGGGCCGCGATGGACGTGGCGAGCACGTCACCCAGGGCCGCGCGGGCGACACCCTCGATGAAGACGAAGCGCCAGGGCTTCAGCCCGCCATGATCGGGGGCGCAGAGGGCGGCGGACACAGCGCGGTCGAGCACCTGACGGTCGGGGCCGGGCGCGCGAAGTAGCCGCGGTGGGACCGAGGCCCGGGCGAGCAATCCGGCCAGGGCGGGGGCAAAGGGAGAGGCGATATCGGGCATGAGCGGTCTTTCTGGCATGCGGGGCCGGGACGGTCTGTATCTTCAGGGCAGATTCTAATTGCGAATCACTATCAGTCGCAATAAAATCGTTCAAGCCAGCCAGGAGACACGCCCCCATGCATTCTGCTCCCCTCTCGCCCTTCCTGCTTACGGCCCCGGCCGAACCCGTGCCGGTCGTCGCAAAGCCCTCCGGCCGCGATACTTCCACCCAGGGGGAACCAGTGCCCGCCGACACGCTGCCGCGGCGCTGAGGTCGTGTCCTCCATGGAGCCTTGCAACCCCGCTCACGCCGCCGTTCCCGGCGAGCGTGCGGTTCTCGACCTCGGGCCTGAGGAGCTCTTCGTCGTCGGAGCATTGCGTGCCTGGGTCGCGCCCGTGATGCGGCCTGGCACACCGCACCCCGACTGGCGTGAGATCTTCCGGCTGGCCAGCGTATCCTCGGCCGGCGCGGTCGGATTCGACCTATTGATGTCGGTGGTGGGCAGCGCCGCCCAGCGCATCATCGAGGTGCGCTGCTGCCGCTGCCCCTCCCTCGGCGCGGACGAGGTCGCCATGCTGCGCCTCGTCTCCGCGCTGCAGAACCAAGACACCCTCACGGCACTGGATGTCCTTTCGGACTGGGTCGGCCCCGGCTCAGTCGCGCCCGCGCTACGGGGCGCGCAGCGCTTCGCCGCGATGACCGCCGAGGCCGGGCACCGCCTGCCGCGCCAGGCCATGCCAGCCTCCATGCACCACCGCCCCCTCTGGAGCGTGGTGCATTAGCTTACCATCAAGCGTGGGCGACGCGGCGGCCGTCGCCGGCCTGCGGCGATCCGCCACGCACGGAGCCCGCCGCGGTGTCCCCCCACAGCACGCTGAACTGTTCCGGCATCGGCCGGCTGTCGGGCGTGGCGAGCCAGACGCGCATCATAAAGCGGCTCTGGCCCGAGGTGTTGTCGTTGTTGAACGCGGTGCGGCCGTGGCTGACGACATGGTTGTTGAGGAACTGCGCGTCGCCGGGCTCAAAGGCGGAGACGATGCAATGCGCCTCGCAGACGCGCAGCAGCAGGTCCAGCGCCTCCTTCTGCGCCTCGCTCATCTGCGGCGTACCCGCAAATTCCTGAGCCTTGCGGAGATTTGCCGGAGAGAAGGTGCTGGTCAGCTTGCCGTCCCGCACCCCGAAGAGCGGCAGCGGGAAGGTGGCTTCCGCCTGCTCCGGGCGATAGTGCCAGTAGTCCTGGAACAGCACCTCCAGCAGGTCGGGCCGCTGTGCCAGGATTTCGTTGTAGGCCTTGGCCGTGCTGGCCACCTTGGTGAGGCCGCCATTGGCCGCATTGCGCACGCAAAGCAGGCCGATCACATCCGAGGTATCGGTGTGGAAGTTCAGCGAGTCCGTGGACAGCGCCTTGGCGGTGGCGGATTTCACGCCGGTCTCGCCGGCAAAGTGTGACTTCGGATCCGCGCTGCGATCCTGGATCACGCTCAGCAATTCGCCGCGGCTGTTCTGATACAGCGGCCGGCCGACATACAGCGAGAGGCCCCAATACATCCGCTGGATGTCCTCGGACTCGTAGCGGCCCACCGGCAAGCCGCGCAGCCGCGCGATGCCGCGCCCGGTCTCCAGCTCCTCGCCGATATCGGCAAGGATCGGCGCCATTAGCGGCAGCGGGAAATCGGCGCGGGTGATGCTCTCCGGCGCCTTGGCGCGCGTCGCCACAATGGCACGATCTAGTTCCACGAGATGCGGCGCTTCGAGCCGGTAGATCCAGTCGCTCTCGGCGAGCAGTTCGGCGCCGGACCATACGGAGCGGCCGGTCAAGGGAAGGCGTTCGGACATGAGACTTCTCCTATGCTGAGGGGTGCATGCTATTCCGCGGCCTGGTGCGAGGCGGCGGTGAGAGTGGCGGGATGCGCCGGCCGGGAAATGCCCAGGGTATCGCGCAGGGTGACGCCGTCCTGCTCCGAGCGCAGCAGCCCGCGGCGCTGCAACTCGGGCACCACCCCTTCGACGAAATGCGTGAGACCGTCCTGCATCATCGGGAACATCATCATGAAGCCGTCGCAGGCGCCGCTGCCATGCCACTCCTCGAGCGCATCCGCGATCTGGACCGGCGTGCCGCGAAGGGTGCGGCGCCCCCGCTCATAGCGGAGATAAATCTCGCGCAGCGTCAGCTTCTCGACGCGGATCATCGCGACGATGTTGTCGTAGAACTTCTTGTGAAAATTGGCCGATGGCGGGATCAGCTCCTCGGGGATCGGCTGGTCGATCGGCAGTCCCGAGAGGTCGGCCTCAAGATCCATGCTGAGGCGGGCGCGGCCCACATCGGGATGGATGAGCGCCTGGAGCGTCTGATACTTGTCCTCCGCCTCCTGCTCGCTCTCGCCGATGATGACCGGCATTCCCGCCAGCAGCCGCACATCGTCAGGCCCTCGGCCGAACTTCGGCAGGCGGGACTTGAGCTGGTCGTAGAACACCTTGGATTCAGCCGGCGTTTCGTTCGCGCCGAAGATGACTTCGGCAATCTTGGCAGCGAAATCCATCCCGGCATCGGAAGCGCCGGCCTGGATGATGACGGGGCGGCCCTGCGGCGAACGCTCGATGTTCAGCGCGCCGTGGATCTTGAAGTAGGCCCCCTCATGGTCGACCACATGCTGCTTGGCGGGGTCGAAGAAGCGGCCGGTCGCGCGGTCGCGCACGAAGGCGTCGTCCTCCCAGCTGTCCCACAGCTTCATCACGATATCGGTGAATTCCTCAGCGCGGCGATAGCGGTCGCCATGCGGCGGCAGCTTGTCAAGGCCGAAATTCTGCGCCGCGTAGTCGTTGGCGGAGGTGACGATGTTCCAGGCCACGCGGCCATGGCTGATATGGTCGATGGAGGCGAATTGCCGGGCCAGGTTGTAGGGCTCGTAGAAGCTGGCGCTCACCGTGCCGCCGAGGCCGATATGCTTCGTCGTCACCGCCAGCGCCGAGAGCAGCGTGAGCGGCTCGAGTTGGTTCATGAACATCGGCATGCGGCTGTAGACGTCGAGCTTCGTCGTGCGCGCGGCCGGCGTATCGGCCACGAAGTACATATGAAACAGCCCGCGCTCGGCGAGTTGCGCCATGGCCATGTGGCTCTCGATGCTGACGCCCGCGCTGCTGTTGGTCTGCGGGTGCAGCCAGGCGGCAATGTGTGAACCAGCCCCGCTCGCCATCACCGCCAGCAGCATTTTCTTCTTGGTCATCGTGGTGCTTCCTATTCGGCCGCGAGGGCGCTGGGCGCGCGCCGCTGCGGGCGGCTCAGGCCCAGGTGCTCGCGCAGCGTGGTGCCGGTGTATTCGGTGCGGAAGAGTTTGCGGCGCTGCAGCTCCGGCACCACGTGCCGGACGACATCCTCCAGCCCCGCAGGCTGCAGCTGCAGCACCAGCATGAAGCCGTCCGCCGCGCCGCCGTGGAACCATTCCTCCATCTTGTCGGCGATCTGCTTGGCCGTGCCGCGCACGCCGCTGGTGCCGCGCTCATAGCGCTGGGCGATCTGGCGGAGGGTCAGCTTCTCCTCCCGGATCATGCGGACGATCTCGTTGAAATAGGCGGTGTGGAGATTGGCCGATTTCGGGATGCGGTCCTCTGGGATGGGCTCGTCAAAAGGCAGGTCCGAGAGGTCGGCTTCCAGATCCATCCCCAGCCGCTGCCGCGCGACGGCGGGATGCATCAGCGCCTTCAGCGTCTCGTACTTGTCCAGCGCCTCCTGCTCGCTCTCGCCCACGGTGACGGAGATGCCGGCCAGGATCTTCAGCTCGTCGGTCGAACGGCCGTAATTCGCCATGCGGCCCTTGAGATCGGCGTAGTAAGCCTTTCCCTTGTCCAGGTTGGTGGCCGAGCCGAAGACGACCTCGGCCGTCTCCGCCGCGAGTTCCTTCCCGGCATCGGACGCGCCGGCCTGGATGATGACCGGCTGGCCCTGTGGGGTCCGGCCGATGTTCAGCCCGCCATCCAGCTTGAAATGCGCGCCCTCATGGTGGATCGGGTGCATCTTCGCGGGATCATAGAAGCGCACCGCCTCGCGATCATGGATGAAGGCGTCGTCATCCCAGGTGTTCCACAGCTTGAGCACGAGCTGCACGAATTCCCGCGCCCGGGCATAGCGCTCCGCATGCGGCGGCAGCGCGGCATGGCCGAAGTTCCGCGCGGCGTAGTCGTTGGCGCTGGTCACCACGTTCCACGCTGCCCGCCCACCACTGATATGGTCGAGCGAGGCGAACTGTCGGGCGACGTTGTAGGGCTCGTTGAAGCTCGTGGTCGAAGTGCCGCCGAGGCCGATGAACTCCGTAGAGCCCGCCAGCGCTGACAGGCAGGTCAGCGGCTCCAGCACATTGGTGAAGAGCGGATAGCGGCTCCAGACATCCAGCGAATCCACCCGCAGCGCCGGCGTGTCAGCGATGAAGAACAGGTCGAACAGGCCCTGCTCAGCCAGCTTCGCCAGGCGCCGATAGGCCTTGATGTCGGAATCGCCGTCCATCTGCGTGCTGGGATGCAACCAGCCCGCGGGATGCGCGCCGGTGAGATGGACGGAAAAGGACAGGTGGATCTGCCGGTCGTTCATGCGGCGCTCCTCGGTCGTGCCGCAATCTGCCGCAAGGCCGCGCCCCGTGGAAGCAGATTGCGCGCTTGCCGCAACAAATGGGTCATGCTGGATCCTCTTCGCGGAAAGCGACCTCGCGCTTCTTCCGCAGTGCGGGAGAAGCCAGGACGACCAGCAGGATGGCCGCAAGAACCAGAAACGTGCAGGCCACCGGCGTGGAGACGAAGATGCCGAAATCGCCACGTGAGAGCACCAGCGCGCGGCGGAAATTCTCTTCCATCATGGGCCCGAGGATGAGGCCCAGCAGCATCGGCGCCGGTTCCAGCTTCAGCTTCAGGAAGCCGTAGCCGACGACGCCCCAGAAAGCCGCCTGGAAGATGTCGAACACCGTATTGTTCACGGAGTAAACGCCGATGCAGCAGAACACGATGATTGCCGGGTAGAGGAAGCGGTAGGGGATGGTCAGGAACCGCACCCAGATTCCGACCAGCGGCAGGTTCAGCACCAGCAGCATGACGTTGCCGATCCACATGGACGCGATCAGCCCCCAGAAGAGCTCGGGATTGCGCGTCATGACCTGCGGGCCGGGCTGGATGCTGTGCATCATCATGGCGCCCGCCATCATCGCCATGACGATGTTCGACGGGATGCCCAGCGTCAGCATCGGGATGAAGCTGATCTGCGCCGCGGCATTGTTGGCCGATTCCGGCCCGGCCACACCCTCGATGGCGCCCTTGCCGAACTCCTCCGGGTTCTTGGAGACGCGCCGCTCCACCAGATAGGAGGTGAGCGAGGAGATCACCGGCCCGCCGCCGGGAAAGATGCCGAGCACGGTACCGATGCCCGTGCCGCGCAGGATGGCCGGCCACATGCGCCGCCAATCCTCCCGCGTCGGGAAGAGCGTCGAGACGCGCGTTATCTCGCTTCCGACGCTGCCGTGCTTCTCCAGGTTCGCGATGATTTCAGCGAGGCCGAAGACGCCCATGGTGACGGCGACGAAGTTCAGCCCGTCCACCAGCTCCTCGGTGTCGAAGGTGAAGCGCTCGACGCCGCTCTGCGTATCGGTTCCGACGAGGCCGAGCGACAGGCCCAGCACCACCATGGCGATCGCCTTCAGGACCGAGCCCGAGGCCAGCACGATGGAGCCGATCAGCCCCACCACCATCAGCGCGAAGTACTCCGGCGGCCCGAAGCTCAGCGCGACGGAGGCCAGCGGCAGGGCGAAGGCCGCGATCACCAGCGTGCCCACTGTTCCCGCGAAGAAGGAGCCCACGGCGGCCGTGGTCAGCGCGATGCCGGCGCGGCCCCGTCGCGCCATCTCGTGCCCGTCCAGCACCGTCACGACGGAGGAGGATTCGCCCGGCAGCTTCACCAGGATCGCGGTGGTGGATCCGCCGTATTGGGCGCCGTAGTAGATGCCGGCGAGCATGATCAGCGCCGCGGTCGGCTGCAGCGTGAAGGTCGCCGGCAGCAGCATCGACATGGTCGCCACGGGCCCGAGCCCCGGCAGCACGCCGATCAGCGTGCCCAGCAGGCAGCCGATGAAGGCGTAGAGCAGGTTCTGCATGGAGAGCGCGGTCGAGAAGCCCAGCGCCAGATGGTTGAGGAGTTCCATGCCTAGCGCAGCCACTCGATCAGGACGTTCGGCCAGACCGGAATCTGAATGCCCAGGATCATGGCGAAGCCGACCAGCACGATGACCGACAGCACCGCCGCGTTCAGCAATGCACCGCGGAAGGTGACCTCGGGGCTCGCGTAGCTCGACAGCATGACGGCGATGAAGGCCGAGAGGACGAGCCCCGCCGGCACCAGCGTGATGCCGAAGATCACGACGGGCAGCAGCACGCCCAGGAACGTGCGCGGATGCATCGAAAAGCGCTCGGCATCCGGATCATGCTTGAAGGAGGCGACGGCCGTGATCGCGACGCCGAGCCCGACGAGCAGGAGACCCAGGTAGAAGGGAAAGAACCCCGCGCCCGAGTTGGACGGCGGCCCAACCGTATAGGAGCGCGCCTTATAGGCGATCGCTGCACCCAGCAGGACGAAGAGCATCCCGGCGATCTGGTCGCGGATATTGGTGCGGGAGCCGCCTCGCGGCTCCCCAGATGCGGGCGTGTCGGTCAACCTAGAAACTCCAGCGTGCCGGTTCGAGTGGACCGCCTCATTGGACGCGGATGTTCTGTTCCTCGATGACCAGGCGCCAGCGCTCCCGCCAATCGCGGATATAGGTCGCGAGCTCCGGCGGGGTGAGATGCACGTTGGTCAACGCCATCTCCTGCAGCCAGCTTACGATCTCGGGTGAGCGCGCCGCTTCGGCATAGGCGGCGGCGAGACGGGCGATGATCGGTGCCGGCACGCCCGAAGGCGCGGCCGCGGCATAGAAGGTCTCGAGGTTGATCTCGGGATTGCCGAGTTCGGCAAAGGTCGGCACGTCCGGCAGCTGCGGCATGCGCTCGCGCGAGGTGACGGCAAGGATGCGGTAGCGGCCGTCCTGCTGGAAGATGTTCTGCTGGTACACGGTGTCGAAATTGGCATCGAGCGCGCCGTTCAGCATCGCCGCCATGATCTCGCCGCCGCCGCCGCGGTAGTGGATGGGCACGCCAGCCACTCCCGTCTTGCGCAGTAATTCCGCCGCCAAATGGTGCGGCCCGGCGATGCCGGCGGTGCCGAAGTTGAGCGAGCGGCGCTGCGACAGCGCGCGCAGATCCGCGACGCTGCGCACGGGCGACTGCACCGGCACGGCCAGCGCCATCGGCGACATGCCCATCATGCCCAGGATGACGAAGCTGGTGTCCGCATCGTAGGGCAACCGCGCGTAGAGATTGGGGTGGATCGTGAGCTGGCCGGCATTGGCCATGCCGATGGTATAGCCGTCCGGCGTGGCGCGGCCGAGTTCACCCATGCCGATGCGCCCCGCCGCGCCTGGCCGGTACTCGTGCACGATGGTCTGGCCGAGGATCGCGGAGACGCGCTCATTATACATGCGGGAAATGGTGTCGGTGATGCCGCCGGCGCCCCAGGGCACGATGAAGCGGATGGGACGATTGGGCCATTGCTGCGCCACAGCCGGGGTTACCCCCGCGAGCGCGCCCAGGCTGCAAACGCCCAGGCTGAGCAGGCAAACAAGCAACTTCTTCACGTCATCAGACTCCCGACGGCAAGCCGTCCTGGCCGTGATGCCGTATCTTCCCCGTTGATGCACGCTAGGCGCGGCAAATCTGCCAAGTCAATTGAGGGAAAAGCTTAAATCCTCTATGGCGGAACGGCCGTGCACAGTTGGGAAGCGATGCGATGTGGATGATCCGGACCAAGAACACGTTCTGTCCCATGCCGAAGGCCGAGTGCGCCCGGCTGGAACGCCGTTACCGGGTCGCCTTGATCGACATTGCGGCGATGGCGTTGGTGCTGTTCGCCTTGCCGGTCGGCGGTCTTGTCCAGGGCATCGCGGCCGGCGTGCTCGCTTTGGCGGCAGCCGGCCTCACCGTTGATCACTACAGCGGAAAGCAGCCCATCCTAACCGGCGAGGCCTAACTCTCAGGCCGCCTCGGCCAGCGGCACTACGCCCGGCCGCGGATCGATCGGGAGCTGCTTGTCCAACCCACTGGCCCGTTCGAACAACGCGGCCGCCTGCAGGGCAACCTCGTCGCGGCGCGGCGGCGCCACGATCTGAAGGCCCACCGGCCTGCCGTATTGGTCGAAGCCGCAGGGGACGGCCACCGCCGGGCAGCCGGCCATGGTGATCGCCGCGTTCATCATCGATCCCGCCATATAGTTCTCCAGCTTCACGCCGGCGATGCTTTCAGGATTGCGCAGCATCACGTCGAAGGCCGGCGTGGGTGAGCCCGGCGTGACGAAGACGTCGTACTTGCCGAACATCGCGGCCATGCGGCGGAAGAAGGCGGCGCGCTCGCGATCCGCCCAGGCGATCCGGCTCGGCGTGGCTTGCAGCCCGCGTTCGGTGTTCCAGACGATGTCGGGCTTCAGCAGATCGCGATGCGATGTCAGCTGCGCCTCGCGGTCCACCACGAAGGCCTGGCTGCGCAGGACGAGGAAGGCCTCGGCCAGATCACCAAGATCGGGTGCGAATTCCTCAACGATGCAGCCAGCCGCCTCGAAGGCACGGACCGCCTTGGAGGTGATGGCGCGCGTCTCGCGATCGACCGGAAGCTGGCCGTTGAAATCGGCGGTGAAGGCGATCCGGCGCGGCCGGTTCTGCTCCGCCGCCGCCACCGCCTGGGCGTAGGAGATCGCGGGCGCGTCATAGGTCAGCGGGTCGGTCGCGCACCAGCCGGCCATGGTGTCGAGGAACAGCGCGAGATCGGGGATGTTTCGCGCCATCGGCCCCTGCACAGACAGCGTGGAGAACAGGTTGTTCACCGTCCCCCTAGTCACGCGCCCCGGCGAGGGCCGCAGCCCGACCACGCCGCAATAGGTGCCGGGCCGCCGCAGGCTGCCACCATGGTCGGTGCCCTGGGCCAGCCAGGCCTCGCCCGTGGCGACCGAGACGGCGCCGCCGCCCGTGCTGCCGCCACAGGTCAGCGAGGTGTTCCAGGGATTGCGCGTGCGTCCGAAGACCTCGTTGAAGGTGGAGCCGCCGGCGCCGAATTCCGGCGTGTTGGACTTGGCGATGACGATACCGCCGCGCGCCTCGATCCGCTGCACAACCGGGTGCGAGGCCGTGGGCACGTGGTCCTTGAAGATCGGCGAACCGTAGGTGGTGCGGACGCCCGCGACGTCGGTGAGGTCCTTGATCGAAACAGGCAGGCCGCCGAGCCATCCCGTCTGACCCTCCTTCTCGCGCCCCTCGCCTGCCATCAGCCGCTTCGCGTGGTCGCGCGCGCGGTCTAGGCAGAGGGTCGGTAGGGCGTTCAGCTCGGGCTCGATAGCGGCGATGCGCGCGGCGGCCGCGTCGATCAGCTCCAGCGGAGACACCTCGCGGAGTTGCAGCCGGGCGACGGCTTGCGTGGCGGTCAGGCGGATCAGGTCATCATGCATGCGTGAAGTCTGGCACCGCATCGCCATCCGCGACAGCTACCTGGCGGCTTGAAGATTCGCCCGCCCCATGCTGCATTGCAGCAATACAGCGCAGCGAGGGTTGCTTACCATGAAGCCAGCGATTCTCTTTGCCATGCCGATCTCGCAAAAGCTGCAGGACCGCCTTGCCGAGCGCTACGAGGTGCTGGGACCGCTGGACCGCGCGAACCCCCTCCCCATCCCCGAGGCCGCGCGCGGCGCGCGTGCGCTGATCACGCTCGGCAGCCTCAGGACCGACAAGGCGATGATGGATGCCCTGCCAGACCTCGGGCTGATCTGCTGCTACGGCACCGGCTTTGAGGGCGTGGATCGTGCCGAGGCCGCTTCGCGCGGCATCAAGATGACCCATGCCGGCGATTCCAACGCCACCAGCGTCGCGGAATTCGCGATGGGCCTGGTCATCGCCACGGCCCGGAACCTGGTGCGGGGAGACCGCATGCTCCGGGCCGGAAAATGGGCCAGTCTTTCCCTGGAGCGGGTGCCGATCACGCCGGGCCTCGCCGGCCATAAGCTTGGCATCTACGGCATGGGCTCGATCGGACTGAAGATCGCGCAGCGCGCCGCTGCCTTCGAGATGGAGATCGGCTACCACAACCGCTCCAGGCGCACCGATGTACCCTATGGCTATCACGGCAGCCTGATGGAGCTCGCGGCCTGGTCGGACGTACTCGTCGTCGCGGTGCGGGCGAGTGCCGAGAACCGCCACGCGATCAATGCCGAGGTGCTCGATGCGCTGGGGCCGAACGGCTTCATGGTGAACATCTCCCGCGGCATCGCCGTCGACGAATTGGCGCTGTGCGAGGCGCTGGAGACGAACCGCATCGCCGGTGCCGGCCTCGACGTCTACCAGAACGAGCCGCATGTGCCGGAGCGCTTCATGGCGCTGGAGAACGTGGTGCTGACGCCGCATATGTCCGCCCTCTCTCGCACCGCGCAGTCCGCGCAGCAGAAGGTGCTCATCGACAATCTGGACGGCTTTTTCTCGGGTCGTCCCTTGAGCTCGGAGATGCCTCTGGCCTGACCTTGCTCTCGGCGCCGAGGCGACCCAGCATGGGCCCTGGGCAACGAATTCGGGAGAGAATTAATGGACGAGAAAGCCGCGCATGAGGTGCTTCGCGCCAAAGGCCGCGCCGAGATGCGCGATATCCTCGGCGCCACCTATACCGAGGGGCGAGACAAGAGCACGACGCCCTTCAACGCCGCCATCCGCGCGCTATCCGAGGAGATGGCTTATGCCACGCTCTGGACGCGCCCCGGGCTCGACCGCAAGCAGCGCAGCCTCATCACGCTGGCAATGCTCTGTGCGCTGAACCACCCGCATGAGCTCCGCATCCACCTCGTCGCCGCCGTGAATAACGGCTGCACGGCGGAGGAGATCAGCGAGGTCTTCACCCACGCCGTCGCCTATTGCGGCTTCCCGGCTTCGATCGACGCGCTGCGCATGGCCGAACAAGTGCTGAAGGAAGAAGGCCTGCTTTAGGGCCGAATCCCCAGCGCATCGAGCAGCGCCTGCTTGGATGTGACATCCGCCTCGATGGCCGCGCCGAAGGCGGCACCGTCGAGATAGGCGATCCGCTCGCGCAGGCGCTCCGCCACCACCCGGTAGCTCTCCGACCGGAGGGCCGCCCCGCAGGCGCGGTCGAGCGTGGCGCGGACCTGCGGTTCCAGCCCCGCCGGCGCCAGCACCCCGCCGATGACCGATTGCGTCGCGGCGAAGCCCTGCGACGGCAGCGTCGGGACATTCGGGAAGTAGGGGTTGGGCTGGTTCGCGAAGACGCCGAGCAGCCGCAAGCCCTGGGCCTCCGCCAGGCTCACCGCCAGTGATCCCGCGGCGATATCGCCGCTGAGCAGCGCGGGCACCACCGGCGCGTCGCCGCGATAGGGCACGTGGATCATCTGCACATTCGCCGCGCGCACAAACTCGGCCATGGCCAGATGCGCGGCGCTGCCGGTGCCGTTCACGCCGAAGGAGAGCTCACCCGGCCGTGCCCGCGCCGCTGCAGCGAGGTCCGCCGCCGTGCGGTACGGGCTGGTGGGCGCGACCGCGAGGGCGAAGATCAGCTCGAAGGTCTGGCAGATCGGCGTGAAGGAGTTCAGCCGGTATGGCAGGCTCGGATTGAGGTGGGGCTGCAGCCCCACCGAGGTTGAGGTCGTGAAGCCCAGCGTATAGCCATCCGGCCGCGCCTGCGCCAAGGCCGCCGCGCCCACCGAGCCGGCACCGCCGTCTCGGTTGATCACCGTGACGGTCTGGCCGAGCTCGGTGCCCATCGCCTGGGCAACGGCGCGGGCGAGCAGGTCCGTGGCCCCGCCGGGGGGAAAGCTGACCAGCATTTGCAGCGGCCGCGTCGGCACGAATTCCTCCGCCACGGCAATGGATGGCGCCAGGGCGAGCAGCGCCAGGACGCATCGCTTCATCATCGGTATCAGCCTTGCACGACGGCGATGGCGCTCATCTCGATCAGGGCGTCGGGCGTCGTCATCTTCGGCGTCTCCACCATGGTCGAGGCGGGGGGCGAGCCGGTGAAGTACTGGCGGCGCACCTTATGGATGATGTCGAACTGCTCCATGTTCCGCACGAAGACATCGACGCGGCAGATATCGTCGAGCGTGCCGCCGGCGGCTTCCATGGCCGCCTTGATGTTCTCGCAGACCTGGATCGTCTGCTTCTCGATATCGCCCACGCCGACGATCTTGCCATCCGCGCCCTTGGCCAGCATGCCCGAGACGAAGACGAGCTTGCCGCTCGCCTCGATGACCGTGGCATGCGCGAAATGGCCGCTGGGCGCGCCGATCTTGGGCGAGGTGATCTGGGTCTTGGGCATGGGCGTTTCCTTGCGAAGTTCTTATGCCGAACGGAGCGTATAAGGAGTATCGCCCCCTGCCGCGCCGCAGGACAAGCGGTCGTCCTTCAGTTCCGCGCAACCACGTGCGATCCCAATAAAGCTGGAGACGAGTTCGTTGGTCACCGTATTCCGGTAGGCGATGCCGGTCTCGACACGGAGCGCCTGCTCGACCAATGGCCGGCAGACGATGCCCTCCCGGTGCAGCATGATCACCGACTCCGGCTGCAACGAAACGCCGATCCCAGCCGCGACGAGCGCTAGCGCCGTCATGATCGTCTCCGCCTCCTGCACCGCCGCAAGTGCGAAGCCTCCATCGCGCTGGCAGGCCGCCTGAATCCGGTCGTAGTGCTGCGGCGAGGACATGCGCGGAAAGACGATGAAGCGCTCGGCGGCCAGCGAGCGGAGCGAGATCCGCTCGTGCGAAGCAAGGGGGTGGGCCGCCGGCAGCACCGCCACCAGCGGCTCCGCGTATACGGCTTCCACCTTGATGCCACGATGCTCGCAGGGCAGCCGCAGGATCGCCACGTCCAGCAGCCGGTCCGCCACGGCCTGGAGCAACGCCGGGCTGTTGAGCCCGCGCAGCGTCAGGGTGACGTTCGGGTGCGCCTCCCGAAAGCTGCGGATGATGGCGGGCAGCACCTTGAGATCGGCCGCCGGCGAATGCCCGATCGAGAGGAAGCCCAGCTGCCCGCTCGCGGCACTGCGCGCGGCTTGCGTCGCCCGTTCGGCACCATTGAGCAGCGATTGCGCATGTTCGAGGAATTGGTGCCCTGCCGAGGTCAGCTGCACGCGGCGGCGGTCGCGGATGAACAGCTCCACGCCGAGCTCCGCCTCCAGATGGCGGATCTGCTGGCTCAACGGCGGCTGCGACATCTTGAGGTGCAGGGCCGCGCGGCCGAAGTGCAGATGCTCGGCGACGGCGACGAAGTAGCGGAGATGCCTGAGTTCCAAGCGTCCTCCTCTGCATGGCGCCATCCACCGCCAAGCAATATTCGAGCCACTCGGTCGCAAAACGTCTCACGGGCCTCGGCGATAGTATTGGACAGTAATGCTGACTGACCCAAGGATGCCAACTCCCTCGATGAGGAGTGCCTGGCCGTCATGATGCATCGCCGCCACCTGCTGGCCGCCGCCGGCGCCAGCCTGCTTCCCACCATGGGCCATTCCGCCGTCCTGCCCGATGGCAAGCAGATGCGCATGGTCGTGCCCTTTCCGCCGGGCGGCCAGGGCGACACCGTCGCGCGGCTTTACAGCGAGGCGCTGACCGCCGCGACCGGACAATCCGTGCTGATCGACAACCGCGCGGGCGGCAATGGTGTCATCGGCGTTGAGGCCATCGTGCGCTCGCCGCCCGATGGCAGCACCGTCGGCCTGCTCAACGTCGCCGCCTTTACCTTCCTGCCGCTGATGATGGCGCGTCCCAGCTACGATCCCGCACGCGACCTCACGGTCATCACGCGCGTCGCGAGCAGTACCGCCGTCTGCGTCGTCACGGCCGAGCGGGCGCGGCAGCGCGGCTGGACCGATTTCCGCGCGCTCATCAACTGGGCGAAGCAGCCGGGCAACGAGCTGAGCGACGGCTCCTCCGGCAACGGCTCGCTCGCGCATCTGCTGATCGCGCTCGTCGCGCGCCGCACGGGGGCAAGCATCCTGCACGCGCCCTATCGCGGCGGCGCACCGGCCGCGACCGACCTGCTCGCGGGCAATCTCGACATGATCTTCGACTTCATGCCCGCACTGATGCCGCACATCCAGTCGGGCCGCCTGGTCGCGCTGGCCGTGGGCAGCAATGGCCGCAGCCCGATCATGCCCGACGTGCCCTCCATGGCCGAGTTTGCCGACCTCAACCTCGCCGAGGTGGACCTGCAAAGCTGGAACGCGCTCTGCGGCCCGGCCGGGCTTTCGCGGGACATCGTCAGCCGCCTCTACGAAGGCTTCAAGCTCGCCTCCGCATCGCCCCTGCTGGCCGAGCGGCTGGGGGCATCCGGACTGATCGCCGGCGTCTCCGACAGCGCCACCGCGGTTCAGGACCAGATCCGCCACGAGATGCCGATGTGGCGCGAGATGGTCGAAGTCTCCGGCGCCAAGATCGATTAGGACCCACCATGAAGATGACGCCGCATATGAGCCGGGACGAGATCCAGCAGGCTCTGCTGGATGCTGCCCATAATCCCCTGGGCGAAGGGGGCCGGCACCACATGGTCTCCGTCGCCGCCCAGGCCGCGCGGGCGATCCATTCCGTGCTGAAGGAACCGCTGATGCCCTTCAGCGAGGAGCCAGAAGTGGCTGGCGGAAAGATCGCACCATGAAGCTGCACGACCTCACCGTTACCCAGACGGCCGCCGGATTGCGCAAGGGCGAATTCTCGCCTGTCGAGCTGGTCGAGGCCCTGCTGGCCCGCATCGCCGAGACCGAACCGGACGTGGAAGCCTGGGAGGTCGTCGATGCCGACGGTGCGCTGCGCGCCGCGCGCTGGATGACCGAACGGATGCGCGAGCGGCCGTCACGCCGGAGCCTCTGGGGCATTCCCATCGGCATCAAGGACATCTTCGACGTGAAGGGCCTGCCCACCAGCGCCGGCTTCGAGCCCTATCGCGGCAAGGTCGCCGGCGAGGATGCCGGAATGGTGACGCAGCTGCGCGAGGCCGGCGCGATCGTCCTCGGCAAGACCGTCACGGTGCAGTTCGCGACGGCGCTGGATTCGCCCAAGGCCTGCAATCCCTGGGACCTGTCGCGCACGCCGGGTGGTTCCTCGTCGGGCTCGGCCGCCTCGGTCGCCGCGCGCCAGGTGGCGGTGGCGACGGGCACGCAGACCGGCGGTTCGATCCTGCGGCCGGCGGCCTATTGCGGCGTTGTGGGCATCAAGCCAACCTTCGGCCGCATCTCCCGATACAAGGTCGTGCCGGTGAGCTGGAGCTTCGACCATCCCGGCTTTCTCCTGCGTTCGGTGGCCGATGCCGCGCTGATGCTGGAAGCGGTGGCCATGCATGATCCCCGCGACCCCTTCTCCGCCGTACAGGAGGCCGAGGATTTCGTCGGCGCCGCGGCGTCCCCGCTTGAGGCACCGGAGCTGGGCCTGGTGATGGACCTCATGGACCGCGCGGAGCCGCCGGTGCGCGAGGCGATGGAAAAGGCGGCGACGCAGCTTGCCAAGGCCGGGGCCCGCATCCGCCCCATACGGTTGCCGGTGGAGATGGACCGGCTGCTCGGCGCCCACTTCCTGATCCGCGTGACCGAGGCCGCCGCCGTGCATGCGGTGCAGCATGCCGCCCTGGGCGAGCATTACGAGCCGAACCTGCGCGCCAATATCGAGATCGGCCAGGTGCTCCCCGCCTGGCTCAACGTCCACTCCGCCCGGCTGCGCCGCCGCTATCGTGCTCAGATGTCGGATATGTTCTCCGGGCTCGACGGCCTCATCGCGCCCACTGCCTCCAACCTGCCGCCCGATCGCAGTACGGGCGTCGGCGACCCGTCCTTCCAGGTGATCTGGTCGTTCTTCGGCATGCCCAACATCACCCTGCCGACAGGGTTAAGCCCAGAGCGCCTGCCGCATGGCATGCAGATCATCGCGCCCTGTTTCGGGGAAGCCCGGATGTTCCGGGTGGCGGCCTGGGCGGAATCGGTGTTTGGCCCCATGCCCTCCGCGCTGGATGCGGCGTGACGGCACGCCCTGGGCTTGCAAAAGCCCGGGCGTTGCCAACTTCAGGACCTTGCGTGATGTTGCCGCAACTTTCCATGGGACCAGGACCGACCAATGACTGCAACGATGCGCGCCCTTGTGCTGCGCGAGCATGGCGACCTCGATAAGCTCCAGGTGATCGAGGATCATCCCATGCCAGTCGCCGATGCGGGGCATGTCGTCATCCGCGTCGGCGCCTCCTCCTTCAACTATCACGACGTCTTCACCGTGAAGGGCATGCCCGGCATCAAGGTACCGATGCCCGTGGTGATCGGCCTCGACATGGCCGGGACCATCAGCGAGGTGGGCGAGGGCGTCGAAGGCTGGGCCGTCGGCGATCGCGTGCTGGTAAATCCGCTTAACAAGAAGAAGGGTCTGATGGGCGAGATGCTCGATGGCGGCATGGCGGAATATTGCCGCGTCGGCGCCGACCAGCTCATCCGCATGCCCGATGGCGTCACCTTCCCCCAGGCCGCCGCGCTGCCCGTCGCCTACGGCACCGCGCACCGCATGCTGGTGACGCACAACACGGTGAAGCCGGGCGACAAGGTGCTGATCCTCGGCGCCTCCGGCGGCGTCGGCACGGGCTGCGTCATCCTCGCCAAGCAGATGGGCGCGCATGTCATTGCCTGCGCCGGCAGCGACGAGAAATGCGAGGCCCTGCTGAAGATGGGTGCCGACGAGGCCATCAACTACAACAAGGTCGATTTCTCGAAATGGGCCGTGGAGAAATACGGCAAGCCGCAGCGCCGCAGCCATGAGGGCGGCGTCGACGTGGTGATCAACTTCACCGGCGGCGATACCTGGACGCCCACGCTCCGCTGCGTGAAGCGCGGCGGCAAGATCCTGGTTTGCGGCGCAACCGCCGGCCACGATCCCAAGGAGGATCTGCGCTACGTCTGGTCCTTCGAGCTGCAGATCATCGGCTCCAACTCCTTCTATGACGAGAACCTGGCGGCGCTGATGGAGATGATCCAGGACGGGCGCATTTCGCCCGTGCTCGACAAGGTCCTCCCGCTGGAGGAGGCCGCCGAAGGGCTGCGCCTCATCCGCGACCGCGAAGTCCTCGGCAAGGTGGTGGTCACGCCATGAGCGAAGCAAAACCCCTCCCCACCCCCGCCGAGGTCGAGGCGAAGCTGCGCCGCGGGCCGTTCCACCAGTGGCTCGGCATCAAGGTGCTCGAAGTCGGAGAGGGCACCATCACCCTGCAGGCCACCTGGCGCGAGGAATGGGTCGTGAACGTCGAGGGTGGCTATACCCATGGCGGCATCCTGGCCTCGCTGGTGGATCTGACGGCCGATTGGGCGCTGGTATCGTCCACCGGGCGCGGCGTTCCCACCATCGACCTGCGCGTGGACTACCACCGCCCCGCCGGAAAGGGCGACCTGACCGCGAAGGGCCGCGTGAAGCGCCAGGGCGGCCAGTTCTCCGTGGCCGAGGCGGATGTCTTCGACGCGGACGGCAAGCTCGTCGCCTCCGGACGCGGCGTGTACCTCACCCCCAAAGCCTGAGGCCAGCCATGGCGAACTTCCGCAACCTGGGCGCCCTGATCGAGCCGGGCCTGGATGGCGGGAAGCCCGCCGTGGTGGATCTCTCGCGCGGTACGGCGCGGACGTTTAGCTATGCCGAGCTCGACGCGATGGCCGATGCGGCGGCGCGCGGCTTGCTGGCACGCGGCCTCGTGCGCGGGGACCGTGTCGGGTTGCTCGCGGCCAATTCGGCCGAGTTCCTGGCGGTGCTCTATGGCGCCCAGCGCGCCGGCCTCATTCCCGTTCCCGTGAACTGGCGCTTCCCGCCGCACCTCGTGGATTACGTGCTGCGCGACAGCGGCGCGAAGCTGGTGCTGCACGATGCCGCGCGCCGCGCCGCGCTGCCGCCGGAGCTGACGGCGCTGGCCCTCGAAGACTGGGCCGGCGAGCCTGGGCCGTTCACGCCGGTGACGCCCGAACCGCGTGAGCCCGCGATCTTCCTCTACACCTCGGGGTCGACGGGTAGGCCCAAGGGCGTCGTGCTTTCGCATCAGGCGCATCTGTGGGTGGTGGAGCAGCGGCTCGCCGCGCAGGATCTCTCCGACGAGCGCTTCCTGATCGCCGCCCCCCTCTATCACATGAACGGGCTGGCCCTGGCCCAGCTCGCCTGCGCCGCGCATGCGACCATCGTGCTGCTGCCGCACTTCGAGACGCGCAGCTATGCGCGCGCCATCGGCGAACACGGCTGCACCTGGCTCACCGCGGTGCCCCCCATGCTGGCCATGATGCTGAAGGACAAAGCCGCGATGGCCGAGGTGGATGCTCGCAGCGTGCGCAGCATCCGGCTGGGCTCGGCGCCGGTCGGGCCGGCCTTGGCAGCCGCCATCCGCGCCGCCTTCCCGGCCGCCAAGCTGATCAACGCCTTCGGCACCACGGAGGGCGGGCCAGTCGTATTCGGCCCACACCCCGGCGGCCTGCCCACGCCGCCGCTTTCGGTCGGCTATCCCCATCCCAAGGTCGAGCTCCGGCTGCGCGGCGCGGACGGCGCGCTGAGCGAGACCGAAGGCGTGCTCGAACAGCGCAGCCCTTCCGTGATGAACGGCTACTGGAACCGCCCGGACCTCCGCCTGCCCTTCACCGAGGACGGTTTCTACATCACCGGCGACGTCTTCCGCCGCGACGCCGACGGCTTCTTCACCGTCGTCGGCCGCTCGGACGACATGTTCATCTGCGGCGGCGAGAACATCTTCCCCGGCCAGGTCGAGGCCGTGCTGGAACGCCATCCCGCCGTCGAGCAGGCCGCCGTCGTCCCCATGCCCGACGAGCTCAAGGGCGAGAAGCCGGTGGCCTTCGTCGTCCTGCGCCCCGGCGCTGTCGCGGACGAGGCGAGCCTGAAGGCGCATAGCCTGGCCGAGGCGCCGGCCTATCAGCATCCCCGGAACATATGGCTGCTCGACGCGCTGCCGCTCTCCGGCACCAACAAGGTGGACAAGGCCGCGCTCATGCTTCTGGCTCGGGAATTGCTTGGAAAACAGCAAAGTTCCGGCGGCGGCTGACCTGTCGCGCCTGCCCGGGCCGAATGGAGTGTTTCCGATGCTGACCCGCCGTTCCCTGCCGCTGATTGCGGCAATCCCCCTCGCCGCGCCGCGTATCGCCCAGGCCGCCTTCCCCGACCGGACGATCAGCCTGATCGTGCCCTATGCGCCTGGCGGCTCCGCCGATGTGCTGGCCCGGGTACTGGCGCCGGAGATGGCGCGCGTGCTGGGCCAGACGGTGGTGGTCGAGCTGCGCCCCGGCGCCGGCGGCCATATCGGCGGTGCCCATGTGGCGAGCACGGCGCGGGCGGATGGCTATACGATCCTGCTCGGCTCGGTCTCAGCCGCCACCGGCCCGGCGCTGCAGCGGCTGAGCTACGATCCGGTGAACGGCCTCACCCCGCTGGGCGGGATCGGCACGGTGCCGAATATGATGGTGACCTCGCCGGAATCGCCCTTCCATTCCGTGCAGGACGTCATTACCGCGGCGCGCGAGCGGCCGGGGCAGATCACCTATGGATCCTCCGGCCCCGGCACCGGCAGCCATCTGGCAGGCGAGCTGCTGGGCGCCATGACCGGAACGCAGCTTCTCCATGTTCCTTATCGCGGCTCGGGAGCCGTCTATCCTGACCTGATCAGCCAGCGGCTGTCCTTCCTGCTCGATGCCATGGGGTCGTCCGCGGGTCAGGTGACGGGCGGCAGCGTCCGGGCGATCGGGGTGAGTTCGCCGGAACGCTCGCCTGTCTTCCCGACGGTGCCGACCATCGCCGAGCAGGGGGTGCCCGGCTACGAATTCTCGCTCTGGCTCGGCTTCTTCGTGCGCGCGGGAACGCCGCCCGACGCCTTCGCCCGGCTGGAGGAGGCGAACATGATCGCGGTGGCGACGCCCGCGGTGCAGGAAAAGCTGCGCCAGGCCTCGGCCATGCCGATCCCGACGGATGCCGCCGGCTTCGCCGCCTTCTTCCATGCCGACGTGGCGCGCTGGGCGGCGCTGGTCGGCTCCGGCCGGGTGCCCCGCCTGGAGGGCTGATCACCGCCTGCGATTGCCTCGCAATTGCGAGCGGACTAAGAACGCGTGCGCCCAGCCCCAGGAGCATGCCCTTCGTGTCGCGACCGACGCTCGCCGATCTCCCACCGCCGCCCAGCTACGAGGAGATCATCGGCAAGACGCCCGAGGAGCTGGCGGCGCTGCTGGAGGGCGACCCGCGACAGGCCGCGCAGCTGCTTCTGGCCGGCGCCCGCTATGGCCTGGTCGAGGCGCAGACCACCTATGCCCAGCTCCTGCTGGATGGCCGCGGCGTGCGTCGCGACCCCGCCTCCGCTTTCGCATGGTTCAAGGTCGCGGCCGGCGCCGGCTCGGCCGACGCGACCAATATGCTCGGCCGCTGCCATGAGCTCGGCTGGGGCGTGCCGCCCGATACTACGCAGGCCGCGCGACTCTACCGGGAGGCCGCCGAGCGTGGGCTGGACTGGGGCCAATACAACCTCGCCAACCTGCTGGCGCGTGGTGACGGCCTGGCACTGGACCGCGAGGCGGCGCTCGGTTGGTACGTGCGGGCCGCCCGGCAGGGCCACGCCAAATCGATGAATTTGGTAGGCCGCTTCCTCGAGGAGGGCTGGGGCATCTCGGCCGATCCCATGGCCGCCCAGGACTGGTACCGGCGCGCGGCCGAGGGCGGCGATTTCCGAGGACAATTCAACCATGCCAGCGTGCTCGTCCGGCGCGGCGAGGTCGGGGAAGCGGTGCTCTGGTACCGCCAGGCCGTCGCCGGAGGGACCAGCGGCTTCCTGCGCAGCATGGCCCAGAACCTCATCCAGCAGCCGCAGCCGGAACTTCGCGTCATCGCCATGGAAATCCTGGTGAGCTGCCGCGAATCCGGCGAGCCAGCCGACCTTTTCGCCTATGGCCGGGCACTGTTGCCCACCGACGCTGCCGAAGCCCGGCGCTGGCTCGGACGGGCCGCCGCCATGGGGCATGCCGAGGCACGCACTTTGCTGAATGGGTTGGGATTGGCGGGGCGATGGGCGATCTGGCGCGCCTATGCCGACCGCTTCACATCCGCAATTCGGCCGATGCGTCGCTGAGCGAAGGCGGTGCAATCCAGCAACACCTCGAGGGATTAGCAACAATTGGCATTCACCTCGTTGCGAATGCCTCTCAATTGCGGTAACCCGCCGTTGCAATCGAGATCAAAGGTCACATCATGTCGCTGCGTGAAACCCCGCCTTCCTGGCAGCCCAGCCTCGGGTTGGTCGGTCTCGGCCTGCTGGCTTCGCTGCCCCAAGGCGCTTACGCGCAGACGGCGCCTGCCGTGCCGGAGCAGCCCTCCGAAGTCACCCTGCCGGAGCTGAATGTCGGCGGTCAGGCACCCGCGCGCCATGACACGCGGTCCGTCGTGACCCCGCGCTCGCCCGTATCCGTCGCCGAGACGCCGCAATCCATCAGCGTCGTGCCCCGCACCCTGATCGACGAGCGCGGCGCGCTGTCGCTGCGCGATGCGCTTCGCAATGTCACGGGCATCAGCCTCGCCGCCGGCGAAGGCGGCCTCTCCGGCGACAACCTCACACTCCGCGGCTTCAGCGCCACCAACGACTTCTACATCGACGGTATCCGCGATTCCGCGCCGTACACGCGCGATCCCTTCAACGTCGAATCCATCGCGGTGCTGAAGGGCCCCTCGGCCGTCATGTTCGGCCGCGGCTCGACCGGCGGCGTCATCAACCAGACCTCGCGCCAGCCGCAGCAGCGGACCTTCGGCGAATTCACCATGTCCGGCATCTCGCCCACGGGCTTCCGCGCCACCGGCGACATCAACATCAACGCCGGCAGCGTGGCGATGCGGTTGAACACCATGGCGATGACCCAGGATACGGCCCGGCGCGCCAACGTCTCCAACCAGCGCTACGGCATTGCGCCCTCGATCACCTGGGGCCTCGGCGGCGATACCCAGGTCAACCTCAGCTACCTGCACCAGCAGGAAGACAACGTCCCCGATTTCGGCATTCCGATCATCGCCGGCCGCGTCGCCAACGTGAGCCCGAGCAACTTCTACGGCCTGCGGAACGTCGACCGCGAGCGCTACACGACCGACGTCATCACCGGCAGCATCCGTCATCGCTTCGCCGAGGGCGTGACGCTGAGCAACGTCACCCGCTACGGCAATTACGACCGCAACATCAGCGCCACGGCGCCGCGCATCATCGGCACCGTGACGGCTAATACTCCGCTCGACAGCATCCTGGTCAATCGCCAGGCCCAGGTCCGCGGCGGCCTCAGCACCGTCCTCGAGAACCAGACCGAGTTGCGCGTGCAGGCCACCACCGGCCCGCTGCAGCACAATATCGCCACGGGCCTCGAAGTCGGACGCGAGAGCGTGCAGCTGCGCCGCTTTACCGCGACCCGGCCCACCGCCAGCCTTCTCAACCCGAACTTCAACCAGTCGCCGGGTTATCAGGATGCGTTGACCATTACCGGCGATACGCTGGCGGTCGCGAACCGCATTGCGGTCTACGCGATGGATCAGATCCGCATCGGCCAGTACTTCGAAATCCTCGGCGGCCTTCGCTACGAGACCTTCCAGACGGACTTCACCAACCGCCTCACGACCAACGCCAACTTTAGCCGCACGGATGACATGCTGAGCTGGCGCGCCGCGGGCGTGTTCAAGCCGATGCCGGGCGTGCGGACCTATATCGCGGCCGGCACCTCTTTCAACCCATCCGCCGAAAGCGTGGCGCTGACCGCCGCCACCGCCAACCTCGCGCCCGAGACCAGCCTCTCCTACGAGCTGGGCGCGAGCTACGAGATCACGCGCAACTTCGAGGTGCGTGGTGCCTTGTTCCAGATCGAGAAGAACAACGCCCGCACGGTCGATCCGACCAACACGACGGTCACGGTCCTGCAGGGTGAGCAGCGCGTGCGCGGCGTCGAGATTTCGGCCAGCGGTAGCCTGCTGCCGAACTGGAACCTCATCGCCGGCTACACCTACCTGAATTCGGAGACGACGAAGTCCAGGAACCCGCTGGAAGTCGGCCGTGAGATGCAGAACACGCCGCGCCACACGGCGACGATCTGGACCACCTACGACCTGCCCTACGGCGTCACCATCGGCGGCGGCGCGAGCTACGTGGACAGCCGCTTCGGCAATACCCTCGAGACGGTTCGGGTGCCCTCCTATACCCGCTACGATGCGACCATCTCCTGGGCCGTCACCGAGGGCCTCACCGCCCGGCTCAACGGACTCAACCTGACCGACCGCCGGTTCTACGAAGGCGTCTACCCCGGCAACATCACGCCGGGCGCCGGACGCACCGTCATCGGCTCACTGACCGCGAGGTTCTGAACCAAAGTGCTGCTGAATATTCCGGGAGTTTTGGAAGGGGAGGCGTTGCGCCATGCGCAGCGCCTCCTCGCTTCCGCGAATTGGGTGGACGGCCGGGTGACGGCCGGCCACCAGTCCGCGCAGGTGAAGGACAATCTCCAGATTCCGGAGGGCAGCCCCGAGGCGCGCGAACTCGGCGGGCTTGTACTTTCCGCACTGGAGACGAACCCCTTGTTCATCTCCGGCGTCCTTCCGCTGCGGGTGTTTCCGCCGCTGTTCAACCGCTACGACCCCGGCATGACCTTCGGTGCCCATGTCGACAACGCCATCCGCCAGGTGACCGGCACCCCTCACCGCATCCGCACCGATGTCTCCTGCACGCTCTTCCTCGCCGATCCCGGGGATTACGACGGCGGTGAGCTGGTGGTGGAAGACAATTTCGGCGAACACCGCGTGAAGCTCCCGGCGGGCCACATGGTCGTCTATCCCGCGACCAGCCTGCACCGGGTGATGCCGGTGACGCGCGGCTCCCGCCTCGCCTCCTTCTTCTGGGTGCAGAGCATGGTGCGCGACGACGCCCAGCGCGCCCTCCTCTTCGACCTGGACATGGCGATCAACGGCGTCCGCGGCGACCTCGCGGCCGAGCATCGGGGCCCGGTTCAGCTGACCTCGATCTATCACAACCTTCTTCGCCGGTGGGCCGACGCGTGAGCATCGGAAGATGCCCGGCGCGCGGCCGCCCCCATGCCGACACGGCGCCGACCAGTGAAAGTCTCTCCATGACGCGCTTCCTCCTCCTCGTTCCCGCCTTTCTCCTGGCCTCCGTGGACGGCCATGCGCAAAGCACCCCGCGCGCGATGCTGCCGCAGGATCTTTCGCCCTGGGGCATGGTCTCCCACGCCGACATCATCGTGCAGATGGTGATGGGCGGCCTCGCGCTGGCCTCCGTGCTCACCTGGACCATCGCCCTGGCTAAGATTTTCGAACTCATCGGCGCCGGCCGCCAGGCGCGCAAAGGCCTCGCCCGGCTGGCTGGCGCGCGCGATCTCGCGGAGGCCGCGAGCAGCCTTTCGGCGGAGCAGGGCCCATGCGCCACGCTGGCCCGTGCCGCGGCGGCGGAGCTGG
>JAQGHY010000116.1 GCA_028291455.1 Rubritepida sp. | reverse complement strand
AAGGCGATCCCGGAGAACGCCTATCCCGAGCAATGGGACCTCGCGGGCCTTGAGAAGCGCGCGCATGACGTGCTGGGCCTGGAGCTCCCCATCGTCGACTGGGGCAAGGAAGAGGGCATCGACGAGGTCCAGATCCGCGAGCGTATCGAGAACGCGGCCGACCAGACCGCCGCCGCCAGGGCCGCCAATCTCGGCCCCGACTTCATGCGCATGGTCGAGAAGTCGCTGCTGCTGCAGGTCTTCGACCAGGTCTGGAAGGAGCACCTGCTGGCGCTCGACCACCTGCGCCAGGGCATCGGCCTGCGCGCCTATGGCCAACGCGACCCGCTGAACGAGTACAAGCGCGAGGCCTTCGCGCTGTTCAACAACATGCTGGGGGATATGCGCGAGCGCACGACCTCGCTGCTGCTTCGCCTCGAGCTCCAGCCGAACGCGCCGCTGCCCGAGCACGAGCCGGTCCGGGTGACGGATATGCGCCACCCGTCGCCGCAGCAGCAGAACGAAGAGTACGAGATGGACCCGGCAGCGGGCTCCGACTACGGCGTGGCGGCGGCTACGGCCCGCGTGCTGGACGTGGACCCGGACGACCCGACCACCTGGGACCGGACACCGCGCAACGCGCCTTGCCCTTGCGGGTCAGGCAAGAAGTACAAGCACTGCCACGGGCGGTCCTGAACGCACGGATTGTCCGGTAAGGAATACATTGTCCCGCGGGGCAAAGCCTGCTTTGTTCCCGTAAGCGCGGCAGCCGCCGCCCAACCGTAACGAGCGCGACGGCTAACCCCGTCAAAACTCCTTGGAGCTCCCGCCGTGTCAGGCTTAGAAATAAACGACACGGGGAGAAACAACCGATGAGCGCGATAATGCGCCGCACCGCCCTGGCCCTGGCCGGCGGCCTCGCCATGCCCCGCCTGGGTGGGACGGGCCTGCACGCGCAGGGCACCTGGAACCCGACCCGGACCATCACCCTCGTCGTCGGCTTTCCCCCAGGAGGCCGGACCGATCTGGCGGCGCGCATGATCCGCCCGGGGATGCAGGCCGCACTCGGCGCCCAGGTCGACGTCGACAATCGCGGCGGCGAGGGCGGCAATACCGGCATCGAGGCGGTCATGTCCGCCAAGCCGGACGGCCACACGCTTCTCGTCACCAATATGGCGCCGATGGCGCTGAACCCGCACACCATGGAGGGCATGACGCTCGACCCGCGCGAGATGGTGCCGGTCGGGCTGGTGGTGCAATCCTCGCTTATCCTCTGCGCCCATCCCCTGCTGAACCTGCGGGACGTGGCCAGCCTGCGCACATGGGTCGCCTCGCAAGCGGGCAGGCCGATCACCTATGGCTCGACCGGCACCGGCAGCCTCTCGCACCTCGCCATGGAACTGCTGCGCGAGCAGCTGGGCGCCCCGCCGATGACGCATATCCCCTATCGCGGATCGAGCGCGGCCATGCAGGACCTCATCGCCGGGCGCTTCAAGCTGATGTTCGACAGCGCCTCGATCGTCGCGCCGGCGCTGCGGGCGCAGCAGATCCGCGGCTTGCTGGCGACGGGCCGCACGCGCTGCCCCGCGCTGCCCGACATCGCCACGGCCGAGCAGCAGGGCCTGGCCAACTTCACCTTCGGCGCCTGGATCGGCCTCTTCGCGCCGCGCGGCACCTCGCCTGAAGCGGTGGCACGGCTGAATGCCGCGCTGAACACCGCGCTCGGCGATGCACCCCTGCGCGAGCGCGCCAACGGGCGCGGCGACGAACCGGGCGGCGGGACCGCCGAGGCGATGGGCCGCATCGTGACCGAGGATTACGACCGCTGGGGCGCGGTGATCCGGGCCAACAACATCCGGGTGGAAAGCTAGCCCGAGCTGATCCGAAGCGCCCGAACATGGACGTAGGGGGCGTGCCCAGCTAGGCACTGCGCCGGATCACCTCGCATCGGACCACGACCATGACAGCCGACCAGCCGCTCCCCATTCTCGCGACCCATAGCGGCAAGTTCCATTGCGACGAGGTGTTCGCCTATGCCGTGTTACGGCTGGCGCTCGGTCTGAGCGAAGTCGGCCAGGACCATGTGCTGCTGCGGACCCGCAAGATGGAGCTGATCGGCACGGCCGATATCGTCTGGGACGTCGGCTTCACCTTCGATGCCGCCGCCAACCGCTTCGACCACCACCAGCGCGGCGCCCCCGTGCGCCCCGACGAGACGCCCTTCTCCTCCGCCGGCCTGATCTGGCAGGTCTACGGCGAGCGCGCCGTGGCCGCCCTGCTGAAGGAGAGCGGCTCCGAAGCCTTCGCACCCGCCATCGCCGCGGAACTGGACGAGACCGTGGTGCGGCGGATCGACGAGATCGACAACGGCGTGTCGGCCGAAGGTCCGCTCCAGCGCGAAACGCTTGGCCTAGCGACGCTGGTCGGCGAGTTCAATCCGACCTGGGACGACCCTGCCGGCAGCGGGCCCACCGCCGGCGATGTCGCCTTCCAGGAGGCCACGGCGCTGATCCTGGGCATCCTGCGCCGCCGCGTCGCCGGGTTGCGGGCACGTCTCGCGGCCGAGACCAGCGTGCTCGCCGCGCATGAGGCCGGCGAAGATCCGCGCATCCTGGTGCTGGACCGCGGAATGCCCTGGAAGAACGTAGTGTTTTCCCACGACCTGCCGGTCCTGTTCGCCGTCTCCCCCGCTTCGAACGGGAACTGGATGCTGGATACGATGCCGCCCGAGCCCGGCTCCTTCGCGCAGCGGCTGCCGCTGCCGGAAGCCTGGGCCGGATTGGAGGCGGAGGCGCTTGCGGCGAAGACGGGTATTCCGGATGCCGTCTTCGTGCATCTGCGCCGCTTCGTGGGTGCGGCGAAATCGCGCGCGGGCGCCGTGGAGCTGGCCCGCAAGGCCATAGCATCCTGAATACGCCCTTGCCGGAGCCGCCAACCTTGGAACGGGCGGCGCCGCTTCCCATCTGATATCCCTGAGCAGTTCAAGTGACAGCGGCGATGGCGAGCGGTTGGGCCCCGGATGGGGCGGTGCAGGATCAGATCGACGATACCGTCACCGACGGCGTCCTGCGGGCGCGGGCGCGCATCCCGACCGGTGAAGCCGAGACCCATTGCCTGGAATGCGGCGAGGAAATCCCCGAGGCCCGCCGCCGCGTGCTGCCTGGAGTCCGGACGTGCATCGAGTGCCAGTCGGCGCGCGATCTCCGTCCGGCGAATATCGGGTTCAATCGCCGGGGCAGCAAAGACAGCCAGCTCAAATAGCTGCGGGCTCGCGCTCAGGCAGCATCCCGCTTGCATGCCTCCCGGCCGGATGTGAGCATCGCCGCCAGTCCAAGAGCAAGGCCCCGAACGAGGCCGTACGGAGGAAATGGCGATGAGAATCCCAAGGCGTGCCCTGCTCGGGGCGGCCGCCACGCTCGCCCATGGCGGCGCGTCGGCGCAGAGCTACCCCACCCGTCCGATCACCATCGTCGTCCCCTATGTCCCCGGCGGCCTGCCCGACAGCAATGCGCGCTTCATCGGCCAGCGACTCGGGGAAAAGCTGGGTCAGCCCGTGGTGATCGAGAACCGGCCCGGCGCCAATGGCGGCATCGGCAGCGAGGTCGTGGCCAGGTCCCGGCCGGACGGCTACACAATGCTGTTCTGCACAATGGGGACGCACGGCTCCAACCCGTCGATCTACCGCAGCACGAGCTATGACGCCCTGAACGACTTCACCGCGGTGCATGCCCTCTTCGCCGACAACAACGTCGCGGTGGTCGGCGCCCGCAGCCCATTCCACAGCGTCGCCGACATCGTGGCCTATGCGCGCGCCAATCCCGGCAAGCTGAACTACGGCTCGGGCGGCGTCGGCTCGGGCGTGCACCTGGCCGGCGCGCTGTTCCAGAAGGCCGCCGGGATCGACATCGTACACGTCCCCTATCGTGGCACCCCGGCCTCGTTGAGCGACGTGGTGAGCGGCCGGATCGAGCTGATGTTCGACTATGCCGTGACCAGCATGCCCCTCATCGCCGCCGGCCAGCTCCGGCCGCTGGTGGTGACCGGGCATCAGCGCCTCACGCAACTGCCGCAGGTGCCGACCGTGGCGGAGGCCGGCTATCCGGATGCGGTGCTGGATGTGTGGTCCGGCCTGCTGCTGCCGGCCGGGGCGCCGCCGGCGCTCGCGGAACGGCTCGCCGATACGATCGAGACGATCCTGGCGGAACCCGAGACCATGCGCTGGGCCGCGCGGACTGATAGCGGCCGGATGCTCGGCATTTCCGGCGAACGCTTCCGCGACTTCATCGCGACGGAGCTGGTCCGCTGGCGCGGCATCGTGGAATTCGCGGGTGCCCGGCTGGACTAGGCGGTTCCCGAAGTTCCCCGCATCTCCCGCACCAGCTTGCGCCCGATTGCCTCCGCGAAATCGGCGTAATCGGCGCATTCCATGACGAAGGATCCCGGCCCTCCCGTCACTTCCTCGGTGTAGTGCGCCACCAGATCCGGCTCCTCGTTCAGCACCGCCAGGCCGTTGATCACCGCGCCTCCGGCCACGCCGACATCGCGGATCGGCCCCGGTACGCGGCCGCGATTGCTGGCGCCGTCGCCCGAGACATCCACGACCAGCCGTGTCGCCGTCGCGGGGCAGCGCGCCAGCAGCGTGAGCGCGGCCACCAGCCCCTCGCCCAGGGCGGTCGCGCCCGCGCGCGGCAGCCGGGGCGCGGCGGCCAA
>JAQGHY010000078.1 GCA_028291455.1 Rubritepida sp. | reverse complement strand
ATCCGCCTCGGCGTCGGCCAGGATGCCTTGTGCGAGGCCGAGCTGCACGCGTTGGATCCCCGTGGCGCGGCCGGTCAGCCGCACGAGGTTCAGCAGGTCCGTTACGTCGTAGAGGTTCGGGGCGCCGGCCGCGCCTGTCTCGGCTGGCGCACCGCCCGCGCGGCGCACCGCCTGCCAGTTCCGCCGCTGCGGCACCAGCGCGAAGGCGGCACCGGCGGCCGTGATCGCCGCCTCTCGCTCGCCCGCGCGCAAGAGTGCCGACGAGAGCGCCCGATGCGCAGCCGGATCCTCCGGCGCCCGTGCCAGGTCCATCTGCGCCTCGACCACCCGCGCCGCGTTCTCGCGCTCCCGCACGGTGGCGATGGCCTTGGGCGAGCCCACTCGCCGCGGCGGCACGGCCTCGCCGGCCAGCGTCGCCAGTTCGTCCGCCGCATGGTTGATGGGCGCCAACTCGTCCGATCGCACATAGGCCGCCCGGGCCTCCACGACGCGGCCCTGGAGCTTGAGCGCATGTCCGAGTTGCAGTTGGGCGTCGTGATCGCGCGGCCTAAGCCCTGTCGCGTGCCGATAGGCCGCCTCGGCTTCCCGAAGCTCGCCCGATTCCTTGAGCGCATGGCCCAGCTGGACCCAGATGCCCGCCTCCTGCGGCCGGTGCTCGAGAAAGCGGCGGTACGCCTCCGCCGCATCCGTCCAGCGCATCGCGTCACGCGCGGCATCTCCGGCGGAAAGCGCGGCATCGGCGGCGAGGTCAGCGGCACGGGCCGCGCGGCGGTCGGCGCGGCGGCGGAAGAAACCCAGCAGTCGCATCCAGCTCCGGCTCCGGTGGAGGTTGAGCAATCCCTGCCGAAGCGCGGCGCGTCAAGCTTGCCAGTTCATGAATGCATCGGTGGCGCCCCTTGGTCGGGTGCGCCGCCGGGCCCATCTGCCTGAAACCGTTGCAAGCGTTCATAGACCGGCAGGATGCCCCCCACGCCGGCTGGCGATCTGTTACTTTCGCGCGGGTCGGAGAGCCTGCTTGCGTAGCAACGTTCGCCCTCGCGCGCAGCCGAGGCATAATGCGAAGAATAACGGCTTCGATTCGCGTCCTGCCGTAGAATGACTGGGAAAAATGTGCCGATAAAGCTGACCGAAAAAGGGAGCGTGGCAGCCATGCCGGATCGTCCGGAAGCCATAAAGATGGCCGAATTGCCTCGCAGCGGCGGCGCCGCGCGCAACCTTCTTTTTCTCCGCGAGGAGGAGCTGCGCCTCGCGCAGGACCTCCTCTATTTCGGCTATCGCGACTTCACGGCCGGGCCGGACCGTATCCTCTCCACCATGGAGATGGGCCGCGCGCATCACCGCGTCCTGCACTTCGTAGGCCGTGCGCCGGGCATCAAGGTGGGGGAGTTGCTGGCCATCCTGGACATCACCAAGCAGTCGCTCGGCCGAGTCCTTCAGCCGATGATCGAGCAGGGCTACGTCCGCCAGTCGCCCGGCTTGAAGGACAAGCGCCAGCGCCTCCTCACCCTCACCGACCAGGGCGAGACGCTCGAACGGCGCCTCTTCGCGGCACAGCGCGAATGGGTCCTGCGCGCCTACCGCGAGGCCGGTCCCCAAGCCGTCGAAGGCTTCCGCCAGGTCATGCGCGGCCTGATGGGCGCCGAGGCCCGCGCCCAGTTCGAGGCCCTGGAGCGCTCCGCCGCCCCTGGCCGCACCACCCCCGCCTTCTCGCCCAACCCGGCCCCGCGCGCGGCCGGTACGGGCGACGATATCCGCCGATCCTAACCGGGAGAACCAGATCATGGCCGACCCCACCGCGGATATCCTCGTCGTCGATGACGATGCCCGGCTGCGCGCCCTGCTCCAGCGCTTCCTGGCCGAGCAAGGCCATCGCGTCGCCGTCGCCGGCGATGCTGCCGAAGCCCGTGCGGCCATCGGAGCAATGGCCTTCGACCTGCTGGTGCTGGATGTGATGATGCCCGGCGAAACCGGCCTGCAGCTCGCGGAACATCTCCGCCGCGAGGGCCACGACACGCCCATCCTCATGCTAACCGCCCGCGGGGACCCGGACGACCGCGTCGCCGGTTTCGAGCACGGCGCCGACGACTACCTGGCCAAGCCCTTCGACCCCCGCGAGCTGGCGCTGCGCATCCGCACCATCCTGCGGCGCTCCGCCCCCGCGCAACCGGCCTCGCCCCTGCCCTCCGGCCCGGTTCAGCTTGGCATTCGCTGGTTCGACGCGGAGCGCTGCGAGCTGCGCGGACCCGAGGGTACCATGCGCCTGACCGGCGGCGAGGCGGCCCTGCTGACCGCGCTCGCCCGCCGCGCCGGCGAGGTCCTGTCCCGCGAAGACATCGCCGTCGCCCTCGGCACGCCCGATGCGGGCGAGCGCAGCATCGACGTCCAGGTCACTCGGCTGCGCCGCAAGATCGAGGGCGACCCGCGCGAGCCGCGTTTCCTCCACACCATCCGGCACAAGGGGTATGTGCTGAGGCCCGGCCCTTGAAACGCCCCGACAAGTCGCTACTGCGCCGGCTCAGCGCCATGCTGCCGCGCGGCCTGCTGGCGCGCACCTTGCTCATCATGCTGCTGCCGCTGGTCCTGGTGCAGGGCATTGCCCTGCAGCTCTTCTACGGCGGCCATCTCGACGTCATCTCCCGCCGGCTGACCTCCGGCCTCGCCGGCGACGTCGCCTTCGTCGGCCAGTTGATCGACATCGCGCCCGAGAACATGCGTGCCGAGATCCTGCGCGAGGGCAATTGGCGCCTCGGCGTTTCGCTCGGCTTCGAGCCCGGCGCACAGCTCGGCATCCCACCGACCCGCCCGCCCTGGATGCCCTTCCTGCCGCTTGAGGAGGACCTCACCCAGGCCCTGCACGAGCGCATGAGCTTTCCCTTCGATGCGGATTGGCAGAGCGATCCGCAATCCATCGTCATCCGCGTGCAGCTCAACTCCGGCCTGCTGAGCGTCGAGGCGCCGCGCAAGCGACTGTTCAGCACCACGCTCTACGTCTTCGTGCTCTGGCTCGTCGGCTCGGCATTGCTGCTGTCGGGCATCGCCGTGCTCTTCATGAAGAACCAGGTGCGCGCCATCCGCCGCCTCGGCGAGGCTTCGGAATCCTTTGGACTCGGCCGGGAAACCGGGCCGATGAAAGCCGAAGGCGCCCGCGAGGTCCGCCAGGCCGCCATCGCCTTCAACGCCATGCAGGAGCGCATCCTGCGCTTCGTGAACCAGCGCACCGAGATGCTCGCCGGCATCAGCCACGACCTGCGCACGCCGCTGACCCGCATGCGCCTCGCCACCGCCATGTTGCCCCGCACTCCCGAGACGGAGGAGGACATCGCCGCCCTCAACCAGGACCTCGAGGAGATGGAGCGCATGGTGGAGAGCTACCTCGCCTTCGCCCGCGGCGCCCGGACCGAAGCACCCCGGCCGGCCGACCTCGTCGGCCTCGTCGAGGACATGGCGGCCAAGGCTCGCCGCAGCGGCGCGTCGGTGGAAGTCGCGCTGCCCGAGACGCTGATGCTTCCGCTGCGCGCCGACGCCTTGAAACGCGCCCTCGGCAACCTGCTCGACAACGCCCGGCGTCATGCACAAAGCATCGCCATCGGGGTTCACCCCCTGCAGGAGGCCGGGAAGAACTGGGCCGAGCTCACCGTCGACGACGATGGCCCCGGCATTCCCGCCGCCGAGCGGGCCAATGCCTTCCGACCCTTCACCAGCGGCTCCGCGACCGGGACCGGACTCGGCCTTGCCATCGCGCGCGACATTGTGCGGGCGCATGGCGGCGACATCCTGCTGGAGCAGAGCCCGATGGGCGGGCTGAGGGCACGGCTGCGGCTGCCGGTTTAGCTCGCCGAGGCGTGGAGCGAGTTCAGCCGTCCAGGTGCGGCCTGGGGCGATAGCGGGCGATCAACCCGTCCACCGGGCCCACCACCAGCGAGATCAGCCAAAATCCCGCCGCCGTCAGCACGATGGCGGGGCCGCTGGGCAGGTCCGCGTGATAGGAGGCGAGCAGCCCGATCAGCGTCGCGACCAGCGCGAGCGCCACGGCGGCCGCGATCATGCCGCCGACATCGCGGGCCCAGTGCCGGGCAGCGATGGCGGGCAGCATCATCAGCCCCACCGCCATGAGGCTCCCTACAGCCTGAAAGGCCGCGACGAGGTTGACCACCACCAGGGCCAGCAGCCCCAGATGCCAGACGCTGCCGCGCACCCCGACCGCCTTGGCGAATGAGGGGTCGAAGCATTCCAGGATCAGCGGTCGCCATGCGAAGGCGAGAAACAGAAGCGTCGCCGTCGCCGCGCCGCCCATCAGCAGCAGCGCCGCATCATCGACGCCAAGCACCGAGCCGAAGAGGAGCTGCGTCAGCTCCACTGCCGAACCGCGCCAGGAGATCAGCGTGACGCCGGCCGCCAGCGCCGTGAGATAGAGCCCGGCCAGCGCCGCATCCTCCCGCCCGCCGGTGGCCCGCGCCAGGGCGCCGGAGCCGAGCGCCACGATCAACCCCGCCACCAGCCCGCCGAACGCAAGGGCCGGCATCCAGAGCCCGGCGAGGACGAAGCCCAACGCGACGCCCGGCAGGATGCCATGCGCCAGGACGTCGCCGGTCAGGCTCATCCGGCGGAGCATGAGGAAGACGCCGAGCGGCGGCGCGGAAAGGCTAAGCGCCAGGCAGCCTACCAGGGCGCGGCGCAGGAAGCCGAACTCCGCGAAGGGGGCAAGGAATGTGTCCCAGATCATGGGGGAGCCCTCAGGCGGCTGCTTGGTCGCAGATCTCGGCCTGCTCCGCCCAGGCCTCGGACATCATGCGTGCCCGCAGCCGGTTCTCAGCGGACAGCGCAACTTCCGTCGGCCCACAGGCAATGCCTTCGCGGGCTAGCAGCAGCGTCTCGGGGAACTCCCGCCGCACCAGGTCGATGTCGTGCAGCACGGCCAGGATGCTGCGCCCCTCGCCATGCCAGCGCCGCATCACCGCGAGCAGATCGGCGGAAGTACGGGCATCGAGGGCGTTGAAGGGCTCGTCCAGCAGGATCACCGGCGCGTCCTGCAGCAGCAGTCGCGCGAAGAGGAGGCGCTGGAACTGCCCGGCCGAAAGGCTCCCCACCGGGCGCCGGCCGAAGCCGTGCAGGCCGACCGCGTCCAGCGCGCCCTCGACCCGCTCAGGTCGGGGTGTCGCACGAAAGGCACCGCTCTCGCCCCATAGGCCGAACAGCACCGCGTCGCGGCAGCTCAGCGGGAAGGCTCGGTCCAGCGCGGATTGCTGCGGCAGAAGCGCGATGCAGCCGGGTGAAAGCCCCTCGATCCGCCCCTCAGAAGGCGCGTGCAGCCCGGCGATCGCCCGCAGCAGGCTTGACTTACCCGCGCCATTGGGGCCGACCACCGCCATCATCGCACCCGGCTTCAGCGCGAAGGACAGGTGATGCACCGCCGGCCGCCGGCCATGGGTCATGGTCAGATCGCGGATGCGAAGCTCGGGAGTGTTCATGCGGACATGGCCCAGGCGATCGCAGCCCACAGCGCTGCCAGCAGCCCGGCGGCGAGAAGGACCCGCGCGCCGCTGCCGGTCGCGAGATCAAGAGGGTTGGACCAGGACAACATGATGTTATCCCATAACATGGGAGGCCGGATGTCGCCAGCAAGCATCGGCCAGGATAAGATGCGGCATGCCCTCTCCCGATGACGCGCTTCGTTCGGCGCTGGCGCGGCACCGCGCCTTCGCTACCTTCCTCCTGCTAATGATGGCCGGGTTGACCGCTTTGGCCTACAGCCTGCCGCAGAGCTTCTGGACGGATCTGCTGGCCGCCTCGGCCAAGGCGGGCGTGGTCGGCGGACTGGCCGACTGGTTCGCCGTCACGGCCCTGTTCCGCCATCCGCTCGGCCTGCCCATCCCGCACACCGCCATCATCCCGCGCCAGAAGGAGCGGCTGGGCCAAGGGCTGGGCAACTTCGTCGCCAACCATGTCTTCACCGAGGGCGAGCTGCGACGGGTCATCGCCAAGCTCGACATCGCCACCATCATCGCGGGCTTCCTCGCCGACCGCGAGGCCTCGCGCCCCGCCGCTCAGGCGCTGGCGGCCGCCCTGCCCCGGCTGCTGACCACGCTCGAGGATGGCCAGGCGCGGCGCCTTATGACGCGCCTGCTGCCGCGTGTGGCAGGCGGCCCGGGGGCTGCGGCCGCGGTGGCCCGCGCGCTACGCGCCCTGCTGGCTGGCGGGCAGCATCAGGCCGTGTTCGACCTGGCGCTCGCTCAGCTCAAGGTCGTGCTCGCCGCCAAGCGGGAAGAACTCCGCGAGGCCATCAAGCGCCGCGTGCGCGACCAGGGTGGCGCACTGATGGGCTGGGCCGCCGGCGCCTATGTGGCGGACCGGGTGCTGGCTGTGCTGAACGCCGAGCTGGAGAAGGTCGAGCCCGGTGAATCCGATCTCCGTCTCGCCTTCGAAGCCTGGATCGAGAGCGAGATCACCCGGCTGGAGACCGAGCCGGAACGGGCCGCCGCGCTGGGCGCGGCAATCCGCAAGGGGCTGTCCCATCCCACTGTCGCGGATTGGCTGGGCGATGTCTGGACTCGGTTCCGCGCGACGGTGGCGGCCGATGCCGGGAACCCCAACGGCCTGACGGTCGCCTTCCTCGAAACCGGGCTGGCCAATGTCGGCAGCTTCCTCGCCGAGGACGAGACCGCGCGCGCCAAGCTGAACGGCGCGGTTGAGCGAGGTTTGGCCACGCTGCTGCCCTCGGCGCAGACGCGGCTCGCGGATTTCATCGCTGGCGTGGTGAAGAGCTGGGACACGGAGCAGGTGACCGAAAAGATCGAGCTGCGGGTCGGCAAGGACCTCCAGTATGTGCGAATCAACGGAACCGTGGTCGGCTTCCTCGCCGGCGGCGGTCTGTTCCTGCTGATTTTCTGGCTGACCAATGGAAGAGTTGTGGACTGATGTTGGAATCCCTCGCCTCCTTCGACGAGCTGACGCTCGGCCAGCAGTTCGAATTCGGCAGCTTCTCCCTGAACCAGGCCGAGATCATCGCCTATGCGGAGAAGTTCGACCCGCAGCCCTTCCACATCGATCCCGAGGCCGCCAAGGCGGCGCCGCTGTTCGGCGGACTGGTGGCAAGCGGGCTGCATACGATGGGCGCCTGCTTCGGGCTGATCATGGGCAGCGGGCTGTTCCGCGCGATCAGCCTGGGCGGCAGCGAGGTCAACACGCGCTGGCCCGCACCGCTCCGGCCCGATGAGACGATCACCGTCGCCGGCGCGGTCGAGACGCTGAAGCCCTCGCGGTCCAAGCCGGAGATGGGCGTGGTGGTCATGCGCTACACTGGCACGCGGCTGGCCGACGAGACGGTCGTGATCGAGATGACGGCGACGCACTTCTTCAAGCGGTAGGCGCCGCTCTACCGGCAGGAACAGCGCGCGCCCTCACCCCCGAAGTTGCGCCGGGCGAAGTTCTGCGCATCGGAGAAGTAGTCGAAGCTCTGCAGCTGGCAGGTGCCCGAGCCGCGGGCGCTGGCCATCTGCTGCGGCGTTCGGCTGTCGACCTCGATTTTTTCATTGGCGCAATAGACGGTGTAGCGGGTGCTTTGTGCCGCCGCGGGCAGGGCTGCGGTGAGAAGTCCCAGGACGATCAGGCTGCGCATGTCGGCTCTCCCTCGTTTCGGAGAGGATGGCGCCAAAGCCCATGCCATGAAAACAAAAAAGGCGGGCCAGGTTGCCCTGGCCCGCCATTTCGAAGCCGATGGGGTTCAGCCCGCCGCCTTCATGATCTCGTCGGCCACGTTGCGAGGCACCGGATCGTAGTGGTGGAACTGCATGGAGAAGGAGGCGCGCCCCTTCGTCATGCCGCGCAGGTTGGAGATGTAGCCGAACATCTCCTTCAGCGGCACGTGACCACGAACGATGACCGACGTGCCGGCCATGTCCTGGTTCTGGATCACGCCGCGACGGCGGTTGAGATCGCCGACGACGTCGCCGACGTGGTCCTGCGGTGTCGTCACTTCCACGTCCATGATCGGCTCGAGGATGACCGGACCGGCCTTCTTCATGCCTTCGCGGAAGCAGGCCTTGGCGGCGATTTCGAACGCCAGGGCGCTCGAGTCGACGTCATGGTACTTGCCGTCCACCAGGGTGTACTTGAAGTCCACCGTCGGGAAGCCCGCGAGCACGCCGGTATCGGCCTGGACCTTGATGCCCTTTTCGACGGCCGGGATGTATTCCTTCGGCACCGAACCGCCGACGACGCCGTTCTTGAACTCGACGCCCTCGTTACGATCCTTCGGCTCGAAGACGATCTTCACCTCGGCGTACTGGCCCGAACCGCCCGACTGCTTCTTGTGGGTATAGGTCTCGGTGTGGCTCTTCGTGATGGTCTCGCGATAGGCCACCTGCGGCGCGCCGATGTTGGCGTCGACGCCGTATTCGCGCTTCAGGCGATCGACGATGATCTCGAGATGCAGCTCGCCCATGCCGGACAGGATGGTCTGGCCGGTCTCCTGGTCGGTGCGCAGGCGCAGGCTGGGGTCTTCGCCCGCCAGCTTCTGCAGGCCGAGCGTCATCTTCTCGACGCCGTCCTTGGTCTTCGGCTCGACCGAGATGTCGATGACCGGGATCGGGAAGGCCATGCGCTCGAGCACCACCGGGTCCGACTGGTCGGCCAGGGTGTCGCCGGTGCCGGTGTCCTTCAGCCCGACGAAGGCGG
>JAQGHY010000055.1 GCA_028291455.1 Rubritepida sp. | reverse complement strand
GCAACCTCCTCAAGCTCTGGCGCCACACAACCACACCAGCGCCCGCCTGAACCGGCCGCCGCTTCCGCGGAAACGTCTCGGGCCTCAGCCTCGAAGATCTTTCCGCAACAGCCTCCATGGAAAGCGGGAGTCTCAGACCCCGGGCTATGACCAATCCAGTCTCTCCTATCGCTCCAGCACGAGCGCAGGCGCCCCAGCTCGCGACGGGCGGGTTGCCCGCTCTGCTAGGCGGCCAGGCTGACCGCCCCGAGATCTCGCAGCTCAGGCGGCTAGCTGGCCCTGTTACAAGGTTCAGGCAGCTTCTTGCGCGTGTCTCTCCGCCACAGCGGTCGGAGCGCGGCGCGGCCGGGCGGGGTGCTGGCCAGGATCAAGGCGACGGCCGCGGCGACGCTGAACGCAAGCCAGACATTGCATTGCGAGCTGTTGAGCGCCTGCACGGTGGCAAGCGCCACCCCGAAGGGCAGGCCGATGATGGTGACCAGGCCCACAAGGGCGTTGCCTCGTGCGGCGGTAACCGACTGGCGGTCGGCGGCGATGACGCGCGCCTGGTCGGCCGATTCCGCCAGCCCCGTGAAGATCTGGCCAGCCACCTCGGCCAGCAGATGTTGATGTTGATAAGCGCGCAGGATCTGGTTGGCGAAGCCGTGACCGGTCACGTGCTCCCACCAGTAGGTGTTACGGAAGCCGGTCACTTCGCGTTGCAGCCGCAGCAGCGGCTCGACCGAGTTGGCCGGATCGCCTAGGCCTGCCACCTCGTCGGCAATCTGATGCAGCCTGACACGCTGAACTGCTCCGAGCAGTACGGCGTCGGTGTAGATCGAGCGGAAGTATCTGTAGGCGTCGGCGCGGAACCCGGCATCAGCGTCAGCATCCATCAGGTAGGCCGCTCCATCCCGCAAGACCAGCGCCTCCCAGCTGGCGGAGAAGAACAGCCGGTCGCTCAGCAGCGCGTCATCGTCTGGATGCGGAGGGAAGTCCTCGGGCGACGTGGCCGCGGCCAGATGGAACAGCCACTGTGCTTTCGCGTCCCAGTCCGGAGACCGAGGGAGCTGGTCGTGGAGGTTGGGCGGTTGCCCGCGGGCCACGACGAACACCGCACAGAAAGCCCGATGACTTTCGGCACTGAGCTGCCCGGTGCCTTCCAGCAGGCCAGCCAGCCAGAGGCGCATCTGCTCGCCCGTCGAGCCGTAACGGGCCAGCACGGCGACGGCGTCGAGCGCCTGCTCAGGAGTGTTGGGCAGCTGCACATGCAGCACAAGCAGCGCGTTGGCTGCGCCTGTGGGCGCGACGTAACGCAGAAGCTCCAGGGCCACCAACTTGCTTTGGCCGTCCGGGGCCGGCTCTTCCGTCTCGCGGTGGTAGCGGCGACCGTCGGTGTCGTTGCCGTAGAGCGCGCCGGCTGCGCGCGGGTGAAAGTAGGCGCCGCGCAGGCCACGCTCGCTTGCTGTCCCGGCTCCGTTGATCGGCAGAGTGCCGCAGACCCACGGATGCCCGGGCTCGCTATCGACTCGGCAGTCGATCAGGAGCACTGCAAAGTTGGTCGGCGTCATCAGCCGGCGCCCCCTACCTACCCATCTGCATCAGCCTCGACGGCCTGGATGCCCAGCGGCGAGATCAGCACCGTCTCGCTTTCACGGTCGTACTCGACCAGACGTCGCCGGTGCAGCGTGGCAAGCACTTTGCGGTAGTCGCGGATACGCGGGTGTTCGATCCAGTCGCACAGATCTTCCATCGGAACCGCCGTCTCGATCTCCGAGTACAAAAGCAACAGAGTCTTGTCCCCGTAACCGAGACCTGAACGCAGCACGCGCTTCTTGCCCAGCACGGTCCAGATGTCTGGCACCTGCCGTTCGGAGATGGTGTCCAGGAGCGCCTGAGCCTCTTCCAACGAAAGCGCGTGGTAGATCCGGATCAGCTCGCACAGACACCAGTCGGCCATGCGGACACAGGTGGCCGAGTCGATCTCGTTGGCATCGACATCGCCGCCTTCATGGCCGATGCCGCGCTTGTTACGCAGCGTGTACATGAAGCTCAGCGCGCGCGGCAGCATCACGCGCAGGCTGTCGTTGCCTCGTTCTTTCGGCAACTGCTCCAGCTTTGCGCAGTGGTTGGCGAACGCCGGCATCTGTTGGCCGAACGGCACATGCGCGCCGGTCAGCTCCTGCTGCAGAAACCGCAGTGTCACCTCGCATAAGCGCCCGGCGCGCAGGCCGGCGGTGTCGTGCTGGCCGGCGTTGTGCGCGGCTTTCAGCTCGCGGTAACTCTTGATCAGCCGCGACCGGAATTTAGCCGGCACCCCGTCGAGCGCGCCCTCCAGGGTGATCGCATCGGTCATGGGTTGCGGTAGCGATACTGGCTGCTGCCGTCCCGGTCGCGAGCGAGCTTCTTCTCGCGGACCAGCCGGACCAACGCCGGCGAGAGGTCGGTCACCTTGTAGCTGTGACCCTTGGTCCGCGAGAGATGTTCGATCATCTGCGGCATGCCGCGCGGCTCGGCAAAGAAGCCGTCGTCGATCAACTCACCAAGCGCACCCTTAGGACCGGGCCGGCCCGAGCGCCGGGTCGCGGGCTTTTTGGCTTTCTCCCCACCCGGTTTGGTCTTGGTTTCGGCAGCCTTCGCCGTCTGGCGAGGCGCCGCGGCGCGGGATTTCTTCGTGGTTCGCGCCGACGACGCGGAACCGCCCGCCAAGTATTTCTCGCCATCGCCCATGATGCGGTAGAGGACGCTGCGTCCAGGACGTGAGCGAGCGACCTCGCGGCGGGCCTCATCGAGGACTGCGTTCACGTTCTGGCGCAGCGTCTTGATACGCAAGACGTCGGTAAGCACCGTCGCGATCTGAGGTGCGGTGAGCCCGTCAAGGCCGTACTCGTCCTTGGCAACCTTGAGCACGGTCAGCGAGCGATTGAGCAGAGGCGTGTCAGCGTTCAGGCTCGGGAAGCTGGAGGAGTCAATGCTGGCCAGCATGGCGGCGAACCCTCCCTCATCGGCAGGGTCGATTTGGGCCTTGGCGCGTGACTTGGCCGCCGGCTGCTGACGGGCAGGGGCGGCCTGCGGGTTCTGCGTCCCACTCAGAAATGAGAAGGCTTGGTTGAAGGCAGCTTCTTGCAGATGGGCGGGCGCTGACTCGGCCGCGGCGGCAGCCTGTTTGATCAGATCCTCAAGATTGGATGCCATAG
>JAQGHY010000036.1 GCA_028291455.1 Rubritepida sp. | reverse complement strand
CGGCTGGGCGGCGAGGTGTGGATGGAGCTCGGCGCCCTGGCCTATGTCGAGTGCGTCGGCGACGACGTGCCCTATGGCGAGCTGACCTCGTTTCCGCGCGCGGTGCAGGCCAAGGAGGACGAGGTCGTCGCCTTCTCCTGGATCACCTATGAATCCCGGGAGAAGCGAGACGAAGTGAACAAGAAGGTCATGGCCGATCCGCGGCTGAAGGAGAGCATGAGCAACATGCCCTTCGACGGCAAACGCATGATCTATGGTGGCTTCAAGTCCTTCCTGGAGCTGTAGCGGCCAGGGGCGTCCGGCGATCGAGCGCCCAGCTCCAAAGAGCCACCGCAAGGCCGGATGCCGTGACCAGGGCCGCTGCCCAACCCACGGCCTCCAGCCCGAGCCGGCTCTGGAGAACCAATGCGCCGAGCGCCGCGCCGCCGGCATTGCCGAGGTTGAAGGCCGCGATATTGGCGGCCGAGGCCAGGCTCGGCGCCCCCGAGGCCTTCTGCAGCACGCGCATCTGCAAGGGCGGCACGGTGCCGAAGGCGGCCGCGCCCAGCACGAAGATGGTGACAGCCACGGCAACCTGGCTGTGCTGCGTCCAGGTGAGCAGCGCCAATGCGGCGGAGAGGAAGACCAGCGAGCCGATGAGCGTCGGCATCAGGGCCCGGTCTGCCAGCTTGCCGGCGACGAGGTTGCCGATGACCAGGCCGGCGCCGAACAGCAGCAGCAGCGGCGCTACCGCGCCCTCCGCGAAGCCGGAAACCTGCGTCAGGATCGGCGCGATATAGGTGAAGGCGGTGAAAACGCCGCCAAATCCCAGCACGGTGATGAGCAGGCCGAGCCAGACCTGCACGCTCGCCATGGCACCGATTTCCGCGCGCAGGCTCAGCCTGGCCTCGTTCCGCACGGCCGGGACAAGGAAGGCGGTGGCGAGGAAGGCGAGGACGCCGATGGCCGTCACCGCCCAGAAGGTCGCGCGCCAGCCATAGGCCTGACCGATGAAGGTGCCGAGGGGAACGCCGAGCACGTTGGCGAAGGTCAGGCCGGTGAACATGATGGCGATGGCCATCGCCTGCTTCTCCTTCGGGACCAGGCTCGTGGCGACCACGGAACCGACGCCGAAGAAAGCACCATGGGCGAAGGCCGTGACCACGCGCGCGGCCATCAGGGTCGAATAATCCGGAGCCAGGGCGCAAAGCAGGTTGCCCAAGGTGAAGAGCGCCGTCAGCCACACCAGCAGCTTCTTGCGCGGCAAGCCCGAGGTCAGCATGGTCAGCAGCGGCGCGCCCACGACCACGCCAAGCGCATAGCCGCTGATGAGCAGGCCCGCGACCGGGATGGTGACGCCGAGGTCGCGCCCCACATCGATCAGCAACCCCATGATGACGAATTCCGAGGTGCCGATGCCAAAGGCGGTGGCGGCGAGGGCGTAAAGGGCGAGTGGCATGGGGCAGGGACCTTCGCGGGTTCGGGTGCGACCTTAAATGGACCGGCGGGCTTCGGTGACATAGACCCTTAGCGGGAACATCAACTGTGAGGTGAAGTCATTATGTCCCGACTAGACGTCAACCGCTCGGGCGAGATGGAGGTCTTCGCACGGATCGTGGAACTCGGCGGCTTTTCGCCCGCCGCCCGCGCCTTCCGCATGACGCCGTCGGCCGTCAGCAAGCTCGTCGCCCGGCTGGAGGCGCGGATCGGCGCGCGGCTGGTCAACCGCTCGACCCGCAAGCTGCAGCTGACGCCGGAGGGCCTGGCCTTTTACGAACGCAGCACCCGCATCCTGGCCGATCTGGATGAGGCGGAACGCGGGGCCTCGACGGGTGAACGCGCGACCGGCCGCATCCGGCTGAACACGAATGCCTCGTTCGGTACGCATATCCTCGCCCCTCTCGTGCCGGAGTTCCTGGCGTTGCACCCGGGCGTGTCGCTCAACATCGTGCAGACGGACGCGGTGATCGACCTGATGGAGGAACCCACGGATATCGCGGTGCGGGCAGGGCCACTGAAAAGCTCCCGGTTGATGGCGCGAAAGCTCGGTGCGGCCCGCATGATGATCGTTGGCGCGCCGGCCTATCTGGAACGCCGCGGCACGCCTGAAAGCGTGGACGATCTCGATCGGCACAACCGCCTGGGCTTCTGCTACGCCCGCTCTAGCAAGGGCTGGCCCTTGATGCGGGACGGTGTCGCCGTGGCGATCCCGACCGTCGGCAGCTTGCAGGCAAGCGACGGCGAGGCCTTGCGCCACCTCGCGATTGCCGGGGCAGGGCTGGCCCGGCTGGCCGCCTTCACGGTGCGCGAGGATATCGAAAGGAGACGGCTCGTCCCGGTCCTGGAGAACTGCAATCCCGGAGATCTGGAGGAGGTCCATGCCGTCTACCTCGGTCAAGGCGGGATGCTGCCGGCGCGGATGCGGGCGTTGCTAGATTTCCTGGCGGCGAGGGCGCGGGTCAGCTGAGTCCCGGCATGGAAGGAATCAGCGCTCCACTGGTCCGTCCGCATGCGCCAGCGGACGGGCCACATCTTCCAGCGAGCGGCCCTCGGCGGCGAAGCCGAGCTTCCACTCGGTGAAGGCCGCCAGCAGCATCAGTGCCGCGCCCAGCAGATAGCCCCACATGATGTCGCCGCGCTGCCCGCCCTGGATCAGCATGCCGAACAGCGCCGGCCCGACTACACCGCCGATCGCGGTGCCGAAGGCATAGAACAGCGCGATACCCATCGCGCGCATCTCCAGCGGAAAGCTCTCGCCCACCGTCAGATAGGCGGCGGAGGCCGCGGCCGAGGCGAAGAAGAAGATCACCGTCCAGGCCGCCGTCTGCTCCCAGGCGGAGAGCCACCCTTGTGCGAAGGCGTAGCCGGTGATCGCCATAAGAACGCCGGCGATCCCGTAGGTTCCGGTGATCATGATCCGCCGGCCGATGCTGTCGAAGAGGTGCCCGAGGATCAGCGGTCCCGCGAGGTTGCCCAGCGCGAAGGGCAGCATGAACCAGCCGATCGTCGCAGCCGAGATGCCGTAGAACTTCGTTAGCACCAGTGCATAGGTGAAGAAGATCGCGTTGTAGCAAAAGGCTTGGCAGGCCATCAGCACGATCCCCAGCACGGCCCGGCGGGGATAGGTGCGGAACAGCGTGTTCGCGACCTCGCCCAGCGTGGTGTGGCCGCGCGTGTTGAGCCGGATCGGCTTGCCTTCGATGGGCGGGAGCGGGCGGCCGGTGTCGCGCTCGACCCAGGCCTCGATGTCGGCGACGATCTTTTCCGCCTCGGCCTGGCGGCCATGCGTCATCAGCCAGCGCGGGCTTTCGGGAATCCAGCGGCGCAGGAACAGCACCGAGAGGGCCAGCGCGCCGCCGACGCCGAAGGCCAGCCGCCAGCCGATCTCGGGGTCGATCACGGCCGGGTCCAGCAGCACGACCGAGGAGAGGGCGCCGATCGCCGCGCCGCCCCAGAAGGTGCCGTTGACGGAGAGGTCTGTCACGCCGCGCCGCCGTGCTGGAATCAGTTCCTGGATGGCGGAATTCACCGCCGCGTATTCGCCGCCGATGCCAGCGCCGGTGATGAAGCGGAAGACGGCAAAGGACCAGAAGTCCCAGGAGAGGCCGGTGGCGATCGTCGCGATGAGATAGACCAGCACCGTTATCGTGAAGAGCTTCTTCCGCCCCATGCGATCCGTCAGCCAGCCGAAGAACAACGATCCGAAGACGGCGCCGAGCAGATAGGCCGAGGCCGTCAGCCCCACCTCCGTCTCGGTCAGCCGCAACCGTGGGCTGTTGTGGATGGCGCCGGCGAGCGAGCCGACCAGCGTCACCTCCAAGCCATCCAGCACCCAGGTGATGCCGAGCGCCACCACCACGAGCCAGTGAAAACGGCTCCAGGGCAGGCGGTCCAGACGGTTGGGGATGTCGGTGGAAAAGGGCGCTGCGCTCATCGGTCTTCCAAAGATAAGGGAAGAAAACCCCCGGCGGCGCAAAAGGTTGCGCGCCGCCCCAGGGTGCCGGTGCCTCAGAAGCGTTCCGGCCGGAACGGCGCGGGGTCCACGAAGGGCGCTTCGCCGGTCATCATCTCGGCGACGAGGCGACCGGTGGTCGGGCCGAGCGTCAGACCCTGATGGCCATGCCCGAAGGCGCACCAGAGCCCTTCCTGGCCGGGCATCCGCCCGATGATCGGCAGCATATCCGGCGTGCAGGGGCGCACGCCCATCCAGGGCGTGGATTCCACCCGATCCGCCAGCGGCAGCAGCTTGCGTGCAATCGGCTCGGCCCGCTCGAGCTGGACCGGGGTCGAGGCCGCCTCGGTGCCGGCGAATTCCGCACCGGTAGTCAGCCGGATGCCGGCGCGCATCGGCATCAGGGCGAAGCCGCTGTCGGTGTCGATGATCGGGCGGTTCAGCACCGCGTTGCCCTGCATCCCGTAATGCATGTGGTAGCCCCGCTTGCCGAAGATGGGCGGCGCATAGCCCAGCGGCTTCGTCACCCGCGGCGACCCGGCGCCGAGCGCCACGACCGTGCGTTCGGCCTGGACCCGGCCGTCCTGCGTCTGAACCTGCCACCCGGAACCGGCGCGTTGCAGCGTAGCGGCGTCGCCATTCACGAAGGTGCCGCCGGCCTCGGTGAATTGCCTGAAGTAAGCCAGCGTGAGCGCATGCGGATCGCTGACCGAGAGGGGGTCCGTCCAATGGATCGCACCCGCGCGTTCGGCCAGCAAATGCGGCTCGGCGGCGGCGAGCGCCTTGCCATCCAGCACCGCGTAGTTCACGCCATGGTCGCGCAGGCCGATCTCGGCGCCGGCCATCGCCTTCTCCAGCGCGCCCGTGGTGCCGAAGAGGCGCATCCAGCCGATCGGCCGCAGCAGGGCCATGGCCTCGGTGCCGCGCGCGAAGGCCAGGTGCTCGTCGACGCAAGTGGCGATCAGGCTCGACCAAGCCATCACCGCGCGCATGTAGCGGTCAGGCTCCGAGTGCCACCAGTATTGCAGCAGCGGCGAGGCGAAGCCGGGCAGGGCGAGCGGGTGATACGAGACATCGACCGCGCGGTTGCGCGCGATCCGCGCCAGCTCCGAAATCGTGCGGGGAAAGGCGTGGGGATAGACGGCCTCGCGCTGGATCAACCCGCCATTGCCGAAGGACGCGCCCTCGCCGGGCCCTTGCCGATCGACGAGGACTACGTCGCATCCGCGCCGTTGCAGATGCAGCGCGACGGACACGCCGACCATCCCCGCCCCGAGTACCACCACCGATTGCCGCATTCACCACGTCCTCTGGAGTCGTCGCGCGATTGACGCATCGCGCTCCGGCCCATTCTCTACACGCGTGCCCCCGTGTCGATGGCGTGCGGGCCATAATCCGTTCCCCTGGTTCCCTCGCTGCCGCGATCCGGAGCAAGCTGGGCAAGCAACCCGCAGGAACGACATCATGAGCAATTCCCCCCGGCCCGTCGCCGTGGTGACCGGAGCCTCCTCCGGCATCGGCGCCGTCTATGCCGACCGTCTCGCGGCGCGCGGTTACGATCTTCTTCTCGTGGCCCGCCGCGCCGACCGGCTTGAGGCACTTTCGGCCCGGCTGGCCGAGGCGCATGGCGGCTCCGTTGCGGTGTTGGCCGCCGATCTCACCAAGGAGGATGATCTGGCTCGCGTCGAGCAGGCGCTGGCGGGCAACCCCGCCATCTCGCTGCTGGTGAACAACGCAGGCAATGCGAAGCTGGCCCCGCTGGCGCAGACCTCCGTCGCGGAGGCCTCGACCATGATCGCGCTCAACATCACCTCGCTGATGCGGCTGACCCAGTCGGTGCTGCCCGGCTTCGTCGCGCGAAATGCGGGAACCATCATCAATATCGGCTCGGTGCTGAGCCTGCATGCGCTGCCGACCAGCGGCGTCTACAGCGGCACGAAGGGTTTTGTTCTGAACTTCAGCCGCTCGCTCCAGGCCGAGCTCGCGGGGACCGGCGTGAAGGTCCAGCTGGTGCTGCCGGCCGCGACCGCCACAGAGCTTTGGGACCTCGCCGGGGTGCCGCTTGCGGGGCTGAAGCCGGCAACGGTGATGTCTGCGGAAGATATGGTCGATGCCGCACTTGCCGGGCTGGATCAAGGTGAGGCGATCACCATTCCGCCCGTGGAGGATATCGCGCTGTGGGCGGCGTATGACGCAGCGCGCGCCGCGCTTTTCGCCGCGACGCGCACGGGTAAGCCGGCGTCACGCTATACCGGCTGACGTTCAGGCCGCCGTGCGGTGCGTGTCGCCAGCAGCGAGGCGGCCGCGAGCAGGATGACCGCGCCGCCGTAGATATAGACGGTCATCACGAGGCCGAGATGCGGCGCCGCCAACCCCGCGAGGATCGCGGGCAGGCTGAAGGCGAGGTAGCTCTGGATATAGAAGGCGGCGAGCAGGCCGGCCCGCTCATGCGGAGCGGCCAGCGGCATGATGGTGCGCGCCGCTCCGAAGAAGCCGGAACCCAGGCCCGCGCCAGCGATCACCGCACCCGCCAACAGCAGCGGGATCATGCGCAGATACACGCCAAGCAGCGTCACGGCGACGCCCAGCACCAGCGCCCATGCACCGAGACCACGGATGCTCGCGGCTGCCCGTTCGCGATGCAGCAGGACCGCCCCCGCCGCGCTGAGAGTCAAGGCCGCGACGACGGCGCCACCGACGAGCGGCGAGGTCAGTCCGGTCGCGGCCCGCAGCAGCGACGGCATCAGGCTGATGTAGAAGCCGCCGAACGCCCAGGCCGCGATATTGACCGGTGTGATCGAGAGCAGGGCCCGCTTGGCCTGCGCCGGCACGGAGAAATGCGGGCGCAGGGAGGCGACGGCACCAGGAGCGGTTCCGGTCGTCTCGGGCATCCACCACACCACCGTTGCCAGGGCCACGAAGACCAGCAGGAGAATCGCATAGACCAGGTGCATCGGCGCGGGCGCATAGGCCGCCAGCACACCCGCGCCCAATGCGCCCACCGTCATGCCGGTGAAGGGCGCGACACTGTTGATCAGCGAGCCCTTCGCTCTATTGGCATCGAGCAGCGCCGCGCCGATGGAACTGGCCGCCGCCCCGGCTGAAAGGCCCTGGACGATGCGGGCGCCGATGAGCGCCGCAGGCGAGCCGGCCGCGATGAACATGCACATGGAGGCCGCACTCAGCACCAGCGAGGCGAAAATCACCGGACGCCTCCCCACATAGTCGGAGAGCGAGCCGACGGTCAGCAATGCGACGAGCAGGCTCAGGGCATAGACGGCGAAGATCAGCGTGAGGGTGACGGGCGCGAAGCCCCACTGCTCCTGGTAGAGGCGATAGAGGGGAGTCGGTGCGCTGGACCCGGCCAGGATCGCGGCCAGGGCAATGGCGCCGAAGACCGTCATGCCATGGAGCGAGGCTTCGCTCCGGGGAGGAGCGGCGCAGAGGTTCGTGCTGGACATGAGAGCGATGGATCCCTATCGCTAATAATTGGCTTTAAGCGGTATAAGCGCGCGAACGCACTAACGCAATTCCTTTGCGTTAAGAAAAGGGGAGGCCATCTTGGCGACCGTGAAGGAAAGGCCGCGTCTCGGCGGCCGCAGCGCCCGCATCCAGGCTTCGGTGCATGAGGCGGTGGAGCAGCTTTCGGCAGAGATGGATCGGTCAGAGCTGGCGATCCCCGCGATCGCGGCGCGGGCGGGCGTGACGCCCTCGACGATCTACCGGCGCTGGGGAAGCCTGGGCGACCTCCTAGCCGACGTGGCCGTGAAGCGGCTGCGGCCGATGGCGGACCCCCTCGATACCGGTTCGGCGAGAACGGATTTGCAGGCCTGGACCGAGCAGTTCATGGAGGAAATGTCCTCCGAGGTCGGGCGCGCCATGATCCGCGACGTGTTCTCCAGCCCGGTGGAGACCAATGCCTGCCAGTGCTGCGCCTATACCTACGAGCAGTTGCAGACCATCGCCGACCGGACGGCGGGGCGTGGCGAAGCCGGCTTCGATGTCGATGAGGTCGTCGACCACGTCGTCGCGCCGATCATGTACCGCATCCTATTCAGCGGAAGGCCGATGGACATGGATTATTGCGACGCGCTGATCGATCGGGTCATGCCCGGCTGCGAGTGATGGTGCGGGCGGTCGGAATCGAACCGACACTCCTTGCGGAACCGGATTTTGAGTCCGGCGCGTCTACCAATTCCACCACGCCCGCACGCGGCGCTGATAGCATGGCATCCGCCGACGCCGCAATTTGGTCCTGAGACGAACCGCGACGCCAATCCGCCTTACCGGTTGTTACATTAGGGTACCCACCGATACCCCCGCGGATTGTAACATCCCTCTTATGGAACCGATCCCGCATATCCTCGTTCTCGATGACGACCGCGAAATCCGCGAGTTGCTGGGAAAATTCCTGGAAAAACAGGGGCTTCGCGTCACGCTTGTGCGCGATGCCCGGGAGGCGAAGCGTGCCTGGCCCTTGGCGCGCTACAGCCTCGTCGTTCTCGACCTGATGCTGCCCGGCGAGTCCGGGCTCGACGTCGCGCGCTGGCTCCGCGCGCAGTCCAATGTGCCCATCGTCATGCTGACGGCCATGGGCGAGGAGACCGACCGGATCATCGGCCTCGAACTCGGCGCCGACGACTACATGGCCAAGCCCTTCAATCCGCGCGAGCTCCTGGCGCGCATCCGTGCCGTGCTGCGCCGCGCGCAGGGGACCGACGTTCCCAATGGCAATGGCGAGGAGGCGGGCGGCAGCCTGCTTTTCGCCGGCTGGGTGCTGGAGGCCGCGCGCCGCCGCCTGGTCAATCCGCAGGGTGCGGAGGTCCCGCTCACCGGCGGCGAATATGAGCTGCTGACGACGCTGCTGGAGCGTCCTAACCGCGTCCTCACGCGGGACATGCTGATGGACCTGCTGCACAATCGCCAGCCGGGCCCTTTCGACCGGGCGATCGACGTCGCGGTCTCGCGGCTGCGCCGCAAGCTGGAGGATGACGGGCGGAATCCCTCGGTCATCAAGACCGTGCGCGGCGGCGGCTACGTGCTTTCCGCGACCGTCGAGCGCGGCTGAATGGGCCTTCGAGGGCCGCGATGCCTCATCCGAGGGCTCTGGCCCGCCAGTCTCGCCGGGCGCACGGCGCTCGTGCTGATCTTGGGGCTGATGCTGGTGCAAGGCCTGGGCCTTACCATCCATGCCTTCGATCGCGTGGAGCTGCAGCGGACCTCCGAGGCGCGTGAGGCTTCGATGCGCCTGTTCAATCTCTGGCGTGCCTTGGTGGTGGCGCCGCACGAGCGGCGCGCCGCCATTCTGGCCGATGTCGACCTCCCCTCGACGGTGGTTGCGACGCTCGATCCCGTCTCAACCATGCCGGCGGGCCTGCCGCCGGTGCCGCTGCCGCTGGCCCAGCTGTTCCGCATCGACGGTCCCGGCGGCGCCCCGCTTCCGCCCCGCCGCTTTCGGCCCGCCGAGATCCAGGCCGGCGGCCTCGATCCAGACAGCTTTGCCGTCTCCCTGCGCTTTCCCGACCAGGGCTGGCTGAACCTCACCTTCCACATGCCCCGGCCGAGGCCCTGGCACTCCGATACCTTCCTCATCGCGTTCATTGCCATGTCGGTCGCCGCTGGGCTGATGATCTGGTGGGGTGTGCGGCGGCTGACCCGGCCGGTTGCCGATCTCGCCGCGGCGGCCGAGCGGTTGGGCCGGGACGTGAATGCGCCCGCCTTGCCGGAATCGGGCCCGGCCGAGGTCGCCACCGCGGCGGCGGCCTTCAATACCATGGCCGCTAATATCCGCCGCTTCGTGGCCGATCGCACGCAGATGCTGGCGGCCATCAGCCATGACCTGCGCACGCCCATCACCCGGCTGCGCCTGCGCGCCGAATTCCTCGACGACGACGAGCAACGGGCAAAGATGCTGGCGGACCTAGCGGAGATGGAGGCGATGATCGCCTCGACCCTCGCCTTCGCGCGCGATGATGCCGCGAACGAGCCCGCGACGTTGGTGGATCTCGCCACGCTCGCGCGGACGGTGCTGGACGAGGCGGCCGATGCCAACCCCGAGCTGGCGCCCGCCATCGTCTTCGAAGGGCCGGAGCGGCTGGTGCTGCGGTTGCGCCCGGTGGCGCTAAAGCGGGCGCTGAGCAACCTCGTCGGCAATGCGCTGAAGTATGGCGATGCCGCCCGCATGACGCTGGAGCAGCGCGAGGATGGCGTCGTCATGCTGCTGGACGACGATGGCCCAGGCATTGCCGAGAGCGCGCAGCAGCAGGTGTTCCAGCCCTTCCACCGCATCGAGGGCAGCCGCAACCGCGAGACCGGCGGCACCGGCCTCGGCCTCACCATCGCGCGCAGCATCCTGCGCGCCCACGGCGGCGAGGTGACGCTGCACAATCGCGAGAAGCCCGGCTCTTGCCCATGCGGCCTGAGGGTGGTGATCCGGCTGCCCGGGTGATACGCCGCGTCAGGCGGATTTCCAGGAGCATTCCATGGCCCTCAAGGCGGCGATCATCCCTGTCACTCCCTTCCAGCAGAATTGCGCGCTGGTCTGGGATGACGTGACCCAAGAAGCCACGGTGATCGACCCCGGCGGCGATGTGGACACGATTCTCGGCGTGCTCGCGGAGCAGAAGCTCACGCTGGTACAGATCCTGCTGACACATGGCCACATCGACCACGCCGGCGGCGCCGACGAGCTGCGCGAGCGTACCGGCATCGCGGTGATTGGCCCGGAGATCGGCGACAAGATGCTGCTCGACAATCTGGAGAAGCAGGGCAGCGCCTATGGCCTGGACGGCGCGCGTAACCTGGTGCCCGACCGCTGGCTGGAGGAGGGCGAGACGGTCGAGCTCGGCGGCGAGACGTTTTCCATCCTGCATTGCCCCGGCCAT
>JAQGHY010000016.1 GCA_028291455.1 Rubritepida sp. | reverse complement strand
ATCCATTCCAGGGGCGTGATCGAAAAGGAGAAGCCAGCTGATTTCGTCGCTGCTAAAAAGTCGTTGCACCCGCCCTCGTTTCTTAGATGCCGAGGCCTGACTCGGCGGCGCCGTGGGGAGTTACCCCTTGTCCAGAGCCGCCTCAATGTCGGCAATGGAATGCCCTGTCAGGTCCTTCGCCAATTCCATGACAAGCTTTCCTTCGAGGGACTTATGATAATGTTTCCGCAGCTCGCCCAGCGATTTAGGCGCCGCCACCACCGCAAGAGCCTCGAACCCATTCCCTAATGCCTGGGTGTTAAGCCAGCCTGCGACCGCCGCCACAAAGCTATCTTCCTCAAGCCGGCTATCATCGGGATTGGATGCGCTGCTCGTATGACGCGCACCGGACGCTTTATTTTCACTGCTGAGTTCGGGCGCCTCTAGCGCCACTAATTTGGGGGCGCTCCCATCTTGCCGGCATTTCGGAAAAGGCGAAGCTTCTCCCCGTCTATCACCGCCACTGTCGTGCCCACTGCGAGAAGCATTTGATAATTCCTTAGCTGCATGAGAACAACGGCTCAAGGAGCAGGCGGTTGCCCTGTTCGCCGCCGATCAACGGTCGTTGGTCGGTGACGAACATGCTGCGATTGCTCCCTCGGCTCGCCCGATCTCGCCCTTGATGACGCGCTGATAGGTGCGTGACGCCTCATTGTTATCGGACCAATTGAGACCATCCACCTTGTCGCGGATGATCTCCTCGAGTTCCTCGTCGCTGGATGGCCCGAATGATGGGGTGGATCTTCCGAGATTGCTTGGGCCGTTTCCGGGCGATTGGACGCGTTAGCAGAATGATCTCCTGGCTTCGTAGCGCTACTAGCCCCAGTCCGCTTCGCGCCCAATGCGGCCATAGAGCTGAGCTGAATAGCTGCCACAAGAGGACATTGGGTCAAACTCTATGGTTGCGAAATGCTCCGCTCTAGAGATGGGGAGTGCCGCGCCCGCGGGGCCTCCTCTGGAGAGGGTCTCATAAAGCACCTGATGGCCCACCGGGCGCTCGGAGGTGCGTCAAACCTTGGGAAGCGCGGCCATCATCTCCATGGCCGGACCCGCATTCCGGGCATTCGCGCGCAACCGTGCACCGTCACCGGCCGGCAGGTCTCGGAGATGACGAAGCAGCGCGCCGGCCGTCGCCGTCACCGTTCGCAGCTCCGGCTCGGCGACAAGGGCGCGCGTGTCGGCCGCCGTGAGCAGGCGCGAGACGGCGCAATCCGGTTCGCCGAAGCCCGCCATCAGACGAAGCGCGGGCACGCCCTGCGCAGCGAAGCTCGCATGGTCGGAGCTCACCTGCAGCGGCTCGTGGACGGCGATCATGGGGGCGACCTGCGCCGAAAGCGCTGGGAAGCCCGAGGTCAGCGCGGTCAGGTTCGGGCTGCCGACGATGCTGTCCAGGTTGAGATTTGCGGTCATGGCGGCGATGGCGTCGGGCGCCAACGTCCGGAGCCAGCCCCGCGAACCCGAGAGCGCCCATTCCTCTGCGCCGAAGACGCAGATCGTCAGGCCACGCGCCGTCCGCCGTGTTGATCTCGCCAGCTCCAGCAGGGCCGCCACGCCGCAGGCATTGTCGATGGCGCTCTCGGCCGGCGCGTGGCCGTCGAGATGCGCCGACAGCACGATCCGTTCCGGCCCGCTTCCGGGCAGGTCGAGGACCAGGTTCTCCACGATGGCGGGATGGTGCCGCGCGCGGAGCAGCAGCCGGCAGCCGCCGGCCGCGACGAGTTGCCGCGCGGCTTCGATGCCGAGGCCGACGACGGGGATCGGACAGGCATTGGCCCAGCCCGAGACGGCGCCGATACCCGGCACCGGCTGCACCAGCAAGATTGCCGCGGCTCCCGCTTCCGCTGCGGCCCGCAGCTTGTGGCGGCGATGCATGGCGCCGGGTGCGAAGCTGTATTCGTGCCGGACCATCACCGCGCGACCGCGCACCGCGGAGCCGGCAGCCGCGACGTCCTCGGGCGTGCCACGGCCGAGGTCCAGCACCTCCAGCGCGCAATCCGCGATCGGCGCGGAGCCGATGAGCGACATCGCCGCAAGCAGGGTCCCTTCAGGGGTGGCGAGGCGCAGCTCGTCGAGCGTCCAGCCGTGATAGGGCGTCGGCGCGTGTTGCACTTCGCCGAGCTCGCCCAGCCGGGCGGCCACGAATTCGAAGGCGGCGGCGCAGCCCGGCGTGCCCTGGAGGCGCCCGCCGAAGTCGCAGATGGTGTTGAAGTCGGTCCAGAGATCAGGTGATGGCATCGAGGTTCCAGGGCTGTTCCGTCAGCAGATGGCCGATCGCGGTGAAGGCTTGCCGCAGCACGGCCGGCTCCAGCGCGCCGAGGCAGGCGCGGATATGCGCCGGCAGGACTGCGCCGCCGGCCGCGAAATGCGTCGAGGGCAGGACGCGCACGCCGCGCTGCACTAGCCCGCGCACGAAGTCGTCCAGCCGCCAGGGCGGCGGCACCGGCAGCCAGAGGTGGTAGCTCGGTAGCGGGGGCGCCGCGAAGCGGCCCGGTCCCAGCACGGCCGCCGCAATGGCGAGGCGCCGGCGCATCTCCTCGCGATGCTCGTTCCGGGAGGCCGCCGCCGCGCCACTCTCGACGAGCCGGGCCAGCACCTCCGCGTAGAAGTTGGGCGCCACCCAGTGCTGCACGTGCAGCGCCTCCTGGATCGCCGAGCGGATGCGCGCCGGCGCCTGCACCGCGCCGAGGCGGAAGGCCGGCGCAATCGCCTTGGACATGCCGGTCACGTAGATCGCGCGGTCCGGATCGAGCTGGGCAAGCGGCGGAATGCCATCACCCGCGAGATGGCCGTAGACGTCGTCCTCCAGCAGCATCGCCGGGGTGCCGCGACAGGCCTCCAGGATCTCTCGCCGGCGACGGAGGGGCATGGTGATCATGGTCGGGTTGTGCACGGCCGGGCTACACAGCACGAGCGAGGCGCCCGTGGCCCTGATTTGCCGGGCCAGATCTTCCGGTAGCATGCCCTCACCATCCATCGCGATGCCGACCAAGCGGATGCCAGCCTCGGCCGCGAGGCGATGAAAGCCGGCATAGGTCCAGGCCTCGCAAAGCACGGTGTCGCCGGGCCGCGTAAGGGCGGCGAGGCAGGCGGACAGCGCGTGCTGCGCGCCATGGGTCAACAGAAGTCGCTCCGGCGAGGCCTCCAGCCCGCGGGGCTGCAGCCAGCGCGCGACCATGGCGCGATGCCGCGCGGCGCCGGTGGCGGGCTGGTAGCCGAAGATATCCTCGGGACGGCCGTCGCGCGCGAGCTCCGTCAGGACCTCTGCCAGGGATGCCCGGAGACCGGCTGGAAAGGGGACGCTGTTGAGGCGAAGGTCGATGCCTTCGCTGGTCAGGTCGGGCGGGGCGGCAGGCTCGGGCGTGGTGCGGATGAAGGTGCCCGTCCCGGGCCGCGCGATCACGAGGCCGCGGCGCGACGCCTCGCCGATGCCGCGCGTGATGGTGGCGATGGTGACACCGAACTGGGTGGCGAGCTCCCGCTGGTTCGGCAGGCGCTCGCCGGGCCGGAAACGCCCCGAGCCGATTCCGTCCTCCAGATAAGCAACGAGATTCTCGTACTTCATGGCCATGGGAGGAGGCTAGTTGTACGCCATGGCATTGTCAAAATACCAGTATAGTAAAGCAGGTTCGGCGCCGTGATGCCTTAGTATAACCGCGAATCTGACGTTGCAGCCGCATGGAGGCCATGCGATGGTGAATGGGGCTGGTTCATACTAGTATTTAAGGGCTCGTCGGATCGCATGACCACACCTGCCGCAGCCTTGCGCTCGCTGATGCGCCAGCCCTGCCTCACGCCGCTCGCCGGCGTCTACGACGCGCTCTCCGCCGCCCTGCTGGAACGCTCGGGCCTGCCTGTCGCGTATATCAGCGGCTATTGCGTGGCCGCGACGCGGCTGGGCCTGCCCGATGTTGGCTATCTCACCCTGACCGAAGTCGTGGAAAACGCCGCGCGCATCGCCGATCGCGTCGGCATCCCCGTGCTGTGCGACGGCGATGACGGCTATGGCAACCATCTCAATGTCGGCCGCCTGATCAAGGGGCTGGAGCGCGCCGGCATCGCCGGCGTGCAGCTCGAGGACCAGGTCTCGCCCAAGCGCTGCGGCCACATGGCGGGCAAGCGCGTGGTGCCAAAGGCCGAGATGGTGGCAAAAATCAAGGCCGCCGTGGACACCAGGCAGGACCAGGATTTCGTGATCCTCGCGCGGACCGATGCCCTGGCCGTGACGAGCTACGACGACGCGATCGAGCGCGCGCAGGCCTATCGCGAGGCCGGAGCCGACATGATCTTCGTCGAGGCGCTGGAGACGATGGAGCAGATGGCCGCCGTGCCGAAGCTCTTCGACTGCCCGACGGTGTTCAACTTTGCCCTCGGCGGCCGCTCGCCCACGCCCTCCGGTGCGGAGATCGGGCGGCTGGGTTTCCGCTTCGTGCAAAACCCGGACGTGGTCTTCGCTGTCACCCGAGCCCTGCGCGACCTCTATGCCGAGGTGAGGCGTGAAGGCACCTATGCCGCCCTGGCCGACCGCATGTGCGGCTTCGGAGAGTTCAACGACATCCTCGGCTTCGATCGCGTGGCGGAGCTGGACAGCCGCTACCGGGCGGGGGGCGCATGATTCTCTCCGGCACCGCTGTCGTCATCGGCGACGAGGTGAACAGCGACCTCCTCTACCCCGCGCGCCATATGGGCATCCCCGATCCAGCGATGCAGGCGACCCATGCGCTGACCGGGCTCGGGCCGGAATGGCCGGGGCGCGTCGCTACGCATCGGGTGCTCGTCGCGGGCTGGAACCTCGGCGGCGGCAGTGCGCGCGAGGAGGCAGTGACGGCACTGCAGGGCGCGGGCGTGCGGCTCGTAGTCGCGCGCTCCTTCTCCCGGCTCTTCTTCCGCAACTGCATCAACAACGGGCTTGCCGCCGTCGCCTGCGAGGCGCTGCCGGCCCTGGACACAGGCGCGACCCTCACGGCGGACCTCGCTGAGGGCTGGCTCGACTGCGCTGGGGCGCGCTTCGCCGTGCCGGCGCTGCCAGACAGCCTGCTCGAGATTCTGCGCCATGGCGGCCTGCTGGCCCAGCTGCGCGCGGCTGCCTGATGGGCACGCTGGCGGAGCAGATCCTCTCCCGCGCGGCGTCGCGCCCGGTGCGGGCCGGCGAGCTGGTCGAGGTCATCGCCGACCGTTGCTTCGTGCCCGACGACACCATCGCGCTCGTCATGCATCACCTCAAGCGCGCCGGCATCACGCGGCTGGCCGCACCCGAGCGGCTCGGCATCTTCTACGACCACTTCGCGCCCGCCGAGACCGTCGCCAGCGCCACGATCCACGCCGCCGGCCGGCGTTTCGCGACCGAGCAGGGCATCGCCCATCTCTTCGATGTCGGCGATGGCATCTCGCACCAGATCTGCGTCGAGAAAGGTCTCGTCCGGCCGGGCCAGCTCGCCTTCAACGCGGATTCCCATACGACGACGCTGGGCGCGGCCGGCTGCTTCGGCACCGGCCTCGGCGCCACCGAGACTGCCTATGTCTGGGCCACGGGTCTCATCTGGCTGCGCGTGCCCACGACCCTGCGCGTCATCCTCGAGGGACGCCTCGCGCCCGGCCTCGACGCCAAGGATGTCTGCCTGACCCTGCTGCGCGAGCTCGGCACGCGTGCGGCCGTCTACCGCGCCATCGAGTACCACGGCGATGGCGTCGCCGGCCTGGGCATGGCCGCGCGCATGACCCTGTGCAACATGGCGGTAGAGCTCGGCGCCAAGGCCGCCATGGTGCCGCCCGATGCCGTCACCGAGGCGCATTTCGCGGTGCTCGGCATCGCACGCGACGAGAGCTGGCCGCGCATCGACCCCGACGCGGAGTACGAGCGCACGCTGCGTCTCGATCTCGGCTCGCTCGAGCCGATGGTCGCGGGTCCCCATGCGGTCAATCGCGTTTCGCCCATCAACGAGGTCGAGGCGCCGCGCATCGACCAGGCCTTCCTCGGCACATGCACCAATGGCCGCATCGAGGACCTCCGCGTGGCAGCGCGCATCCTGCAGGGCCGTCGGCTCGCTCCCGGACTGCGGATGATCGTGACCCCCGCCTCCCGCGCCGTGCATCTCGCGGCGATGGAGGAGGGGCTGATGCGCATCTTTCTGGATGCCGGCTGCGTCGTGACCACCTCCGGATGCGGCGCCTGCGCCGGGCTGCACCAGGGGCTGCTGGGCGAGGGCGAAGTCTGCATCTCCTCGGGCTCGCGCAACGCGCCGGGGCGCATGGGCAGCCGCGATGCCGCGATCTACCTGGCCAGCCCCGCGACCGTGGCCGCCAGCGCCGTGACCGGCCGGCTCACCGATCCCCGAACCCTCGCACCCCTGCTGGAGACGATGACATGAAGCGCCGAAGCCTCCTCGCCGCGGGCGGCGTGCTGCTCGCTCCCGTCATCTCGCGCGCCCAGGCCGTGCGGCCCTTGCGCTTCGTGCCGCAGACCGATGTGGGCGTGCTCGATCCGAGCTACACGACCGCCTACGTCACGCGGAACCACGCCTACATGATCTTCGACACGCTCTTCGGCGTGGATGATCATTTCCGGGCCCATCCGCAGATGGTCGAGGGCGTCGCCATCGAGAATGACGGCCGGCTCTGGCGCCTCACTCTGCGAGACGGGCTGAAGTTCCACGACGACACGCCCGTCCTGGCGCGCGACGCGGTGGCGAGCATCCAGCGCTGGTGGCGCCGCGACGCCTTCGGCCAGGAGCTGCTGGCGGCGACGGACGAGCTCTCCGCGCCATCGGACAAGGTCATTCAGTTTCGGCTCAAGCGCCCCTTTCCCCTGCTGCCCGCCGCCCTCGGCAAGCCGTCGAGCTACATGCCCGCGATCATGCCCGAGCGCCTCGCTGCCGGGCCGGCGGACCGACAGATTCCGGAGCTCATCGGCAGCGGCCCCTTCCGCTTCAACCGCGCCGAGTTCCAGCCCGGCAACCGCCTGATCTATGACCGCTTCGCGGGCTATGTCCCGCGCTGCGGCGGCACGGCCAGCCGCACCAGCGGCCCCAAGGTGGTGCATCTCGACCGGGTGGAATGGGTGATCATTCCCGATCCGGCCACGGCGGCCTCCGCGCTCAATGCGGGCGAGGTCGATTGGGTGGAGCGCCCGCTGGTGGACTTGCTTCCCATGCTGCGGCGAAACCGCGCGGTCGAGGTGAAGCTGCTCGATCCCGAAGGCGCGCTGCCAATCCTACGCGTCAACCAGCTCCAGGCGCCGTTCGACAATCCCGAGGTCCGGCGGATCCTGCTGCGCTCGATCACGCAATCCGATTTCCTGCGCGCGGCCGCCGGCGATGACACCGCCAACTGGCACGACAATGTCGGGATCTTCACCCCCGGCACGCCGCTGGCGAATAATGCGGGAATGGAGGTGATGCGCGCGCCGCGCGATCTCGCCCGTTCGCGCCGCGAGCTCGTGGCCGCCGGCTACGCCAACGAGCGCGTCGTGATCCTCTCGCCGGGCGACTACCCGCAGTTCAACGCCATGGCGCAGGTGGGGGCCGACCTGCTGAAGCGGATCGGCTTCAACGTGGATCTCCAGGTGGTCGACTGGGGCACGGTGCAGCAGCGTCGCCTCAAGAAGGAGCCGGTCGATCAGGGCGGGTGGAGCATCTACTTCACCACCGTCGCGGGCAACGAGGCCGTGAATCCGGCGGCACACCAGAACACGCGCGGCCTGGGCGAACGCAGCAATCCGGGTTGGCCGCTCAGCCCGAAGCTCGAGGAATACCGCGCCGCCTGGTTTGCCGCGAAGACGCCCGCCGAGCAATTGGATGCTGCGCGCCGCATCCAGGATCAGGTCTTCGTCGACGTGCCCTTCGTGCCGCTGGGCCAGTTCTTCGAACCCAACGCCATCGCGCGATCGGTGAGCGGCATTCCCGGTGGCTTCCCGGTCTTCTGGAATCTCCGTAAGGCCTGACCAGCCCCTGGCGGGGCGCCATGGAATGTCATTTCTGGCAGCCGCATATGAGCCGGCTTCGTATTAGTCGCTGAAGCGGTCAGTCAGCTCTTGGCCACATCCTGCAAGGTGGCTCAGCAATCTTCGATCCTGTTCAGCGCGGCCCGCATCGATCTCTGAGGCCACTGCTCAGACGGCGGCATATAAGCTTGCGGCAGCTCAACCGCCGCCACCGTCACATTCGACCCGCACGATGCGTTACGAGCCTAGCGGAGCGGAGGCGAGTACATCAGGCCACCTTGATCCCAGAGCCGGTTGAGCCCTCGCGACAAGCGGTAGGGCGCAGCATTGCGCTCCCACATCTCCCCGTAGTTGCCAACGGCCCTGATCGCGTTCGCCGCCCAACGTCGATCAAGACCCATGGTGGGCCCGATGTCACCCTCACCCAGAAGGCGCCGGACGTCGGACGATGGCGTTGCGCCTGGATTGTCGACCGTGGCGGCTGTCACGCCCTGCTGTTCCGCCCAAATCAGGGCAAACTGCGTCCAGCGGACGACGTCGAGCCACTGGTCATCGCCCTTGCGGATCCATGCCCCCAACGGCTCCATGGTGATGTTCTCGGGCAGCAGCAGGAAATCGTCCGGATTGGGTTGCGATATGCGAAAGCCGGATAGAGCTGTCATGTCGCGGGTGTAGACGTCGCAGCGCCCAGCCAGGAACGCGCCGATGATCTCGTTCGGATCGTCGATGAGGATGGGCTGGAAGGTTAGCCGGTGGGCGCGGAA
>JAQGHY010000005.1 GCA_028291455.1 Rubritepida sp. | reverse complement strand
GCGCGCCCGATGCCGGTGCGGCCGCCGTGGCGATCTGGCTGCGCGCGCTGGCGGAGGCGAGCGACGTGTAAGGCGAGGCGTTCCAGTCGATCACCGCAGGCCCAACTCGCGGGCCTTGATCTGCAGCGCCAAGACCTTCGAATAGATCCGGCTCTGCGCCAGGCTGCCCGCGGTGAACCACAGCCCATGCTGGCCGGTCGGACGCCACATGTTGCGCAACTCGCCATCCTCGCCGAAGCCCCAGACGGGGCCGATGCGCTCGGCCACGGCATCTCCCAAGAAGCGGCGAATCACGTCCTGCTGGTTCAGGTAGCCTGTCGCTAAGACCAGCAGTTCGGCGGGCACAACGGAGCCGTCGCGCAACAGGGCGCCGTCGGCCACGAAGCGCTCGATATCGCCGTATTGGAGAAGGCCGATCCGCCCCTCCACGATCATGTCGGAAGCGCCGACATTGAAGTAGTAGCCGCCGCCCCGCTGGAGGTACTTCATCTGAAAGCCGGTGTCCTCCGGCCCATAGTCGAGCCGGAAGCCGCGTGCCTCCAGAGCGCCGAGCAGCCCGGCATCCACCTTGCGGGAATGTGCCGTGGAAAGCTGGTAGGCGTCTTTCAGCACGGGAAAGGGCGCGGCCAAAGCGAGGAGGTCGCAATCCTCCATCGGCATGCCCTCGTTATAGACGGAATAGACCCGCTGGGCCTCCTGGATGCTGACGACATAGGTCGAGCTGCGCTGGATCAGCGTGGTCTGCGTGCCACTCGCGCAGAGGTCCTGCGCCACGTCGTGGCCGCTATTGCCGCTACCCAGTACGAGCGCGGACTTGCCCTTCCAGGCGGAGCCCTCGGTATAGGCGCCGGAGTGCAGGACGGTGCCGCGGAAATCCTCCAGGCCAGGTAGCTTCGGGCGGACCGGGATGCTGCTCACCCCCGTCGCGAAGACCACATGCCGGGGCTTCAGGATTCGCTCGCCGCCGTCCGGCCGCCGTAGCGTCACGCGCCAGTGCTTCGCCTCTTCGTCGTACTCGCCGCCGGTGAAATCGGTCCCGGTCCAGACGTTGAGATCCATGCTTTCCGCATAGGCCTCAAACCAATTAGCCAGCTTGTCCTTCGGGATGAAGACCGGAAAGCTCGGCGGGAAGGGCATGTAGGGCAGGTGGTTCACATGCACTTCATTGTGCAGCGTCAACGCGTGATAGCGCTTGCGCCAATTGTCGCCGATCCGCGCCTGTCGATCGACGATCAGCGTGTCCACGCCAAGCTGGCCGAGCCGGGCGGCAATCCCGAGGCCAGATTGCCCCGCGCCGATGACCAGCACCGCCGGATCATGGTCCTCGTAGGCGCGCGCGCGGTTGCGCTTATCGAGCCAGTTATCGCCGCCGAAGTCGCGGGAATAGTCGGCGTCACTGGCGCCCCGCGCCGCGGCACGCTCCTCATGCCCCCGAAGCTGGTCCAGCGAGGTCAGCAGGATCCAGGCGCGCGCCCCGGCCGCCTCGTTCACCAGCCGAAGCACGCCTTCCGCCGGGCCGGATTCGGTTTCGAATACGAAGAAGGCCTCGGTGCAGGTCCGGCCGGCGCGCATCGCCTGGTGCGGCGGCGTGCGGTCCGGACTTAGCCGAAAGCCGCGCGGCTTCGTGCGCGCGAGCGTCTCGCCCAGCATCGCCGCGATATCCGCGGTGCCGTTGGCGGTCGTCAGATCCCAGGTGAAGGCCAGAACGTCCCGCCAATGGCCGTCCGGCAGGAAGAGGCTGGTTGCGGCGGCAATATCCTGCCGCTCCAGCGCATCGCCAAAGCTTTCGAGCCAGGCGGTCACGACCGGAATTCCCGGACGGTCGATGGCATTCATGGGGCGTCTCCTCTGTCTCGTTGGGCGTCAGCCCACCGGGAATCAACACCCCATGTCAACCTGTCGCTTCAGCTGATTTCGAGCAGTTCCACGTCGAAGACCAGCGTCGCGTTGGGTGGGATCACGCCGCCGGCGCCGCGCGCGCCGTAACCGAGTTCCGGCGGGATCACGAGGCGGCGCTGCCCGCCAACCTGCATGCCGACCACGCCCTGGTCCCAGCCCTGGATTACGTGGCCCGCGCCAAGGGGGAAGCGGAAGGGATCGCCCCGGTCCAGCGAGCTGTCGAACTTGCGGCCCTTGTTCTCGGGCGCAGCCTCGTCGAAGAGCCAGCCGGTGTAATGGACGGCCACGTTGCGGCCGGCGGTAGCCGTGTCGCCCGTGCCAAGTTTGATGTCGGTCATGATCAGTCTTTCGAGATGTATCGGCTCAACGTGGCGCGATTTCGGAAATGCGCAACTGCGTCGGTACGCCGGCGCCGCGCGTGTAGGAGCCGACCCAGATGTCGTACTGCCCCGACTGCGGGTTGTTCAACACCACGCCGGGATCGGTGCCCTTGAAGTCGTCGTTGCAGACCCAGCGGCCGTTCGGGAGGTTGACCACCAGCGTCACATCCGAACTCGACGTCGCCGAAAGGAACAGTGGGAAACTTCCGGCGCGGTAGTTCAGCCGCACATCCGGCGGATCGGCGATGGAACCGACGCAGCCTGGGCCGCCGATTCGCTCGGCCGGAATGTTGCCGCCGGCGGTGACGTTCACCGTGTATGGGTCCGGGGCGAAATTGGCGCTCAGATTGACCGTACCGAAGGTCGGCCGACGGTTGAAATTCTGCGCGACGACGGTTCCGCCGGTGATCGCCACGGCCACAGCCGAAATGACCAGGATTTTTGGTAACAAGGCGCGCCTCCCTCTAAGATGTCGGGGCGCAGGCTCCTACGGCATGCCTGGGCACGCAATCGGATTCTGCACAGGCGGTAATGAGACGGGCAATAAACAGGCCCCCGTCGCGAAATCTCACCGCGCTTCCGACCGCCAGGCCAGGATCGCCACCCCGAGCAGCAGCGGCAGCATCAGCCAGGCCGGCAGGAGCGGCAGCGCCGCGATTCCCGTGACGGTGTGGTCGTCGCGCCGGCGCAGCCCGATCCAGCCCGCCCCCTGCGCATCCCGCCCGACCGAGACGCTGCGGATGTCCGGCACAGCCGCCCCGTCGCCGAACCACCGCGCGGCACCCCCGGTGGCCTGCACCAGTGACTGCACTCGCGCCGGGTCGGCCCTGAGGTCGGCAAATTCCGGCGGATTGGCGGGCATCGCCGCGGCGAAGGCCTGCCGCCGCCCATCGTTCACCTGCCACAGGCCGGGTGCGGTGGCCTCGGCATCGGCGGAGGCGCGGCCGCCGCCATTGTTCGACAGCGGCACGCGGCTCGTTGTGCCGTCCGGCGCGGTGATCGTGACCTCGGGCGGGGCTCCGGCATCGAGGCTGCGGCGCGCGATGGACAGGCGCCCGGCCTCGATCCGCGCGGTCAGATCCTCCTCCTCAAGCTCGGGCTCGCGCATCAGCCAGTGGGCGGTGCGGCGAAGGAGCTCCTGCTGCGGCCCGCCGCCGTCATGCCCGCGCGACCAGAGCCAGATATGGTCGGACAGCATCAGCGCCACGCGCCCCTGGCCGACCCGGTCCAGGATCAGCAGCGGCGCGCCGCCAGCACCCTCCATCACGGTGGTGCCCGCCCGGGCTTCGGTACGGATGGTGCGGTACCAGCGGCCCCAGCTCGGCTCGGCCGTCTCGCTATTGGCCCCGGGCAGGCCTTCCGTGACGGGATGGCGCGAGCCAGGGATGGAGATACGTGGGCGGTAGGCCTGCTCGAGGATCGCCTGCTGCGCGTTGAGCGGCCGGGCCGGCAGCACGGCACCGAGCGGCGTGGCGGCGAGGCTTGTCGGCCCCACGAATTCCGGCCCCACCGAGACCAGAAGCGCGCCACCCGCGCGCACGTATTCGGCGATGTTGCGCATATAGCTGGGTGGCAGGATGCCGCGATTGGCGAAGCGGTCGAAGACCACCAGATCGAAGTCCCGCAGCTTCACCTGGAAGAGCTCGCGTACCGGAAATGCGATCAGCGCCAGCTCGTTCAGTGGCGTCAGGTCATCTTTTTCCGGCGGCCGCAGGATGGTGAAGTGGACGAGGTCCACGCCTGGATCGGCCTTGAGCAACCGGCGCCAGGTGCGCTCGCCCGCATGCGGCTCGCCCGAGACCAGCAGCACGCGCAGCCGGTCACGCACGCCGTTGATGGCGACCACGACGCGGTTGTTCACGTCGCTGACCTCGCCGGGCCGCGTCTCGGCGACGAGATCGATCACCGAGGGACCGGCGCGTTCGATCGGCAGGGTGATGCGGTGCTCGCGCCCGACGGGCACACTTTCCGTGATGGGGGCGGCGCCATCCCGCCGGATGGTGAGCTGCGCCACGCCCTCCTGCCGCGGCACGCCGAGGTCTTCCACGATCAGCCGCAGCTCCACGCTACGGCCGACGATGCCGAAGCCCGGCGCCTCGATCAGCCGGATGCGGCGGTCCACCTCGCCCTGGCGTCCCGGCATCAGCAGGTGCAGCGGCACGCCCTCGCCGGGCGCCCAGCCGGTGCCGTCGGCGGGCACGTCATGCACCTGGCCGTCGGAGAGCAGCATCACCCCGGCCAGCCGCGCGGCGGGGATATCGGCCAAGGCCCGTTCCAGGGCGGCGAAGGCGCGGGTGCCCTGGTTGCCGCCCTCGGGGATGTCCACGACGCGCAGTTCGAGATCGCGCATTCGGCCCAGCCGGGCCTCGATATTGCGCCGGGCGGTCTCGATGGCCGCGGCGTGGTTGGAGGAGACGGTGGTGCTGTCGCTGCGGTCCACCAGGAGGAGCGCGATGTCGGGCCGCGTCTCGCGGGTCTGCTCGACGAGGCGGGGCTGCGAGAGGGCGCCCAGCACCAGCGCGAACGCGCCCGCGCGCCACCAGACGCCGCGCGCGCGCCGCAGCGCGGCCGGAACCAGCGCCAGCACGCAAACCGCCGCGAGGGCGGCGATCAGCCAGAGCGGCAGGATCGGCGCGAAGTCGAAGGCGAAGCTGGCGCTGTTCAATTGCCGAGCCTTTCCAGGATGGCCGGCACGTGCACCTGGTCGCCCTTGTAGTTGCCGGTGAGCGCGTACATCACGAGATTGGCGCCGAAGCGATAGGCGAGGATGCGCTGCCGCGCGCCGCCGGGCACCGCCGCATGGATGTTCTGACCGCGCGCATCGGTGGCCCAGGCGCCGGCCCAGTCGTGGCCGCCGATCACCACGGGACTCACGCTGTCATTGGCGCGGTCCTGCTCACGCGAGACCCAGACGGTGCCGCCGGCAAAGCGGCCGGGCAGTTCGGCCAGCAGGTAGAAGGCGCGGCGCAACACATGCTCCTCCGGGACAGGCATGAGCGGGGGGATGGCGAGGCCCTGGGTGACACGGCGCAGCGCGGCCCGCGCGCCGGGGGCGAAGCCCTCGCCCGAGCCCTCGTCGCGCGTATCGAAGAGGATGATGCCGCCGTTGCGCATGAAGCCGTTCAGTGCGGAGATCGCGGCCGGATCCAGCGCCGGAGCATCCGGACGGACCGTGAAATAGAGGAGAGGAAACAGGCTGAGGTCGTCGCGCCCCGGGGTGACGCCGACGGGGTCGCCGAGGGCAGCGGCGGTGCGGCGATTGACGAAATCGGACAGGCCGGCGAGCCCCTGGCGCGTGGTCTCGTCGGTCGCGGAGTCGCCGGTGCTGACGTAGCCGAGCCGCGTCACCAGCGCCTGCAGCCCGTCATTCTGCTGCGCCAGAGCCGGCCCGGCCGACAAGATCAGCACGATGCCGGCAGTGCGTGCGAGCGTCAGCAGCCCGCGCAGCCGCAGCGAGGCGAGCAGGTCGAGCGCCAGGATCAGCAGGGCCGCGGCCATCAGCCAGGGGCCCAGGTCCCGCTCGGGCGGGATGCCGGCGATGCCGCGAAATGCGGTGCCGATCGGCGGTTGGGCATGCAGGGTCGGCGCCGGCAACGAGTCGCCCAGGTTCAACGCGCGCCGGTAGCCCTCGCCGCCCGCCACGCCGTACCAGCCGGGCGGAGTCCGCGCCGAGGGCGTGGCCGCGCCGGTTGGCGGCAATGGTTGCGCCCCATGCGGCGGCGGCACCAGCCGGCCGAAGCCGTCCAGCGCCTCCAGGGGCGCGAGTGTCCCTTCGCCCTCCTGGCCGCTGACGCCGGCCGAAAGCGACACCAGACGCCGCAGCATCTGCACGAAGAGGCCGGACAGCGGCAGGTCGGACCATTCGGCCGTCGCGGTCACATGGAAGAGAACGATGCGTCCGGCGCCGCGCGTCTCGGCGGTGACCAAGGGCGTGCCGTCGGCGAGGCGGGCCCAGACGCGCTCGGCCAGCCGCGGGGAGGGTTCGGCCAGGACCTGGCGCTCCACGCTGATCTCCGCAGGAACTGCCAGCCCCGCGAAGGGCGAGCCCTCGGCGAAGGGCGCCAGGTGCTGCGGCTGCTCCCAGGAGAGCGAGCCGCCGAGCTGCCGTTCGGCGCGCAGCTGGACCGGCAGCAGCGAATCCGGATGTTCGGCGAGCCGCGCTCCCGCGAAGCGGATCAGCGTGCCGCCCTGCTCCACGAAACGATTGAGGGCGGTCAGCTCCGGCCCCTGGGGCACGGGCCGGTCGGCCAGGATCAGGACGGAGAGGGGGCGGGCGAGCAGCCGCTCCACCTCGCCCCGGCGCAGCTCGGTGAAGGGGGCGAGGGCGCGTTCCAGGTAAAACAGGTCGCCGATGAGCGGCGCATCGGCCGCGGCCTCCTCGGCGCCGGGCAGCAGGCCGACCGGGCGGCGGCGGAAACGCTCGTCGAGCAGCACAACGGCGCCCGGGCCGGTCTCCTCCGCCAGATCCAGCCGGTAGACGCGGTTGCGGATTTCCGTGGGCAGTTCGAGCACCGCCTCGGCCTCCGTGGCGCCGGCGCCGAGCGTGAAGCTTGCGCGCGCCAGGGCGCGGCCATCCTGCGAGCGGGCGATTACCTGTGCTTCGCCCGGGGTGGAAACAGGCGATTGCCGCAGGGTCAGCATCAGCCGGTCGCCCTCGATGCGGGGGGGGGAGAGCAGGCGGACGGGCCGTTCCTCGGCACGGGCCAGCGTCAGAGGCCCGCCGGCCGCCAGCCGGGCCATGAAGGCCTGGGCCGCATCGCCGTCCTGATGCGCCAGCGCATCCGAGAGATAGAGCGTCGAGAAGCGCTCCGTGCGGCCCCAGGAGTCCAGCGCGGCCAAGGCGGCGGCACGGTCGGGCGGCCAGGAGCGGGGGCGCAGGGCCGCGAGGCGCGGTGCCAGATCCTCGGCCGGCATGGGGCCGATCACGCGTGGCGGGGCTCCGCCCTCGCCTGGGGTGGTGGTGAGCAGCGCGGCGGGGCGGCCTTCGCGTCCGGCGCGGTCGAGCTCGGCCTGAGCGATGGCGACGCGCAGCGGCCAGTCGGGGCCCGAGGCCCAGCCGTCATCCAGCACCAGCAGCAGCGTTCCGGCGCCAGAGGCCGCGCCGCCGGGCCCCGCGACCGGCCGCGCCAGCCCCAGGATGAGCAGGGCAGCGGCCAGGACGCGCATCAGCAGCACCCACCAGGGCGTGCGCGCCGGCGTCTCCTCGGCGATCGGCAGGTCGCGCAGCAGCATGGCGGCCGGGAAATCCATCCGGCGAGGCTGCGGGGGCGTGACGCGCAGGATCCACCAGAGCAGTGGCAACGCAGGCAATGCGAGGAGAAGCCAGGGGGCGGCGAAGGTGATCATGAGGATCGGTTCATGCGGGCGCCAGGGCCTGCCAGAGAGCCAGCAGCGCCAGATGCGGCGGCTGGTCCGTCCGGTGGGTCGAGAACCCCCAGCCGGCCGCCCGCGCCATCGTCGAAATGGCATCGCGATGCGCGGCAAGCCGCTCGGTATAGAGCGCGCGGATCGTCTCGACGCGCGGCACCAGGAGCGGCGCCTCGCCCTCCAACCCGTCGAAGCGGATGCGCCCGGAATAGGGTAGGCTTTCCTCGGCGGGATCGAGGATTTGCAGCATCTGGCCGCGGAGCGGACGCGCTGCGAAGTCGCTCAGGATGGCCTGGATCTCGGGCACCGGTTGCAGGAAATCGCCGAACATCACGATCCGGGCATGGCGGGGCATCGAGGGATCGAGGGTCGGCGAACCTTCGGGCACCGGACGCATCAGTGCGGCGGCCAAAGCGGGCAGGGCGGCACGACCCATGAAGGCCCTGATGTCACCAGGCACCAGCCGCACGCGCTCACCACCGCGCAGCAGCAGCGAGGCCAGGGCCAGCAGCAGCAGGTCGGCCCGCTGCGATTTCTCCTCCAGCTCCGGGCTGGAGCGCCAGCGCATCGAGGGCGATGGGTCGCGCCAGAGCAGAACGGTCTGCGCCGCTTCCCACTCCGTCTCGCGAACGAAAAGCCGATCGGCCTTGGCGCTCTGCCGCCAGTCCACGCTGGAGGCGGAATCGCCCGGCGAATACGCGCGGAACTGCCAGAAAGCATCGCCGTGGCCGGAGCGGCGGCGGCCGTGCACCCCTTGCATCACGGTGGCAGCGATGCGCTCGGCCTGGACGATGAGCGGGGGCAGGCGGGAGGCCGCGGCCTCCGCGCGCGCCGGGCTGAGCTGGATCTCAGCCAAGGCTGGCTTTCAGATCGGCGATCACGTCGGCGAGCTTCATGCCGTCGGCCCGGGCGGCGAAGGAGAGCGCCATCCGGTGCCGCAGCACAGGCTCGGCCAGGGCCAGCACGTCATCCAGGCTGGGCGAGAGGCGGCCGTCCAGCACGGCGCGGGCACGCGTGGCCAGCATCAGCGCCTGTGCCGCGCGAGGGCCGGGGCCCCAGGCCAGGTTGTTGCGCACGCTGGCCAGCCCGGCCTCGCTAGGCCGGGCGCCGCGCACAAGCTTCAGGATGGCGTCGACCACCTGTTCGCCCACCGGAATCCGCCGGATGAGATGCTGCGCCAGCAGCAGCTCGCGTCCCGTCATGGCCGGGGTGGCACGCGCCTCGTTGGCGCCGGTGGTGGCGAGCAGCATGGCACGTTCGGCGGCTGCATCTGGGTAATCGACCTCGATTTCCAGCAAAAAGCGGTCCAGCTGGGCTTCGGGCAAGGGGTAGGTGCCCTCCTGCTCGATCGGGTTCTGGGTGGCGAGCACATGAAAGGGCTCGGGCAGGGGCAGGATCTGCCCGCCGACCGCGACCTTATGCTCCTGCATGGCCTGGAGGAGCGCGGATTGGGTGCGGGGCGAGGCACGGTTGATCTCGTCGGCCATCAGCAATTGGCAGAAAACCGGGCCTTGCAGGAAGCGGAAGGCGCGCTTGCCGTCCGCGCCTTCCTCCAGCACCTCGCTGCCCAGGATGTCGGCCGGCATCAGGTCCGGCGTGAACTGCACGCGGCGGGCATCAAGGCCCATCACGGTGCCCAGCGTGTCCACCAGCTTGGTCTTGCCCAGTCCGGGTACGCCGACCAGCAGCACGTGGCCGCCGGAGAGCAAGGTGATGAGAACCTGATCGACCACCTCTTCCTGGCCGAAGATCACCCGCCCGATCGACTGCCGCGCCTTCTGGAGCTTTGCGCCCAGGGCTTCGATGTCAATCATCAGTGATTCTGCGTCAGCCACTTCACCCATCTCGTTGCGGTTCCCATATTGATCAGGTGCGGGGGCGATGCTGCGTTGGGTGCATCGCCGGACCGCACCGTAAATTGCCAGGGAAGCCTATGCCGCCGGAACATCGGATTAAAGCGCCGATTGGGACGACCGCCCCCTGTTGGGCACGTGGGCCTGATCAAACGATGGGCAAGATGCCCCTGCGCGAGAAGCATGATTGCGGCGATATCGACATGCACATCGCGCGGGATGGGACCTGGCTCTACAAGGGCAGCCCGATCACTCGCAAAGAGCTGGTCTGCCTCTTCGCCTCGGTACTGAAGCGCGAGGAGGATGGTAGCTACCTGTTGGAAACCCCCGTCGAACGCGGGCGGATCACGGTGGAGGATGCCCCCTTCGTCGCCGTCGAGATGGTCTGGCGGGATTGCGATTGCGGCGACGGCGGCCCGATCCGCCAATGCCTGAGCTTCCGCACCAATTGCGACGAGGTGGTGCAATGCAATGCCGACCACCCCATCAGGGTCCAGCTCGACCCCCGCACGCGCGAGCCGCGGCCCTATATCACCGTCCGCCCCGGGCTGGAGGCGAAGATCAACCGCGCCGTCTTTTATGAGATGGTGGCGCTCGCCGTGACCGAGCGGGTCGATGGCCGGCACATGATGGGCGTCTGGAGCGAGGGGGTGTTCTTCCCCATCGATGAAATCTCCGCCCTGGATGTTGCGGTCGAGTGATCCCGACGGCTGGGATTACCGGCTGGCGGCATTGGTTTTTTCGTGGCTTTAGTGGCTGATGATCTGGTGCCGGCATGACCGCTGACGAGCTTTGCGCGCGGCTGCAAGAGCCCGGCCTCTTCGCGTCCCTGCCCCCAGGCGGGGCGGATGACAGCATTCTGCCCGCGGGCGCCGTCATCAAGCCGGCCGCGGTGCTGGTGGCCCTGATCCTCCACCCGGGGACACCGGGCGTGCTTCTGACCCAGCGGGCCTCGCACCTTAACAACCACGCGGGCCAGGTCAGCTTCCCGGGTGGGCGGATCGAAATCGGCGAGACGCCGGAGGAAGCCGCCCTGCGCGAGGCCTTCGAGGAAGTGGCGCTGGACCCCAGCCTGCCGCGGGTCATCGGCCGCATGCCGCAGCACCTCACCGGCACCGGCTACGAGATCACGCCCATCCTGGCCGCGCTCAAGCCCGGCTTCACCCTGGTGCCCTCACCCGACGAGGTGGAGGCGACCTTCGAACTGCCGCTTTCGACCCTGCTGGACCCCGCCGCGCCGCGGCGGGAGCGCGCGGAGTGGAAGGGCCGGATGCGGGAATATTGGGTCTGGCCGCATGGCGAGCATTTCATCTGGGGCGCGACGGCGACCATCCTCGTCAATCTCGCCACGGCCTTGCGGGCACACTGATGGGCGTCCTGATCGAGTTCACCTTCTTCGCGCTCCCGTTCCTGGCTTACGTTGTGTGGTGGCGGCTGGCGGGGCGGAAGCCGGGGCATGAGCCCTCCAAGCGGCTGGTGGGACTCGCCGCGGTCGGTGTCGCCTGCGGGCTGGCGGCGGCGGTGTATTATGGCGTCTCCCGCAGCCTGAACCAGGGCGAACGATATGTTCCTGCGCGGATCGAGCGTGGCGAGATTACCCACGGACCGGCGCGGCGGTGAGCCTGCCGGACTACCTCCAGGCCGAGGGCCCGCGCCGGGTCTTCGCGGCACTGCCCGGCGCGCGGGCGGTGGGCGGGTGCGTGCGCGATTCCTTGGCCGGGCTGCCGGTGCGCGACCTGGATATGGCGGCGCCCTTCGTGCCCGAGGAGATCGCGCGGCGGCTCAAGGAGGCCGGCTTCCGGGTCTTCGAGACCGGAATGTCGCACGGCACGGTGACGGCGCTGCTGAACGGCGTCCCCATCGAGGTCACATCCCTGCGCCGCGACGTCACCACGGATGGCCGCCACGCCGAGGTAGAGTGGACCACTGATTGGGATGAGGACGCGGGCCGCCGGGACTTCACCATCAACGCCATGTCCATGGGCGCCGACGGCGTGCTGCACGACCCTTTCGGCGGTCAGACCGACCTCGCGGGCAAGCGGGTGCGTTTCGTGGGCGATGCGGCGCAGCGCCTGCGCGAGGACTATCTGAGGGCGCTCCGCTTCTTCCGCTTTCATGCCCGCTACGGCGGCGAAACGCCGGACCCCGTGGCCGTGCAGGCTATCAGCCAGGCTGTGCCCGGCCTTGCCCGCCTTTCTGCCGAGCGTGTCTGGAGCGAGCTCAAGCGCCTGCTGGAAGCACCCGACCCACGCGCCGCGCTACGGCTGATGGCGGAAACCGGCGTGCTGCCGGCCGTGTTGCCCGAAGCCGGCGAGGCCTCGCGGTTGGACCTGGCCCTGGAACGAGGTGTGATGGATGCATTGCTCCGCCTCGCGATCCTGCTGCCCGCCGGCACGGACATCTCGGCCCTGTCCACCCGCCTGCGCCTATCCGGTGAGGAAACCGCGCGGCTGCGCGCGCTGCATGCGATCGCCGATGCGCCGGGGCCGGAGGAACGCGATCCCGCTATCCTCCGCCGCTTCCGCGCTGCCGTCCGGCTGCGGGGCGAGGCGGCACTGCCCGGTGAAATCCTCCTGGTCGCGGCCGCCGAGCATCCTGGGCGCGACTACCGGCCGCTTCTCGATCATCTGAAGCCCGGCCTCGGTCCTGCCTTCCCTTTGCAGGGCCGCGACGCCCTGGGCCTTGGTATCCCACCCGGCCCGCGCATCGGCGTTCTGCTGGGCGAAGTCCGCGACTGGTGGCTGGCTGCTGGCGCCTCGGCAGACCACGCCGCCTGCCTGCAGAAACTCCGCGAACTGGCCGAACGCGACGCTTCCTGATACCCCCGCGCTCATGTCCGAGACCGCCTCGCTTCCCCTCATCCAGCGCTTCTGGCGCGAGCACCTGAACGAACAGCGCGGCCGCATGGCTCTCGCCGTCCTGCTCACACTGGTCCTTGCCGCCATCACCGCGCTCTATCCCGTCATCATCCAGCAGGCCTTCGACAGCTTCGGACGTGGCGATTCCGCGGTCGTATGGCTGCTGCCGCCCGTCATCGTCGTCGTCACCGCGGCGCGCGGCGCGGCGATGTATGGGCAGCAGGTGACAATGCAGCGCGCGGTGCTCGGCGCGGTCGAGCATTTGCAGAACGCGCTATTCGCGGCGCTTACCCGTGCCGATTACGCCGCCGTCAGTGCCGAGGCGCCAGCGCGCCACGTCAGCCGGTTCACGCTGGATGCCACCCAGATCCGCGAGGCGATGACGCGCAGCATCAACGGCATGGGCGACTTGCTGACGATTGTCGGACTGGTCGCCTCGATGCTCTGGCTCGACTGGCAGCTCGCGGCCATGGCGGCGCTGCTGTACCCGATCGCCGCCTGGCCCATCCTGACCATCGGCAAGCGCATCCGCCGCGCATCCCGCGGCATGCAGGACCGCGCGGGCGAGACCAGCGCGCTGCTCAATGAGAGCTTTGCGGCCGCGCGCGTGGTTCGCACCTACCGGCTGGAGGAGCAGGAGGAGGGCCGAGCCCGCGCCGCCTTCGCGGACCTCCGCGGGAGCCTGCAGCGTATCGCGGCGACACGTGCCCGCGTCGATCCCATCCTGGAGGTGCTGGGCGGCTTCACGGTGGCGATCGTGCTCGGCGTCGTCGGCTGGCGCGTCACGACGGGGCAGGGGACCATCGGCGAGTTCACCGGCTTCGTTGCCGCCGTGCTCATCGCCGCCCGCCCGGTACGTGCGCTCGGGTCGTTGAACGCGGCTTTGCAGGAGGGCCTCGCCGGCCTCCACCGCGTCTTCGTCGTGATGGACCTGAAGCGCGAGATTGCCGACTCACCCGGCGCGCACCCGCTGCCGGCCGGCCACGGCGAGGTGGTCTTCGACCACGTCGCCTTCCGCTATGCCGGCAGCCACGACGCCGCCATCCACGAACTCACCTTCACCGCACAGCCCGGTGAGACGGTTGCGCTGGTCGGCCCCTCGGGCGCTGGTAAGTCCACGGCGATCGCGCTGCTGCCGCGCCTCTACGACGCCACCGGCGGGCACATCCTGCTCGACGGTTCCGATATCCGTGAGGTCCAGCTCGCCTCCCTGCGCGACGCCATCGCCTATGTCGGGCAGGAGGCGGTGATCTTCGACGACACCGCACTCGCCAACATCGCCTGCGGCCGCCCGGACGCCACACGCGCTCAGGTGGAGGCCGCTGCGCGAGCGGCCCAGGCGCATGGCTTCATCGCGTCGCTGCCGCAGGGCTACGACACGCGGCTCGGCTCCAGCGGAGGGCGGTTGTCCGGCGGGCAGCGCCAGCGCATCAGCCTGGCCCGTGCGCTGCTGCGCAATCCGCGCGTGCTGCTGCTGGACGAGGCGACCAGCGCACTCGACGCGGAAAACGAGGCGGCGGTGCAGGCCGCGCTGGCGACGCTGCGCGAGGGGCGCACGACGCTTGTCATCGCGCACCGGTTGGCGACGGTGCAGAACGCGCACCGGATCGTGGTGATGGATGAAGGCCGCACCATCGAGCAGGGCACGCATGCGGAGCTGATGGCGCGGAACGGGCTCTACGCCCGGCTGGTGCGGACGCAGGCCTTCAGTGCCGAGGATGCCGTGGAGCCGTGATCGGCGAAGCCGCCGCCGTTCGCGCCCGTGAGTGGGCGCGACGACGCCGCGCCTCTACTGCATGAACCACCCATGGCTGACGACCAGCGACTGCCCGGTCAGCGCATTCGACCCGAAGCTCGCAAAGAACAGCGCCGTCTCGGCCACGTCCTGGACGGTGGTGAACTCGCCGTCCACCGTGTCCTTCAACATCACCGTCTTCACCACGTCGGCCTCGGAAATGCCGAGTTCCTTGGCTTGCTCGGGGATCTGCTTTTCGACGAGCGGCGTGCGGACGAAGCCGGGGCAGATCACATTGGCACGGACGCCGTGCTTGGCGCCTTCCTTGGCGACGGTCTTGGCCAGGCCGATCAGCCCGTGCTTCGCTGTCACGTACGGCGCCTTGAGCATCGACGCTTCCTTGGAGTGCACCGATCCCATGTAGATAATGCTGCCGCCGCCCTCACGCGTGTACATGTGCCGCAGCACCGCACGCGTGGTGAGGAAGGCGCCGTCGAGATGGATCGAGAGGAGCTGCTTCCACTTGGCGAAGGGGAAGTCCTCGATCGGCGCGACGGTTTGGATACCGGCATTGCTCACCAGCACGTCGATCCGGCCGAACTGGGCGAGCACCGCGGCGATGCCGGCCTCGACCTGCTCCTCGTTGGTCACGTCCATGGCGACGCCCATTGCCCGATCGGCGCCGCCGAGCTCGAGGGCGGTGGCATCGGCGGCGGGCTTGTTGAGGTCGGCGATGACGACCTTCGCGCCCTCGCGGGCGAACACCATCGCGATCTCCTTGCCGATTCCGCTGGCGGCACCGGTGACCAGAGCGATGCGGGTTGCGTGGCTCTTCGGCTTCGGCATCCG
>JAQGHY010000251.1 GCA_028291455.1 Rubritepida sp. | reverse complement strand
CTTCTCGATCCCGGGTAGCCGGTCCCAGGGGCCGAGCTTCAGGACGACGTCCTGGTAGTCGTCGAGAATGGCGAGGCGCTTCAATTCGGGCATGTCTCTGCTCCCTGTGGTCGATTCATCCGCGCGCGAAGGGCATGCAGAATCACTCTCGCGTCAATGCTCTAAGCCTGCAGGGCTTCCGCCGCCGTCCGCAGCGCCGCCGGCAGCGGCACGGTCTGCTTCTGTGCGCTGCGCTTCACATAGACATGGGTGAAATGCCCCTCGGCAGCCGCGCTATCCTCGCCGCTGCGGAACAGCGCCAGCCCATAGGTGATGGAGGATTCGCCCAGCCGCGTGACCCGCAGTCCGCCGGTGATCTCGTCGGGGAAGGTGAGGGGGGCGTGGTAGCGGCAGCCCGTCTCGACCACGAGCCCGACCTCCTCGCTGGCCGCGAGGTCGAGTACGCCGTGCGACAATAGAAAGCGCGCCACCAGCGTGTCGAAGAAGCTGTAGTGATGGACGTTGTTCATGTGGCCGTAGATGTCGTTGTCCATCCAGCGGGTCGGCATGGCCAGGAACCAGCGGTAGTCGCCGCGTCGGCCCGGCGCTGTCCTCACGCCAGGGCCTCCTCGACGACCGCCTCGTCCACGCAGATGGCGAAGTCCGGAAGATGGGGCAGGGTCTTGGCCCGTAGCATGGCCGTACCCAGCGCATCGAAAGCCGCACGGGGGAAGCGCGGGCCGTCGTTCCAAAGGCCGACCTCCTGGTATCGGGCGACGGAACGGCCCAGCACCTCGGGCGAGGTCTCCGGAAAATAAGGGGCGAGGAGCGGGGCGACTTCGGCGGGCGCCGCGGCATTGAGCCAGGCGAGCGTCTCGGCCAGGGCACGCACCATGCCGCGCATCTGCTCGCGCCGGTCGGTCAGCGTCGTCTCTGTCGCGTAGAGGGAGGAATAGGCCATGAGGCCGGCTTCCGCCTGCGCGTACCAGACCGCCCCGCCGGCGTCCTCGGCCTCGGCCGCGAAGGGCTCGAAGACCTGGATGGCGTCGAGTCGGCCCTCGGCCAGCGAGACCATGTTCTCTGCCATGGTGCCTTTGGCCCGATCCTTGATCTTCTGCCCGCCCGCCCGCGCCACCGCATCGGCGAGGCACCAGACCGGCGTCGGCACCTCCGTGACGAGGCCGAGTCGGAAGCCGGAGAGCTCGGCCAGGTGGAAGCCCTCGCGGGGTGCATGGCCGACGATCAGGAAGGGGTCCCGCATGATGACGGCGCAGAAGGCGGTGAGGGGGGAAGCCGGATCCTCGGCTCGGTGCTGCATCACCCGCATGGGCCCGCTCCAGGCCACATCGGCCTTGCCGGAGAACACGGCCTCGGCGGCCAGCGTGGTGGTGCCGGCCATTTCCATCCGTACCTCCAGCCCCTGCCGGGTGAAGGCGCCCCGCGCCTCCGCCAGGTAGTAGGGTGCGTAAAAGAGGGCACGGAAGGGCTCGGCGAGGATCAGGATGTCGGACATCCGTGCAGCATGCGGCGGTTCGGGCGCGGATTCCACTCTCCCCCCGCAGGTTGGGGCTTCGCTGGCGGCGCTGGGGCGGCTATCACGGTTTCTTCACGTCATGCCCAGGAAGCCCCAAGAGCCCATGTCCGTCGTCGCGAGGCCCGCCTCGCCCCCCGAAGCCTTCCGCCTCCGTGCGAGCAACTACAGCCTGCTCACGCTGCGCCTCCTCACGGGGGACGTGGGCGCGGTGCTGCCGGCTCTGGGTGACCAGTTTCGCAAGGCGCCGGGCTTTCTGCGCTTCGCCCCCATTGCCATCGGGCTCGACGACCTCGGCGGCGAATCGGTGGATTTTCCCGCGCTGGTGCATGGCCTGCGCGCGCTCGAGATCCTGCCGATCGGCGTGGTCGGCGGCGTCCAGTCGCTGCGCGCGGCGGCCGCCGGCGCTGGCCTTCCAACCCTGCGCCCTTCCGGCCAGCGCGACACCGAGGTGGAGGCGCCTTCGCCCGTCTCGGCCCCCGCGGTCGCCATGGCGCCCATGCCCGACGCCAAGCCGGCCATGGCCCGCACCATGCTCATCACCCAGGCCGTCCGGGCGGGCCAGCGCATCTATGCCCAGGGCGGCGACCTCATCATCGTGGGCTCGGTCAATGCCGGCTCGGAGGTGATCGCCGACGGCAATATCCATATCTACGGCTCCCTGCGCGGCCGTGCCATGGCGGGGGCTTCCGAAGATGGCGAGGCGCGCATCTTCGCTCAGAATTTCGATCCGGAGTTGGTCTCCATCTCCGGTTTCTACGCGGTGCGCGAGGGGCTTTCCTCCACACCGATCGGCCGCGGGGTGCAGGTGCGCCTCGACGGCGAGCAATTGCGGTTCGACCCCCTTGGGTAAGCCGGTGACCATCTTACGAAGGGATACTCCATGGCGCAGGTGATCGTCGTCACATCCGGCAAGGGGGGCGTGGGCAAGACCACCAGCTCCGCCGCCTTCGCCACCGGCCTCGCGCAGCGCGGCAAGAAGACCGTCGTCATCGATTTCGACGTCGGCCTGCGGAATCTCGACCTCATCATGGGTGTCGAGCGGCGCGTGGTCTTCGACATCGTGAATGTCGTGCAGGGCGAGGCGAAGCTTTCCCAGGCGCTGATCAAGGACAAGCGCGTCCCCGGCCTGTCCATCCTTCCGGCGTCCCAGACGCGGGACAAGGATGCGCTGACGCAGGATGGCGTGCAGGCGATCATCGAGGAGCTGTCGAAGGATTTCGACTACATCCTCTGCGACAGCCCCGCCGGCATCGAGAAGGGCGCGCTGCTGGCGCTGTACTTTGCCGACCAGGCCATCGTGGTGACGAACCCCGAAGTCAGCTCGGTCCGCGATAGCGACCGTATTCTCGGCGTCCTGCAGTCCAAGTCCAAGCGCGCCGAGGAGAAGAAGGAGCCTGTGAAGCAGCACCTCCTCCTCACGCGCTATGACCCCGTTCGCGTCGAGCGCGGCGAGATGCTGAAGCTGGAAGATGTGCTGGAGATCCTGGCCATCCCGCTGCTCGGCGTCATTCCCGAGAGCGAGAGCGTGCTCAAGGCCTCCAATGCCGGCAGCCCCGTGATCATGGATGCGGAGAGCCTGGCGGGCCAAGCCTATGCCGATGCCGTGGCGCGCTTCCTGGGCGAAGACAAGCCGCATCGGTTCATCGAGGTCGAAAAGAAGAAGAGCCTGCTGGGTCGGCTTTTCGGTGGGAGGGCGGCATGAGCTGGTTGAAATTCTTCCGCAAGGAACGCGAAGACAAGGGCAATGCGGCGACCGCGAAGGATCGCCTGCAGGTCATCATCAGCCATGAGCGGGTGAGCCGGACCAAGGAGGACTTCCTGCCGAAGCTTCAGCAGGAACTCATCGCGGTGGTGGCGCGCTACGTGTCCATCGATCCCGACAAGGTGCAGGTCAATCTCGAGCGCGGCGGCGATTTCTCGACGCTGGCGATCGACATCGAATTGCCCGGCCCGAAGATCGTGGCTCCGGGCGGGAAAGCGGCGTGAATTCTGCACTGAAGGCCGCGGCGGATTTCGCCGCGGCGCATGAGACCCCCTGGCCGCGCGACATCCTGGCGCATCTGCAAAGCGGCTTCTTCGAGCCCGCGCCGGATAACGCCGTCATCGGCCCGACGGCGCCGCGCGGCGCGCCGAACGGCGTGATCTTCCAGCACGGCAAGCGCATCGCGGAGTGGGGCGACACCACCCGGGCCGACATGACCTTCAGCGTCGCCAAGAGCTATCTGGCGATCCTCGCCGGGCTCGCTGTGCAGGACGGGCTGCTGCCCGATTTGGACGCGCGCGTCTCCGCGAGCGTGCCGCACGAGGCGTTCACGGGCGAGCGGAACGGCGCCGTCACATGGCGCCACCTGCTGACCAATACCTCCGAATGGGAGGGCACGCTTTTCGGCAAGAGCGACCTGATTGATCGCGGCCGCAACCTCGGCGTCGAGGGCCAGGGCAAGAAGCGCAGCACGCGGCCGCTCCAGGCGCCGGGCGCCTATTGGGAGTACAACGACGTGCGCGTGAACGCGCTGTCGCTGGCGCTGCTGCATCTCTTCCGCCGGCCGCTGCCCGAGGTCTTCGCCGAGCGCATCATGGCGCCCATCGGTGCCGGCACGGGCTGGACCTGGCGCGGTTACAGCACCTCGCAGGTGGAGATCGACGGCAAGACGATGGAGAGCGTTTCCGGTGGCGGACACTGGGGCGGCGGCATCATCATCAATGCCGAGGACCAGGCCAAGGTCGGCTT
>JAQGHY010000230.1 GCA_028291455.1 Rubritepida sp. | reverse complement strand
GCCCGGCCCGGCGCCCGGCCGGCGGCAAGCGGCTGGTCGTCGCGATGGTGCGGCCCAGCACCCCCCGCCGGGCGCCGCGCCGCACGCTGCGCGCGCTCGGGCGTCTCGCCGCGGGGGAGTTCGGGCCGGTGGAGGTGATCGGCTTCGGCGCCTCGGCCGAGGATCTGGCGGGCTTCGGCCTCGCCCCGCCCGAGAGCGTGGAATTGCTCGGCCATCTGCGCCAGGTCGAGGTGGCGGAGTTGCTGCGCCGGGCGGATGCCTTCGTCGACCTCTCGGACTACCAGGCCTTCGGGCGCGGATCGGCGGAGGCGATGGCCTGCGGCTGTATCGCCCTCGCTCCCACGCTCGGCGGCTCGTCGGACTTCATCGAGGACGGCGTGAGCGGCTTTCTCGCCGATACAACGGACGAGGCGGCGGTCGCGGCGGCGCTCCGGCGGATGCTTTCGCTGAGCGAGGCCGAGATGCGCAGCATGGGGCTTGCGGCACTGGAGGCGGTGAGCGGCTTTACCCCGGTCCGCGCCGCCATATCCGAACTCCGGGCGCTGGGCTTGGGGTGAGCTGAGCCGATGTCGCCAAAGCAACCCTAATCGATGGAGTACGCCCCCCCAATGACGCCTCCGACCGCTCTGATCACCGGCGTGACCGGCCAGGACGGCTCCTATCTGGCGGAGTTCCTGCTGGAGAAGGGCTATCTGGTCCATGGCATGGTGCGCCGCGCGGGCTCGTCCGGAACGGCCCGGATCAACCATCTGCTGGGGCATGAGCGGCTGCTGCTGCACCACGGCGATCTCACCGACGGCACGAACCTCATCCGGCTGGTGCAGGAAACTAGGCCCGACGAGCTCTACAACCTCGGCGCCCAGAGCCATGTCGCGGTCAGCTTCGAGTTGCCGGAATACACCGCCGACAGCGATGCGACCGGCACGCTGCGGCTGCTCGAGGCGCTGCGCATCCTCGGCCTTTCGCAGACCACCCGCTTCTACCAGGCCTCGACCAGCGAGCTCTACGGCAAGGCGCGGGAAGTGCCGCAAAACGAGGCGACGCCGTTCCATCCCCGCTCGCCCTATGCCGTCGCGAAGCTCTACGCCTTCTGGATCACGGTGAACTACCGCGAGGCCTATGGCATGCATGCCTCCAACGGCATCCTGTTCAACCATGAGAGCCCTCGCCGAGGCCTAAACTTCGTGACGCGCAAGATCACGCGGGCGGCGGCGGCCATCAAGCTCGGCCAGCAGGACTGCCTGTACCTCGGCAATCTCTCGGCCGAGCGCGACTGGGGCCACGCGCGGGATTATGTCGAGGGCATGTGGCGCATGCTCCAGCAGCCGGTGGCGGATGACTACGTGCTGGCCACCGGCGTTACTTCCACCGTGCGCGACTTTGCCCGGATGGCCTTCCAGGAGATCGGCGTCGAGCTGGCCTGGGAAGGCGCGGACGCCGGCGAGACCGGCCGCTGCACGCGAACGGGCCGCATCCTGGTGCGGGTGGACCCGGCCTTCTACCGCCCGGCCGAGGTGGAACGGCTGATCGGCAATCCTGCCCGTGCGGCGAAGAAGCTCGGCTGGCGGCACACGGTCGATCTGGCGGGGCTGGTGTCGGAGATGGTGCAGGCCGACCTGGCGGAGCTGGGCAGCCTCTAGCCGCGCGCCGCGGCCTGGATGCGGGCCAGCACCGCCGCCACGCCGTTGCGGCGCGACAGGCTGAGATTTTCGCCCAGGCCGAGGCGTGCCAGAAAGTTGGGGTCGGTTGCCAGGATCTCGGCGGTGGTCCGGCCGTTGAAGACGCGCATCAGCAGCGCCATCAGCCCCTGGACGATGGCCGCGTCGCTATTGACCCGGAAGTAGAGGCGGTCGCCCTCGCGGCGGGGGATGAACCACACGCGCGACTGGCAGCCGGGGACGCGGTTGGCCTCGACCATCTCCTCGGGCGTGAGCACGGGTAGCTCACGGCCCATGTCCATGAGGTAGCGGTAGCGGTCCTCCCAATCGTCGAAGAGGGCAAAGCCCTCCTCGAGATCGGTGACCACCTCCTCGATCGTGGAGGAGACATCGAGCGTCATGGGACTCTCCGTTGGACTTGGCGAAGGCGACGAGCTGGTCGCTCGCGGTCAGCTTGTCGATCTTCTCGATGGCGGCGTATTCGGCCGCCAGCCGCTCCAGCGCCTGCTCGTAGATCTGACGCTCGCTGAAGGACTGGTCGGGCTGGCCGGCATTGCGCTGGAGGTCACGGACGACCTCGGCGATCTGGATCGGATCGCCGCTGTTGATCTTCGCCTCGTACTCCTGCGCGCGCCGCGACCACATGGTGCGCTTGATGCGCGCGCGGCCCTTCAGCGTGTCGATCGCGCCCTCGAACTCCTTGGGCGTGAAGAGCTTCCGCAGGCCGGCCGTCGGCACCTTGTTCACGGGCACGCGCAGCGTCATGCGGTTCTCGTCGAAGGTGACGACGATCATGTGCATTTCCATGCCAGCGGCCTCGATGATCTCGATGCCTTGGACGGTGCCGACGCCGTGGGTCGGATAAACCACGTGGTCGCCGGCCTTCAGCTCGATCTTGGCGGCGGGCGGGCGCGGGGGCCCGGACTGCGCCTCGGCGAAGCCAGGGCGGCCGGGGCTGCGCACGGCGAAGGAGGGCGGCATGTTCGGCCGGCCCATCGGCGGGCGCGGCGACATGGGATTGCCGCCCCGCATCGGCATGTTGGGCGGCGCGGCCACGATGATGTTCGGACGCGGACCGGTCGCGGAGATCGGAACCGGGGCAGGCATGGCGGGAGCCGGAGCTGCCGCGACTGGTGCGTCCGCGGCCGGAGCGGGAACGGGGGCCGGGATCGGCGCGGAAACTTCGGCCGGGCTCGGCATGACGGGGGCGGCTTTGGCGACGGGGGCGCTGCTCTTGGTGCTCACGGCGGGTTGAGGAGTGGTCTTGGCCGCGGGGGCCTTGCTACTGGTCACTGGACGGGTTGCTGCCTTGCTGCTTGTGGCTGTGCGCGAAGTGGCTTTGCCAGTCGATAGGGCCGGTGCGACTTTCGCCGGAGCCGGTTTGGAAGCGGATTTGACCACCGGAGCCTTGGCCGGAGCTTTGGCAGTCGGGACCTTCGCGGAAGCTTTCGCCACGGCCTGGGGCTGCGCGGATTTGGATGCAACCGGCTTTGGCGCAGGCTCTACGCTCGCCGACTTCTCGGCAGGCTTGCCGGCCTTGCTCGGACTGGCCGCTTTTTCGGCGGGAGGATTTGCCTTGCTGGCGCGCGCGGGCGGGGCTTTACTCCGGAGCGACGTGGCCATGGGGCGCGATACTCCTGCAACCCGGGGGAGAGGGCCGGACGCGCGAGCACACCGCGAAAAGGCGGCGGAACAGGTACGTCCGTCGCCATTATGTAGCACAAAAAACGATCCTTGTCACGCATGGAGAGGCGTGATCGACTAACGCCGCTTCTCGCATCAAGTGGATCAGGGCTTGCCGGGTTCGGGGCTCAGCAAGGCCAACTTGTCGGGCTTGCCTTTCCATTCTTCCGCATCGGCCGGCGGCTCGCCCTTGCGGGTGATGTTCGGCCAGGACTTGGCGTAGTTGCGGTTCAGCTCGACCCAGGCGGTCGCCTTGTCGTCGCTGTCGGGCAGGATCGCCTCGGCCGGGCATTCCGGCTCGCAGACGCCGCAGTCGATGCATTCATCCGGGTGGATGGCCAGGAAATTCTCGCCCACATAGAAGCAGTCCACCGGACATACCTCCACGCAATCCATGAACTTGCACTTGATGCAGTTTTCGGTGACGACATAGGTCACGAAGGCAGGCTCCTGGTTTTAGCGATTGGCCGTAGAAATGACGCCGACCGGGCGCGTTGACAAGTCGTCGGGACCGCTATCCTTCGGTCTCGACCTCTTCGTAGAGGAGGCGCGCCTCGGCCGGGGGGCCGCGGCGCTCGCCTAGCGCGAGAACGCGCCAGACACGAACCTGGCCCGCCCACATGAATGTCAGCACATCACCGACCCGTATCTTAGCATGGGATTTGGTGACCGGCTGGCGGTTGAGGCGGAACCCACCGGAGAGAACGAGATCCCCGCAGGCGGATTTGGTCTTGGCCAGGCGGGTGTGCCAGAGCCAGGCATCGATGCGCAAGAAGGCCGCACCGCTTTCCATGCGTCAGACGCTTCTTGGCCCGCTTGGGCTCATCGTACGAGCATTTATTTCAGCTTGAGCTTCATGAGCGCGGCGAAAGGGCTGTCCTCCGCCTTGGTGGACGGCCGGTCCTCGTGGAAGGTCCGGGTCTCGGGACCACCGGGGCCGCGATCGCGGTCCCGCGGCGGACCTTCGCGGCGGGGACCGTCCCGGCGCGGGCCGTCCTTGCGGAAATTGCCGCCTTCCTTGCCATGGGCGCCGCCCGGGCCGCCGGGACGCTGCCCCTGCGGGCGCGCCCCATCCCGACGAGGTCCATCCTGGCGTGGCGCGCCGGCACCTGCAGCGGCTTCCGCCGCTGGAGCGCCGGTGTTCGGAGCGTCCGCGCGAGGAGCCTCGGGGCGGCGCTCACCCTGCGGCGCACCGTTCTGGGGGCGCGGTCCACCCTTGCCCTGATACGTGCTGCGCTCGCGGCGCGGGCCGCGAGGCGCGGCAGCCACCGCTTCGGCGCCCTCAACCGGCGCCTGACCTTCGACGGCCGGAGCCGCCGGCTGGCGGCGCGGGCC
>JAQGHY010000221.1 GCA_028291455.1 Rubritepida sp. | reverse complement strand
ATGGCGACCACGACGGTCGCGGGCAACAAGGTCAAGGTCTACCACCTCAACGACAAGGACCTGCCGGCGGGCTGGGTGCAGGACGGCGAGGGCAAGCCCGTGACCGACTCCCACGTCGCGATGGAATACGTGTTCAAGAAGAAGGAAGGCGGCATCACCCCCGTCGGCGGACCGGAATCGCTCGGCGGCCACAAGGGCTACGGGCTGGCGCTGATGGCGCATATCCTGGGCGGGACCATGGTGGGCGCCAGCTTCTCGCCGATCCGCAACCTCGCGCAGAAGCCGACCGATCCCAACAACATCGGCCACTTCATGTTGGCGGTGGACCCCCGCGCTTACCGCGACATGGAGGAATATACGACCGACCTCGACGCCGTGATCGACGTGCTGCACGGCATGACCCCGGCCGATCCCGCCAAGCCCGTCCTGCTGCCCGGCGAGCCCGAGGACATGTCCCGCGCCAAGCGCCTCGTCGAGGGCATCCCGATGCCCGCGAGCCTGGAGAAGCTGCTGCAGGAAATCGCGGCGCGGGCCGGCGTGCCCTACCTGCTGGACGCCGCGAACTAGCTGCCCGCAACGGCCATGCCGCTGCAACATCTGCTCCCGCCGCTGATTGTCGTGCTGCTGTGGACCGGCAACAACCTGGTCACCAAGCTCTCGGCGGGATCGGTCGATCCCCGCGTGATGGGCTTCGGCCGCTTCGCCATCGCGCTCCTCGTGCTGGCGCCGCTGGCTTACCGGCAGGGCTGGGCCTATCGCGCCGTGATCCGCCGCAACCTGCCCAAGCTCGCCTTCCTCGGTTTCCTCGGCATGGGGCTCGCGCAGGGCATCCCCTACTTCGCGGCGCGGACGGTGACGGCGACGACCATCGGCATCCTCGTCGCCTTCATCCCTCTGGTGACGCTCGCGCTGAGCGGCGTGCTGCTGCGGGAAAAGCCGCGATGGACGACGGTGATCGGCGGGATCGTCTCGTTGGTCGGCGTCGGCTTCCTGCTCGGCCATGGCGACATTTCCACGCTGGCGAGCCAGGGCATCGGCATCGGCGAAGGGCTGATGCTCACCTCCGTGCTGGCCTATGCCGCCTATGGCGTGTTCCTGAAGTTCTGGTCGCTGCCGATCCCGATCTGGCCCTCGCTCTTCGTCCAGAGCTGCTTCGCCGCGCTGATGCTGCTGCCGGCCTATCTCGCCACGCCGCCGCTGGAGATCACGACGGGCGGGATCGCGATCGTGCTCTATGCCGGCGTCGTGGCCTCGGCCATGGCGCCGTTCCTGTGGATGCGGGGCATCGCCACCATCGGTCCGTCCCGCATGGCGAGCTTCTCCAACCTGGTGCCGGTGCTGACGGCCGCGGCCGCCGTGGCTTTCCTCGGCGAGCCGCTGCAGGCCTATCATGTCTACAGCGGCGGCATCATCCTGATGGGCGTGGCACTGGCCCAATGGGGAAGCCGGCGGAGGTCCGCTTAGCCTATCCGCGCGTGTCGGTGTGGAAGCTCTTGGCGACGATGCGCCAGCCTTCCGCCGTCTTCAGCATCAGCAGGAAATCCGTGAAGTAGCGCGGCGGGATGCAGCAATTCACCTTCACGCAGGCCGCGTCCTCGCCGGCCATGTCGATGGCAAGGATCCGGTCCTCGCGCGTGAAGCCCATGCCGCTGGGCTTGGGACGCGTGGAGATGCGCGCCAGCCATTCCTCGCGCGGCAGGTCGATTACGTCGCCGTCGACCGCATTGTACAGATGCGCGACCGGGTGGAAGGCGGAGGCGATCTTCGCGCCGTCGCCCTCGTAGAGGCCGTCGAGATAGGTCCGCGCCACCGCCTCGATGGCGGCGAGGGCGGGCAGTGTCACATGTCCATCGGGCATCAGACGCTCTCCTGGGTGCGGAAGATTCCGCGGGTGTCGATGATGCGGCGCCCCGCCAGCAAGGCGGGCGGGATGCGCCGGAATTCGCTATGGTCCGTCAATACCAGCAGCGCCCCCGGCCCCGCCAGCGCTTCTTCGAGCGGGAGCAGCGGCGCCGCCACCCCCGCCGGTGCCGCATGCAGATGCGGCTCCACCAGGATCACCTGGCCTGGATGCCGCTGCGCGAGGTCCGAGGCGATGGCAAGCGCCGGGCTTTCGCGCAGGTCCTCGACATCGGCCTTGAAGGCGAGACCCAGGCAGATCACCCGCTCGCCCGCGGCGCAAAGGGCAGAGGCCTGTTCCAGCACCGAGGCGCGCTTGGCCGCATCCACCGCCCGCGCGGCGGGGATGAGCCGCGCGGCGCCGGGCGCGCCATGCGCGAGGAACCAGGGATCGACCGCGATGCAATGCCCGCCCACACCCGGACCGGGCTTGAGGATATCCACGCGCGGATGCCGGTTCGCCAGCCCGATGACCTTCCACACGTCGAGCCCGTGCCGGTCCGCGATCAGCGAGAGCTCGTTGGCGAAGGCGATGTTCACGTCGCGGAAGGCGTTCTCCGAGAGCTTCACCATCTCCGCCGTCGCCGCATCCGTCCCCAGCACGGCGCCGCGCACGAAGAGCCGGTAGAAGGCGACGGCACGCGCGGTGGCCTCGGGCGTCAGGCCGCCGGCGACGCGGTCGTTCTCCACCAGCTCGGCAAGTATGCGGCTGGGCAGTACGCGCTCCGGCCCATAGGCGATGGCGAGGTCGCGCAGCTCCGGCCGCAACTCCGCGAGCAGCTTCGCGATTCGGGCGGTGGTGCCGATGGGGCTGGTGCTCTCCAGCAGCACCAGGTCGCCAGCCTTCAGCGCCGGGGCCAGCGCGCGCGCCGCGTCCAGCACGTGGTCCAGCACGGGCGTGCGATCGGCGGCCAGCGGCGTGGGCACGGCGATGATGAAGACGTCCGCCGGCGGCGGCTCCGCATGCAGGGTAAATAGCCCGTCCCGCAGCGCGCGTTCGACCAGCGCCTCGACATCCGCCTCGGCGATGTGGCTGCGCCCGCTGGCCAGCGTCTGACGCACCTGCGCGCTGCTATCGACGCCGTGCACGCGCATCCCGCGGCTGGCGAGCAGGGCGGCGGTGGGAAGGCCGACATAGCCGAGACCGATGACGGTGATGCTGAGAGCCATGCGGCGAACTTTGCACGGATGCAGGGCTTCCGCACCGGCCGCAGCCGCGCGAAGCTTGGGGCAATGGAGGAAACCAACATGATCCGCAGACGCACTCTGCTGGCAGCGCCCGCCTTGCTTCCCGGCCTTGCCAGCGCCCAGCCTGCCTGGCCGCTGCGCCCCGTTCGCATCATCGTGCCTTATGCTGCCGGCGGCGGCACCGACATCCTGGCCCGCGCGATCGGCGAGGCCATGCGTCCCCACATCGCCTTCCCCGTCGTCGTCGAGAACCGCGCCGGCGCGTCCGGCGTCATCGGCAGCGAGGTCGTCGTCCGCTCGGAGCCGGACGGGCACACGCTGATGGCCGTGGTCTCTGCCCATGTGATGAACAAGCACGTGCTGCCGAGCATGCCGTTCGACCCCGTCCGCGACGTCTCGCCCGTCGCCATGCTGACACGCAGCACCATGGTGCTCGCGGCCTCGCACACCCTTCCCTTCAACGACATCCGAGGCCTGGCCGCTTTCGCGCGCGAGAACCCGACGCGGCTTTCCACCGGCAGCACGGAGTCGCTTTCGCAGTTCATCGGCCAGGAGATGGCGCGGCGGATCGGCGCCGAAATCCCGGACGTGCAGTACCGCGCCGGAAGCCAGCTCATGACGGATATCGTGGCCGGCCACCTGCCGCTGGGCTGGACCAGCAGCGCCAGCGCCGTGCCGCATATGAGCTCGGGGCGCTGCAAGGTCATCGCCGTGAGTACCGCGACGCGCACGCCCTTCTTCCCGGACGTGCCAACGATGCAGGAGCAGGGCATTCCCGATTTCGACCTACCCGGTTGGGTGGCGCTGCTTGGCCCCGCCGGCATCCCCGAGCCGATCATGGCCCGCATCGGCGGCCTGCTGCGCACGGCCTATGCCGACGCCACGCTGCGCGCCCGCTTCAACTCCATGGGCATCGAGCCCGACCTGCGCGATCCGCCCGCCACGCTGGCGGCGATGCAGCGCGAGGATACCCTCTGGGCCGCGGCCGCTGCCGCCGGCCGTCTCCCCAAAGCCTAGGAAAACGACATGGCGAACCCCTCCCTCAAGGCCTGCTTCGACGCGAAGAAATTCGTCGTCGCACCCGGCATCTTCGACATGATCAGCGCCAAGGTGGCGGACGGCATGGGCTTCGACTGCCTCTACGTCACCGGCTTCGGCACGGTCGCCTCCGGCCTCGGCGTCGCGGATGCGGGCATCGCGACCTATACCGAGATGGTCGAGCGCGTCGGCCGCTTCGCGCGGATGTCCAAGACGCCGGTCATCGCGGATGCCGATACCGGTTACGGCGGGCTGCTGAACGTGCATCACACCGTGAAGGGCTACGAGGCCGCGGGCGTCTCGGGGATCCAGCTAGAGGACCAGGAGGTGCCGAAGAAATGCGGCCACACCCCCGGCCGCCGCGTCATCCCCGCCGAGGACATGGTGCTCAAGATCAAGGTCGCCGCGGAGGCGCGGACCGATCCGAATTTCCTGATCGTCGCGCGCACCGATGCACGCACCGGGCTGGGGCTGGAGGAGGCGATCCGCCGGGGCCGCATGTATGGCGATGCCGGCGCCGACGTCGTCTTCATCGAGAGCCCGGAGAGCGAGGCCGAGATGGTGCAGATCGGCCGCTCGATCGACAAGCCGCTGCTGGCCAACAATGTCGAGGGCGGGCGCACGCCCATCCTCTCCAAGGCGCGGCTGGCGGAGATCGGCTACGACATCGCCATCTATCCGGCCGTGGGCTTCCTGGCCGCCGCCGCCGCGCTGGAGCGCGCCTACGCTCACTTGAAAGAGCATGGCGACAGCAATGGCCTGCCGGCAAATGAGAGCTACGGCTTTGGCCCTATCTGCGAATTGATGGGGTTCCCGGAGGTCTGGGAATTCGAGAAGCGTTGGGCGCAGCCCGGCGAATCTGGTGCTGGGAAGGAATAGCGCTGACATGGCGATGCAACAGGTCAAGGCCCTGGTTTTCGACACCTTCGGCACGGTGGTGGATTGGCGCAGCGGCATCGCCCGCGAGTTCGCAGCCTTCCTCCCCGCGCATGGCCGCGCGGATCTCGATCCCTTCGCGGTCGCGGATTCCTGGCGCCGGCTCTACCAGCCCGGCATGGAGGAATGCCGCTCCGGTCGCCGTCCCTTCACCCGGCTCGACGTCCTGCACCGGGAGAGCCTGGAGAAGGTGCTGAAGGAGATCGGCATCACCGACGCCAGCGAGGGCGACCTCGACCACCTGAATCGCGCCTGGCACCGGCTCGATCCCTGGCCGGACGTGCTGCTGGGGTTGTCGCGCCTGCGCCGCAAGTATTTTCTGGCGCCGCTCTCCAACGGCAACATTGCGCTGCTGGCCAATATGGCCAAGCGCGCGATGATCCCGTGGGACGCCATCCTCGGGGCCGAGCCGGTCCAGGCCTACAAGCCGCAGCGGGAATGCTACACGCGCACGGCCGAAGTCCTGGCGATGGAACCGCATGAGGTCTGCCTCGTCGCGGCGCATAACGACGATCTGCGGGCGGCCCGCATGGCGGGGCTATCGACGGCCTTCGTCGCACGGCCGACCGAGCACGGGCCGGGGCAGACGAAAAACCTCACCGCGGAGGATCCCTGGGATGCCGTCGCCACCGATTTCGTCGATCTGGCGAAGCAACTCGGGCTGGACTGACGCAATTGCCTGCATGCAATTCGGCGCGTGCAGGCAACTCTGCCCCACCAGGGCAGTTGTACCTTTTGTTAAGTTAATTTCTCCAAGGGGAAGAGACGATGAAGCGTATCGCGACAGTGGCCGCTGCGGCCATGTTGGTGGCCAGTTCGGCCGCCATGGCCCAAGGGGGAATGACGCAGGGCGAAGCCGGCCAAAGCCCGGCCGTCACCCATGTCCGCACCGCCAGCGATCTGGCCGCCGTTTGCGATCCTGCCGGGACCGGCGTGCCGCGGCTCGAGGCCATCGCCTATTGCCAGGGATTTCTGACGAGCGCCGGCCAGTACCATGCGCTCCTCCACCCCGCGAACAGCCCGATGCGCCCGCTCTTCTGCGCGCCGAATCCCGGGCCGACGGTCGCACAGTCCGGCATCGCCTTCGCCCGCTGGGTCCGTGAGAACCCGAGCTACAATGCCGAGCCCGCTTTGGATGCGCTGCTGCGCTGGGCGCAGGCGAGCTTCCCTTGCGCCCCCGCCACGCCCACGGCCCGCGCCCCGCGCGCGCATCGCTGAGAACAGGAGGCCATCATGCGCTCAACACGTCTTGCAATCCTCCTCGTCGCCAGCCTGGGCCTATCGGGCTGCGCCGGTATGAACGCGACCCAGCAGCGGACCGCGACGGGCGCCCTCGGCGGCGGCGCCATCGGCGGCATCCTCGGCTCCTTCAGCGGTAATGCGGGCCTCGGCGCCCTGCTTGGCGCGGGTGTCGGCGGAGCCGGCGGCTACCTCTACGACCAGTCGCAGCAGCGCAACTATGGCGGCGGCGGCGGTCGCGGTCGCGGCGGTTACAACCGCTACTGAGCGGCAATGCCCGATCGGAGGACATCCTCCGGTCGGGCGACGGCCCTAATCCGCGCCGATAAGCGCCCGCAGCGCCTCGGCGTGGCTCGCCGCATCGGGCGCGCAGATCAGCCCGCCCGTGTGGCGGTTTGGCGAATAGGCGCTGCCGTCGAACTGGGACGAATAGCCGCCCGCCTCGGCATGGATCAGCACCCCGGCCGCGTGATCCCAGGGCATCAGCTTGTTGTAGACCAGCAGATGCGCCCCGCCCGTCACCGCCAGCCGATACTCATGCGCGGCGCAGCGGAAGTTCAGCGTTCCCGCGAGCAATGCCAGGCGCGGCAGGATGCGCGCCTTGCGCTCCGCCGGCATGAAGCCCCAGGAAATCGCGCCCACCATCGAGCCTAGCGGCACCGCCGGCGCCACGGCGCAATCGCGGCGCGTGCCGTCCTCGGACTGCACCCAGGCGCCCTCGCCGCGCAGGCCGATCACGGTGTCGTCGCCCATGGGATCGTGGATCCAACCGGCGATGGTCTCGCCGTTGCGGACCGCCGCGACCATCACGCCGAAGAGCGGCACGCCGGCCGCAAAATTCGCGGTGCCGTCCACGGGGTCGATGATGAAGCAGAGCTCCGCATCGGCCATCTTCACCAGCAGCGAGGGGTCGGCCGCGGCCGCTTCCTCACCGAGGATCATGGCGGAGGGAAACCGCTCAGCCAGCGACGCCGCGATGACGCGCTCGGCGGATTCGTCGGCCTCCGTCACGAGATCGCGCGGGCTGGATTTGGTGCGGATATCGCCGGCCGCGAGGCGGCGAAAGCGCGGCAGGATCTCGGCCCGCGCGGTGTCCCGCAGCAGGGCCGCGACGTCGTCGGCCTGTTGCGCGGTGATCTTCATGACAGCTGTGCGTAGCGTGCCCGGTCCGAGGGCGACAGCCGCACGGTGATGTGGATCTGCCCGTCCCTCTCGGCGCGCTCCACGACCTCGCCGTGGCGGTACAGCCAGGCCAGACGCGCGCCGTCCTCGGCGGGGAATTCGAAGCGCTCGGTGAGCATGCTGGAGGAAAGCCGTTCGTCCAGGACCTCGCGCAGCCCGTCCAGCCCCTCGCCGGTCAGCGCGGAGACGGCCAGGCCGTGATCCGCGCGGGCCGCGATCGCCTCGGTGCCGCCCAGCAGGTCGGCCTTGTTCAGCACCTCGATCATGCGCCCGCGCCATCCGACATCGAGCGGCGCGTCCGGGCCTTCGGACATCTCATCCAGCACCGCGGCCACGTCGTTGCGCTGCGCCGTGCTGTCGGGATGCGCGACGTCGCGCACATGCAGGATGATATCGGCGGCGGCGACCTCCTCCAGCGTGGCGCGGAAGGCCTCGATGAGCTGCGTCGGTAAGTCCGAGATGAAGCCGACCGTGTCGGACAGAATCGCGTGCCGGCCGGAGGGCAGCGTGATCTGCCGCATCGTCGGATCGAGCGTGGCGAAGAGCTGATCCTGGGCAAACACGGCGGCACCGGTCAGCGCATTGAACAGCGTGGATTTGCCTGCGTTCGTGTAGCCGACGAGCGCGATCACCGGATAAGGCACGCGCTCACGCGCCTTGCGGTGCAGGCCGCGCGTGCGGCGCACCTGCTCCAGCTCGCGCTTGATCTTCACGATGCGCTCGCCGATCAGGCGGCGGTCGATTTCGATCTGGCTCTCACCCGGGCCGCCGAGGAAGCCGAAGCCGCCGCGCTGCCGCTCCAAGTGGGTCCAGGACCGCACGAGCCGCGTGCGCTGGTATTCCAGATGCGCCAGCTCGACCTGCAGCGCGCCCTCGCGCGTGCGGGCCCGCTGGCCGAAGATCTCCAGGATGAGCCCGGTCCGGTCGATGACCTTCGCGCCCCAGTCGCGCTCGAGGTTGCGCTGCTGCACCGGCGTCAGCGCGGCATCGACGACGACGAGCGTCGCGCCCTGCTCCTCCAGCGCCTGCTTCACCATCGCCACCTGCCCCTCGCCCATCAGGGTCGAGGGCCGGCGCTGGCGCAGCGGATGGATCGCGGAATGCACGACGGTCACGCCGATGGAAGCGGCGAGCCCTACGGCTTCGGCCAGCCGTGCCTCGGCCGCACGCGGCATCCCGCCCGTCGGGGCGAATTCCAGCACGTTGGAACGCGCCGTTCGCTCGAAGGGCAGAACGACGGCGGCGCGGGTGGGCCGCGCCGTGGTGTCTTCATTCGTCGCGGGCAGTTGCTGGCTCCCGTGCCATGGTCAGGGTCGATTCCCGAACCGGTGCACCCGTTCCTGCCGCAGGTGCGGGCGCCGCGGCACCCGCTGCCAGCGGATCGAACAGCATGATCGGCGCGCCCGGCATGACCGTGCTGATGGCATGTTTGTACACCAGCTGGGTATGACCATCCCGGCGCAAAAGCACCGAGAAATTGTCGAACCAGGTGATGATGCCCTGGAGTTTGACGCCATTGACGAGGAAGACCGTCACGGGCGTCTTGCTTTTGCGAACGTGATTCAGGAACACGTCCTGCACGTTCTGGGATTTCTCGGCCATGATGGCCTCCTTCTTCTTCTTAGATGCTTGAATGCGGGGTCTTTGACCCTCGCTGCGAGGGCCGAATGTCGGGCCTCTAGCCCTGCTTGTCCAGGGCCCCGACCCATCGGGCCAGTGCCACCCCGTCCGCGAAGTCGATGTCCGGACTAACTGCGGCCACACCGCCGTCATGCGCGGCATCGCCGAGCAAGACAGCCGTACAACCCGCCGCACGCGCCGCCTGCATGTCGATGGAGGTGTCGCCGACATACCAGATGGAGGGGCCGGCCATCAGCCCCATGCTCTTGAGCGCGAGGTGCAGCGGCATGCCCGAGGGCTTGTCGGCCATGGCATCGCCGGCGCCGATCAGCGAGCCGAATCGTACGTTCCAGCCGAGATGCGCGGCCTCCGCACGCAGCAGCGGCCCCTGCTTGTTGGAGACGACGCCGAGCGGAAGATGCGCCACGGCGTCGAGCATCGCGATGCTGTCCGGCAGCGGGCGGATCACCTCCAAATGCGTCGCGCGCACGGCTTCGTAGAAGATATCCCGCGCGCGCTCCCACTCATCGCCGAAATGTTCGGGAAAGCTGTCACGAAGCGATTTCCGCACGTTCGCCAGCACCTGCTCGCGTGACCAGGCGGGCTTGCCGAAGGCCGCGAAGGCGGCGTTCAACCCCGCCTGGATCGCGGCCCAGCCGTCGATCAGCGTGTTGTCCCAGTCGAAGAGGATAGCTTTAGGAGCGGGTATCAAGCCGCGTTGCCCAGGCTAGCCTGCACATGCCGCGCGAACACATCGAACAGCCGCCGCGTCATCGGCCCCACCTTGCCGTCGGCAACATCCACGCCGTCGATCCGCAGGATCGGCTTCACGAAGGAAGTCGCCGAGGTCAGGAACGCCTCGCGCGCCGTCCTCAGTTCGTCGAGGTTATAAGGCTCAAGGCCATACGGGATGCCCGCCGCCTCCAGCTCCGCGATCAGCGCACCGCGCGTGCAGCCGGGCAGGATCACGTGGTCCAGATGGCGCGTGCGCAGCACGCCCTCGGCATCCACGATCCACAAGGTCGTCGCCGCGCCCTCGTTCACCACGCCGGTCGCGGGGTCGAACAGGATCGCCTCGCCCGCGCCCTGCTCCCGCGCCGCCTGACGTGCGAGCACGTTCGGCAGCAGGTTGATGCTCTTGATGTCCCGCCGCTCCCACCGCAGGTCCGGATGGGTGATGGCGCTGATGCCGAAGCTGTCCACGTTGGTCGGATAGGGTGGGATGCGCTTGGCCGTGACCACGAGCGCGACCGGCACCGGCACCTTCGGGAAAGCATGGTCGCGAGCGGAAACCCCGCGCGTGACCTGCATATAGACCAGCCCGTCCGCGGTTACGCGATTTCGGCGCGCGACCTCCAGCAAGACTAAGCGCAAGGCCGCGCGCGGCATCGGCATGGGCAGTCGAATTTCGGCCAGCGAACGCTCGAGACGGCCGAGATGCCGGTCCTCGTCGATGAAGCGGCCGCGATGAATGTGCACGACTTCGTAGATGCCGTCGCCGAACTGGTAGCCGCGATCCTCGACATTCACGCAGGCGTCGCGCTGCGCGACATAGGCACCGTTCACATAGGCGATTCTGGACATGCTGGTTTTCCGGCAGAGGGGATGAAAAGGAAGGGCTACGCCGTCCCCGACGCCCGGTCTTCCGCCTGGACGCCGAGGAACTTCAGCTTCCGGTGCAGCGCGCTCCGCTCCATGCCGACGAAGTTCGCGGTCCGGCTGATATTGCCGCCGAAGCGCAGCAGCTGCGCCTCCAGATACTGCTTCTCGAACATCTCGCGCGCATCGCGCAGCGGCAGGGTCATGATCTCGCTGGACCGGTCCAGCCGCAGCATCGAGGGCGCGGCCGAGACGATCTCCGGAGGCAGAGCTTCGGCGCGAATCGGCGCACCCGCATCGCCCGGCGTCATGATCAGCAGCCAGTCGATGAGGTTCCGCAGTTGGCGCACATTGCCCGGCCATTCATAGGTCTGCAGCGCCGCGATGGTGTCCTCGGCCAAGCTACGCGGCGCGAGCCCCGAGGTCTCGATGGAACGCGACATGAAATGCCGCGCGAGCGCGGGCACGTCCTCACGCCGCTCGCGCAGTGCGGGCATCCGCAACGGCACGACCGAGAGGCGGTAGAACAGGTCCTCGCGGAAACGCCCGGCGGTGATCTCGGATTGCAGGTCGCGATTGGTGGTGGCGATGACGCGCACATCCACCTTCACGCGGGTAGCGCCGCCGATGCGCTCGAAACCCTGCTCCTGCAGGGCGCGAACGATCTTGCCCTGGGTCTCCAGAGGCATGTCGGCCACTTCGTCCAGCAGCAGCGTGCCGCCATGGGCGCGCTCCAGCGTGCCGGCGCGGCGCGGCTGATCGCCGGCGGGCTCGACGCCAAAGAGCTCCTCCTCGATGCGGGCGGGGTTCAGCGTGGCGCAGTTCAGCGCGACAAAGGGCCCGTCCGACCGGCGGGAGCGGGCGTGCAGCATCCGCGCCGCGACCTCCTTGCCGGTGCCGGCGGGGCCGCTGATGAGCACGCGCGAATTGGTCGGCGCCACGCGTTCGATGGCCGCGCGCATCTGCACCATGGATTGCGACACGCCGACGAGGTCCATCTCGGACCCCGCCCGCAGCCGCAGGTCGCTGATCTCGCGCCGCAGCTTCGCCGCTTCCAGCGCCCGGGAGACGATGAGCAGCAGGCGGTCGCTCTTGAAGGGCTTTTCGATGAAGTCGTAGGCGCCCTGCTGGATCGCCTGCACCGCCGTCTCGATGGAGCCATGGCCCGAGATCATCACGCAGGGCACATGCGGCTCCTCGCGATGCAGCGCATCGAGAATGCCGAGGCCGTCGAGCCGCGAATTCGTCAGCCAGATGTCGAGGATGACCAGCGAAGGCCGCCGCGCCCGGAAATGCGCGATGGCGGCGTCGGAATTATGCGCCTGCCGGGTCTCGTATCCCTCGTCGGAGAGAATGCCGTCGATCAGCGAGCGGATATCGGGCTCGTCGTCGACGATCAGGATGTCATGCGCCATGGCCGCGCTCCATCACTTCGCCTTCGACGGCGTCCACATCACGGGCGGGCAGGAAGAGTTCGGCACGAACGCCGGTTCCGGTCTTGGCATCGCCGAGCTCGATGCGGCCCCGGTGGTCCTCCATGATCTTCTTCACGATGGCGAGGCCGAGACCTGTTCCCTTTGTCTTGTGCGTCACATAGGGCTCCGTCAGTCGGTCCAGTTCCACGCCGGGCGGCAGCCCGATACCGTCGTCCTCAACCGCGATGACGAGCATCTCGCCCTCCGGCTGCAGGCCCACACGAATATGCCCCAAGGGGCGGGGCCGCGGTAGGCCATGCTCATCCTCGTCGCGCTGCACGCGCATGGCAATGGCATCAGCGGCATTGTTCAGGAGATTGGTCAGCGCCTGGTTGATGAGGCGGCGGTCGCAGGCGGCGTGAACGGGATGATCCGGCAGGTCGGTGATCCATTCGATCTCGGGACGGGCATTCTGCTGCAAGACCAGGGCCTCCCGCACCACTCGCCGCATCTCCTCGGTGCGAATCACCGGCTGCGGCATGCGCGCGAATGCACTGAATTCGTCCACCATGCGCCCAATATCGCCAACCTGACGCACGATCGTATCCGTGCAGGCCGTGAAGGTCTCGGGATCGTCGGTGATCTGCTTGAGGTAGCGGCGCTTCAGCCGCTCGGCGCTGAGCTGGATCGGCGTCAGCGGATTCTTGATCTCGTGCGCGATTCGCCGCGCCACATCGGCCCATGCCGCCTGCCGCTGCGCGGTCAGGAGTGCGGAGATGTCGTCGAATGTCAGAACATGGCCCTCATGCTCCATCTCCGGCGAGAGCCGCGCCATCAGCGTCCGCCGCGCATTGGGCGGGCCGACGCGGATTTCGGCGGTGCGCGTGGCGCCCTTCTGGGCGAGTAGTCCGGCGAATGCCGGCGCGATCTCGGCCATCGGGCGGCCGATTTCCCGCTCCAGATCCACGCCGAGCAGCTGGCTGGCGCTGCGGTTGGGGAGGTTCACACGCAACTCGGCGTCGAGGCCCACGATGCCGGCGGAAACCCCGCCCAGCACGGCCTCGGTGAAGCCCTGACGCTCGGCAATCTGGCGATACGCCTCCAGCAATTCGCTGCGCTGGGCCGCGAGCTGGTTGGTCATGCGGTTGAAGGCGCGGCTGAGACTGCCGACCTCGTCATCCGCATCGCCCTCCTCCACCCGCACCGAAAGGTCGCCCCCGCGCACACGCTCGGCGGCAGCGATGAGGCGCGAGATGGGTCCGGCCAGCTGGTTGGCGAGGACGAGGCCGATCAACACCGCCGCCAGCAGCACCAGGAGCGAGCCGATGGCGAAGATCATCACGAAGGTGATCTGCAGCCCTTCCCGGTTCCGGTCGATCTGCTGGTAGGCCGTGACCGCCTGTTCCGTGCGCTGCATATGCTCCAGCACCGAGGCATCCACGGGGCGGCCGATCATCAGCTGCAAGCCCGAGGTTGGCGTCAGCGCGATGACGGCGCGGACGCGGTTCTCCTCCTCGACGGCGACGACGGCGACCTCGCCGTTGGTGGCAAGTTCCATCGCCCAATCCGGCGGCGGCGAGAGCTGGAAGGCGGAGCTGACGCCGGCATGCGCCACGATGCGGCCCAGCAGCGGCTCGAACACCACGGCCTCGGTCAGACCGCGGGTGCTGGCCTGGGTGCTGAGCACGCGGGCGAAGGCTAGGCTCTGCTCGGGCAGCAGCACCACGGCGCGGTTGAGGTCGTTGGCCATGGCCAGCGCATCGGCGCGGATATTGTTCTGGTGCTCTTCGAAATAGGCGCGGCTGGCGACCAGCGAGGCCTCGAGTGCGGTCCGCACGCGGTCGCTGAACCAGGCCTGGATGCCGAGATTGAAGAAGCCGACCGAAAACCCGGCGACCAGCATGGCGGGCACGACCGCCACCACCGAGAACAGCAGCACCAGCCGCGTATGCAGCCGCGACCCCGCCGAGCCGCGCCGCCGCTCCGCCCAGACGCGCACCAGCTGGCCGGCCAGCGAGGCCACCAGCAGCAGGATAATCGAGAGGTTGACCAGGAAGATGCCGACCACCTGCCCCGGCCGCGTCGGCCCGAAGGGGCTGCCGTCGGAGAGCAGGACGAAGGTCGCGATGCCCATGAGCAGCGCGCCGATGGCGAGGCCGAGCGTGACGCCGCGGCCCAGCAGCATATCGGCCATCCGCCGTAGCAGCGGCACGCGAATGCGGGGGGCTGCCGTGGACATGCTCAGCGGCCCGCCGTCATGAAAGGCCTCGCACCACGGGGAGTTCGAGGTCGCGCAGCTTCTTGCGCAGCGTGTTGCGGTTCAGCCCAAGCAGCGCCGCCGCCTTGATCTGATTGCCCCGCGTGGCGCTGAGCGCGAGCCGCAGCAACGGCCGCTCGACCTCGGAGATCACGCGGTCGTGCAGGTCGCGGATCGGCATGCCGTCCTTATGCGCCGCCATGAACAGCTTGAGGTGGCGCTCGACCGCCTGCTCCAGCGTCTCGCTGCTGCGGGGCGCGCCGTCGGCGGGGGCCTCGGCCTCGGCCAGTTCGGCGGCCACGGCCTCCTCGCCGAGGATCTCCTGCGGATAGAGCGCCGCCAGCCGCCGCATCAGGTTTTCCAGCTCGCGCGCATTGCCCGGCCAGGCGTGGCGCTTCAGCCGCTCCATCGCCTCGGGGCTCAGCGATTTCTGCGCCAAGCCGGCGGCCCGGGCGCGATCGAGGAAGTGCCGTGCCAGCAGGGGGATGTCCTCGGTCCGCTCGCGCAGCGGCGGCAGGCGGATCGGCACCACGTTCAGGCGGTAGAACAGGTCCTCGCGGAACAGCCCGGCGCGGATCGAGGCGCGGAGGTCGCGATGGGTCGCGGCGACGATGCGGACATTGGCCTTCACCGGCTGGCGGCCGCCGACGGTGGTGAACTCGCCCTCCTGGAGGACGCGCAGCAGGCGGGTCTGGGCCTCGGCCGGCATGTCGCCGATCTCGTCGAGGAAGAGCGTGCCGCCGGCGGCCTGCTCGAAGCGGCCGACGCCGCGGGTCAGCGCGCCGGTGAAGGCGCCCCGCTCATGGCCGAAGAGCTCACTCTCGATGAGTTCACGCGGGATGGCCGCCATGTTGATGGCGACGAACGGCCCCTGCCGGCGCTTGCCGTAGTCATGAAGGGCGCGGGCGATCAGCTCCTTGCCGGTGCCGCTCTCGCCGGTGACCATGACCGTGAGGTCGGCCGTCGTGAGCCGCGCGACGGTGCGGTAGATCTCCTGCATGGCGGTGCTGCGGCCGATCAGCGGCAGGCGCTCGCCGGGCTCGGCCTCCTGGTCGGGCGGGGTGGCCGTGGCGGGCTGGGCCAAGGCGCGCTCGACGACGCTCAGCAGCTCCTTCAGGTCGAAGGGCTTGGGCAGGTATTCGAAGGCGCCGCGCTGGGCGGCCTTCACCGCGGTGGTGAAGGTGGATTGCGCGCTCATCACCACGACCCGAAGGTCCGGGCGGATGCGCTTGATGCGGGGCAGCAGGTCCAGCCCGTTCTCGTCGGGCATCACGACATCGGTGACCACGAGGTCGCCCTCGCCATCCTCCACCCAGCGCCAGAGCGTGGCGGCGGAAGAGGTGGCACGCACATTGTAGCCGGCGCGCGTCAGCGCCTGGGAGAGGACGGTGCGGATCGCCCGGTCGTCATCGGCGATGAGGATGGTGCGTGATTCGTTCATTCGTCACTCTCATGGCCCGGCTCGCCAGGTGGAGGCGCCGGCAGGGAAAGGCGGAAGGTGGTGCGGCCGGGGCGGCTGTCGCATTCGATCAGCCCGCCGAGATTGGCGACGAGCTTGGCGACGAGCGCGAGGCCGAGGCCCTGCCCTCCCCGCTTGGTCGTGACGAAGGGCTCGAAGAGCGTGCTGCGGAGCGGCTCGGGGATGCCCGGCCCGTTGTCGCGCACCATCACCTGGAGCGGCAGATGCACGCGCTCGGTGCTGCCGGGCACGGCGATGCGCACGCCATGGTGATAGGCGGTGGCGAGCTGGATTTCGCCCGGGCCGCCGCTGGCGCCGCCCTCGCTGACGGCCTCGGCCGCGTTCTTCACAAGGTTCAGCAGAATTTGCACAAGCTGGTCGCGGTCGCCCCAGACGGCGGGCAGCGAGGGGTCGTATTCCTCGGTGATGCGCAGGTGGCAGGCGAAGCCGGTCTGCGCGACCCGCCGCACATGGTCGAGGACGGAGTGGATGTTCACCGCGCGCCGGTCGATCGGGCGGTCGGAGAACATCTCCATCCGGTCTACGAGCTTGCGGATGCGGTCGCTCTCCTCCTGGATCAGCAGGCAGAGTTCGCGGTCGCCCTCGGACGCGCCCTGCTCCAGCAGCTGGGCGGCGCCGCGGATGCCCGAGAGCGGGTTCTTCACCTCATGCGCCAGCATCGCCGCCATGGCCGTCGCACCGCGTGCCGCGCCGAGGAAGTGCAGCTGGCGGTCGAGCATGGCGGCCGTCGAGCCGTCCTGCAGCGTCAGCACCACGCCGCCGGGAAGGTCGGGCATGGGCGCGCAATGGGCGGAGACGCCATGGCGGTGCATGTGCGGGCTCTCGAGCGTGAGGTCGTGGTCGGCGATGGGGCTGTCCTGCCGGCGGACCTGGTGGAGCAGCGCGAAGATGCGGTTGTCCGGCGGCAGCAGCTCGGCCAGGGACATGTTCTGCAAGGTCTGGCTGGAGTGCTGGAAGAAGAGCTCGGCGGCGGGATTGGCGAAGCGGAAGCGGTCCTCGGCGTCGAGCACGATGGCCGGCATGGGCAAAGCGGAGAGGATGGTCGTCGAATCCGGCAGCGGCAGGCCGCGCGGGCGGCGCGCCAGGGCCGCCACCTTGCTGATGACGCCGCTCATGCCGCCTCACGGAGAATTTCGGTGCCGCTTTCGATCAGGCCGCCGTAGTAGCGGAGGATGAGCGATTCCGCCTCCTCCGGCGTCTCCACGCGGTTCACGACGGCGCGGAACTCGGCGCTGCCGGGCAGGCCGCGCGAGTACCAGGCGATGTGCTTGCGGGCCATCCGCACGCCGTATCCGTTGGTGTGATGCTCCAGCATGGCGCGGTAGTGGGTCAGGAGGATGGCGAGCTGCTCCTCGATCGTCGGGTCAGGCAACCGCGTGCCGTCGCGCAGGAAGGCGGCGACCTGGCGGGGGAACCAGGGCCGGCCGTAGCAGCCTCGCCCGATCATCACGCCATCGGCGCCGGAGCGCTGCATCGCGGCCTGTGCATCATCGACCGTCAGGATGTCGCCATTGGCGATGACGGGAATGCTTACGGCATCCTTCACCGAGGCGATGAAGTCCCAATCGGCGACCCCGGTGTAGAGCTGCTGCCGGGTGCGGCCATGGATCGTCACCATGCGGATCCCGCATTCCTGGGCGATCCGGGCCAGCTTGGCGGCGTTCAGGCTGGTATGGTCCCAGCCCATCCGCATCTTGACCGTGACCGGGACGTTCACGGCCTTCACCGTGGCCTCCAGGATCGCCGCGGCGCGGACCTCGTCGCGCATCAGCGCAGAGCCGGCGCTCTGGCCGAGCGCCACCTTCTTCACCGGGCAGCCGAAGTTGATGTCGACGATGGCGGCGCCGCGATCCACCACGAGGCGGGCGGCATCGGCCATCACCCCGGGCTCGCAGCCGGCCAGCTGCACGGAGGAGGGCGCGCCGAAGCCGTCTTCGGTCTCGGCCATCTTCAGGCTCTGCCAGTTCTCGCGCACCATGGCGGCCGAGGCGATCATCTCGCTGACGACGAGGCCGGTGCCCTCCGCGCGGGCCAAGCGGCGGAAGGGCAGGTCCGTCACGCCGGACATGGGGGCGAGGATGACAGGCGTTTCAATGGTCACATCGCGCGAGAGCACGATGGGCCGGAGGCGGTTGCTCATCATTTGAGCAGACATAGGCAAAAACACGCGCCACGTCCACGTCAGCGGTGCCGGCGGAAGGAGAATCGACGCCCCGGCTTCCGCAACCCTGCCGATCTGGCCTAAGCGGGAGCCATCATGATCGCCGCCCTTCTGATGGCCGCGGGGCGCGGCGAGCGCTTCGGCGCCCCCGAACCCAAGCAATACGCGCTGCTCCTGGGCCGCCCCGTGCTCCGCGTCGCGGCCGAGGCGCTGCTGGAAGGCGGCCATATCAGCCACCTCCAGCCGGTCTGCGCGGCCGGCGAGGAGGGCCGCATCGCGGCGATGCTGGAGGGGCTGCCCCACCTGCCGCCGGTGGCCGGCGGCGCCACGCGGCAAGCCAGCGTCAAGGCCGGGCTGGCGGCCCTGGCATCGCTCGCGCCCAATGTGGTGCTGGTCCATGACGCGGCGCGGCCGATCATCCCCCCAGGCACGATTGCCGCCCTGCTGGCCGCGCTGGCGCAGTCGTCCGGCGCCATCCCGGCCCAGCCGGTCTCGGATACGCTCAAGCGGGGTTCCGCTGACGGTATCGAGGAGACGGTGCCACGCGCCGGCCTCTTCCGGGCCCAGACACCCCAGGCCTTCCGCTTCGCCACCCTGCGCGACGCCCATGACGCCGCCACTGCCGAGGCCACCGACGACGCCCAGCTCCTGGAATGGCGGGGCGAGCGCGTGGCGCTCATTCCCGGCCATGAGAGCAACATCAAAATCACCTTTCCCGAGGACCTGACCCGCGTGGAAGCCTCCCTCCTGCCCCGCCTGATGCCCCGGATCGGCACCGGCTTCGACGTGCACCGCCTGGTGGAGGGCCGGCCGCTTGTCCTCTGCGGCATCACCGTGCCCCATACGCTGGGGCTGGAGGGGCATTCGGATGCGGATGTCGGCATTCACGCGCTCTGCGATGCGATCTACGGCGCCCTGGCGGAGGGCGATATCGGCCGCCACTTCCCGCCCTCGCAGATGAAGTGGAAGGACGCCGACAGCGCCCAGTTCCTCATCCACGCCGCCGGCCGGATCGCCGCGCGGGGCGGCATGCTGGTGAATGCCGACGTCACGCTGATCTGCGAGCAGCCCAAGATCGGCCCGCATGCCCAGGCCATGATGGTGCGGCTGGCCGAGCTTATGGGCGTGGAGGTCAAGCGCGTCGGCGTGAAGGCGACGACCACCGAACGGCTAGGCTTCACCGGGCGCGGCGAGGGCATTGCCGCCCAGGCCGCCGTCAGCCTGCTAATTCCCGATTGAGCAAAAAAAAGCCGCCCCAGTTGGGACGGCCGGTCGAAGGTGAAGTAGGCAAGCTGCCGGGGCATGTTACGCGCGCGACGCCCCATACATAGGACCGGACAACTTCACGTCAAGGCCGAAGTTGGTTCACCTGCCGAATCGGCCTAGCCTTCCTCCAAAGCGAGGGAGAGCATCATGTCCGCACCCCAACACGGCGCCGCCATCATCGGCTGGGCCCATAGCCGCTTCGGCAAGCTCGAAGAGGCGCCCGATGCCGAGGCGCTGATCGGCCTCGTCGCGCGCGAGGCCATCGCCGATGCCGGGCTGGAGCCCCACGAGGTCGATGCCGTCTTCCTCGGCACCTTCAACGCCGGCTTCCAGCAGCAGGACTTCCCGTCCTCCCTGGTCTTCCAGGCCGTGCCGGAGCTGCGCTTCAAGCCCGCCACCCGTTATGAGAACGCCTGCGCCACCGGCAGTGCGGCCATCCACGGCGCGCTCGACTATCTCGGCGCCAAGCGGGGCAAGGTCACGCTGGTGGTCGGCGTCGAGAAGATGACCTCCACGCCCGGTCCACGCGTGGGCGAGATCCTGCTCTCGGCCTCTTATCTCAAGACGGAATCCAGCATCGAGGCGGGCTTCGCCGGCGTCTTCGGCCGCATCGCCGAGGCTTATTTCCAGCGCCACGGCGACGCCTCCGACGCGCTGGCCGCGATCGCCGCGAAGAACCACCGCAACGGCGTGGACAATCCCTATGCCCAGATGCGCAAGGACCTCGGCTACGACTTCTGCCGCAACGAGAGCGAGAAGAACCCCTATGTCGCGCGCCCGCTGAAGCGCACCGATTGCAGCCTGGTCTCGGACGGCGCGGCCGCCATCATCATCGCCGAGGGCGACGTGGCCGCCTCCGCCCGCCGCGCCGTGCGCTTCCGCGCGACGTCCCAGGTGAACGACTTCCTGCCCATCGCCCGGCGCGACATCATCCGCTTCGAGGGCGCCCGCGAGGCCTGGTCCCGCGCACTGGACGCAGCCGGCATGGCGATCGGCGACCTGTCCTTCGCCGAGGTGCACGACTGCTTCACCATCGCCGAGCTCATCGAATACGAGGCGATGGGCCTGACCCCGGAGGGCCAGGGCAGCCGCGCCGTGCTGGAAGGCTGGACCGCCCGGGACGGCCGCCTCCCGGTCAACCGTTCGGGCGGATTGAAGTCGAAGGGGCATCCAATCGGCGCCACCGGCGTTTCCATGCACGTCCTCGCCGCGATGCAACTCACCGGCGAGGCGGGCGACATGCAGCTCCCCAAGGCCGATCAGGCCGGCGTGTTCAACATGGGGGGTGCTGCGGTGGCGAACTACGTGAGCATTCTCGAACGCGCCTGAGGCGCTGAGGACCGACGGCGTGAAGCTGGACAACGAACGCGAAAGCTCAAATCTCGAAGACCGGCGCGGCCAGGGTGGCGGCGGTGGCGGCGGATTCCCCATCGGGCGTGCCGGCGGGATCGGCGGCTTTGGCCTGATTGCGGTTGTGGTCGTCTCGCTGCTCTTCGGCGTGGACCCGAGCGTGATCCTCGCCGGCCTGGACGGCAGCGGCGGTATCGGCGGCAACGCCCCGGCCACCCAGCAGCAGCAAGAGCGATCCGTCGCATCCCCGCCATCGGACGATCCCAGGGTCACCTTCGTCAGCCGCATCCTCGCGAGCACGGAGGATGTCTGGACCGCCGAGTTCGCGCGCTCGGGCAGAGCCTATGAGGCGCCGCGCCTCGTGCTCTTCACCGGCGGGGTCCAGTCCGGCTGCGGCGCCGCCCAATCCGCCATGGGGCCGTTCTACTGCCCGAACGACCAGCGCGTTTACATCGACCTCTCCTTCTTCCGGGAGATGGAGCAGCGCCTCGGCGCGCCCGGCGAATTCGCCCGCGCCTATGTGATCGCGCATGAGGTCGGCCATCACGTGCAGAACCAGCTCGGCATCCTGCGCACCAATCAGGGCCAGCAGGCGGCCGGGCAGCGCGAGGCCAATGCCATCTCGGTCCGTACGGAACTGATGGCCGATTGCCTCTCCGGCTTCTGGGCGCGGCGCGCCGAGGAGATGCGCAACATCCTCGAGGACGGCGACGTGGAGAGCGGCCTCGGCGCGGCAGCCGCCGTCGGCGACGACCGGCTGCAATCGCGCGGCCGCGGCCAGGTGGTGCCCGAGAGCTTCACCCATGGCAGCAGCGCCCAGCGCGTGCGCGCCTTCAAGACGGGCATGGCGTCTCCGGCCTTTACCGGCTGCACCGGGGGCCGGGCCCCGGGCAGCAACTAGGACCTGAACTCATAGGACCGCGGTCGCGGTCACTCAACGGGGCCGCCTCGCCAGACAATGCTGGCCGGTTCGAGTGGCGAAGCGGTTGCGCTCGTCCTGATTCTCGTGGCGACTTACTCGACAGATGCACCGCACGCGAACGCGGGCTACTGAGACGGCGCCGCGCGAGTATTCGGAGTGCGACCGATTTGTGTTTGTAGCATGCAGCTCATCTTGGTGGCGCTAGTTGTTGAGGCCAGTCGCTGGGGTACGACTTACCATCCAGAACACGGCCCCTGCTCCGCTGATGAATGCCAAGAGTGAGATGGATGTAGTAAACATTAATATTACTCTAATCCGACTATAAATCCTCCAGTTACGGGTCACCTTGGATTTGTGGGCCGGGCTCTTTACTTCTGCGTTTGGATAGATAACCTCGAATACCTGCGCTTTATATAGCCGTGCGTTCTCTCTGTTTGCGTCGATATGATAGCACATGGCAAAACATGAACCGTATATAGATCCGCATGCCATCACTAAACCGAGTACAAATGCAGCCATCGGCCAGATCAGCGCAGCTTTAACTGCGGCATTTCCGGAAAATAGCGCCCCAACGATGGCAGGCATTGAGACGATGGCGCCAGAGTTAATCAATGCAAGCATTTTCAGCCCGTCTCGGACTATATTTGCAGCGACTTCCTCTCCCTTCCGATAATTCTCTGCGAACTCGTTTCCGGCACCTTCAATATGCTTCTGCCTGTCGCGCCAGCTCTCGCCTAACTCAGCCATATCGTGATCGTCCTTTTATTTCCGGCCGCACTCATAATCGAGTTTACCTCGTCGACGGAGCGCTCACGTAGAGTGGCTCACGCTTATCCGCCGGCGCATGTTTCGGCACGATCAAGTTAGATGTCGGCCCTAAACGTTGTGCCAGCCGGAAAGGCTAGGATGTTGTCAGAACGGCTCCCAAGCTGTGATCGCGGTTGTCGGGCTGAGCAGTTCATACGTCGAGCCTCTCGACGGCGACATGAATCGGATCGGCGTGGAAGCCATGCTCTGAATTTGTCCAAGTCGCCTAGTCGCCGTGGCGCCGGAGGCGCCACTAGTCGCCTGTAGCGCCGGTGAGTTTCACCAGCTCCTCCATCAGGATCACGTCCTGGCGCTGCATCTCCGCCATGGCTTCCGGCGGGCCGCCGACAGGCATGTAGCCGAGCGTCTCCAGCCGGCCGCCCGTGCGCGGCGACCGTACCGCCTCGGCGATGACGCTGGACATGCGCCGGACGATCGGCTCCGGCAGCCCGGCGGGTCCGAAGATGCCGATCCAGCCACTGAAGTCGTAGCCCGGCACCGTCTCGGCGATGGTCTGCATGTCGGGCAGGCTCGGCATGCGCTCGGGGCGGGTGACGCCGAGGGCGCGGACCTGCTCGGCGCGCACGAAGGGCAGCACCTCGGCCAGCGGCGAGAAGATGACGTCGAGCCTGCCGCCGACGAGGTCGGTCATGGCCGGCGCCCCGCCGCGATAGGGGATGTGGGTGAACCGCACGCCCGCCCTTTCTTCGAACAGCGCACCGGCGAAATGCTGGGTGCTGCCGGGGCCGGCAGTGCCCATGTTGAGCTTGCCGGGATTGGCCTTCGCGTAGGCGATGAATTCCACGAGGTTGCGGACGGGAACCGAGGGATGCACCACCAGCAGCGCGCCGCTCACCACCACGAGCGAAACGGGCGTGAAGTCGCGGACCACATGGAAGCCCATGTTGCGGAACAGGAACTGGTTCGTCGCATGGGTGCCCACGGAGGCGACGACGAAGGTGTATCCGTCCGGCGCGCTGCGCGCCACGAATTCGGATGCGATGTTGCCCGACGCGCCCACCCGGTTCTCGACGACCACGGGCTGTTCGAGAAGGCTGCTGATGCCGTCGGCGACAACGCGGCCGGAGCTATCGGTGCTTCCCCCCGCGGCGAAGCCGACGACGAAACGGATCGGGCGGTCGGGCTTCCATTCCGCCGTCTGGGCTGTAGCGAGGCCCGGCAGGAAGGGTGCGGCGGCGAGGGCCTGCGCGAGGTGGCGACGCTTCATGATTGTCTGCTCCCAAAAATTCGGGGGGTTCCCCCCTTATCCCGGAAGCATATCCACATCGCGGCAGCCGCGCCTACCGCGGCATGTGCATGGCGGCCTTGAGCGCGGAGAAAGCCATGAAGCTCAGGCGAGCGGCTTGAAGAACAGCACCGTGTCGCGAAGCTGCCCTGCGGGATCTCGCGCATAGGCAGGAATTCGCCCGGCCTCCTGCCAGCCCAGCCGGCGGTACAACTGCTCGGCCTCGTCGCCCAAGGTGGTGTCGAGCGTCAGCAGCCGCCGGCCGAGCCGTTGCGCCGCCTGCTCCGCGCGGCGCATCAGCGCCTCGCCCACGCCGCGCCGCCGATAGGCGGGATCGACCAGGAGCTTGGCGACATCGGCACGGTGCTGCTGGTTTTCGGGCGTGGCGAGATCGAGCTGCACGGTCCCCGCCAGCGCCCCATCCACCCAGGCGCCGAGCAGCACGCGATGCCCCTGCGCGACCTCGGTGGAGACGCGCTTCCAATATCCGCGCGACTTCTCCTTCGAGAGCGGATGCAGGAAGGTGACCGAAGCCCCCGCCGCGACGCAGGCGATCAGGATCTCGGCAAAGCGCCGCTCCGCGCTCGCCGCCGCAGCCGCATCCAGAGCTTCCACCAGCAGGCCACGGGCGGGCTTGGTGTAGCGGAACTCCAGCGATTTCGAGAGGTCGTCTAGGATGCGGATGGCACCCTGCCGCACATAGCCGCGCTTCTCGTAGAAAGTATGCGCGGCCTGGAATCGGGTGTCCGTCCAGAGCACCATGCGCTCCGCCCCGGCGGCCCGCGCGTGATCCTCGGCCACGGTCAGGAGGTGATGGGCGAGGCCGGTCCCGCGCGCGGCCTTGGCCACATACATGCGGCAGATTTCCCACGCACCGTCCTCGCGCAGGGGGCGCGTGGCGATCATGCCCTGGCCGTCCTCGGCCAGCCACAGGACACCGCCGAGCTTGGCGAAGTGCGAGGCCAGGGTGCGAAGCTCCGGCAGTTCCGCATCGACATCGAAGACGACACCGGGGAATTCGGCCCAGGCGTCGCCGATCAGCCGGATATACTCGCCGACATCCTCATCGGTGCCGGCGCGCAGCTTGAGGCCGTCCAGCGGCATCAGGCCAGCCCGCGGCAGAACTCCTGGATGCGCGTGCAGGCGGTGCGCAGGCTCTCCAGGTCGGTCGCGTAGCTGATGCGAACGTACGGGGACATGCCGTAAGCGGAGCCCTGCACGACGGCCACATGCGCCTCGTCCAGCAAGGCGGCGGCGAAGTCCGTGTCGGTCTCGATGCGCTTGCCGCCCGGGCTGGTCTTGCCGAGGCAGCCGGCGACGTTCGGGAACACGTAGAAGGCGCCCTCCGGCTTGTGGCAGACGATGCCCGGCGCCTGGTTCAGCATCTCGACCACGAGGTCCCGGCGGATCTTGTACTCGGCCGCGCGCTCGGCCACGAAATCCTGCGGGCCGTCCAGCGCCGCGACCGCCGCCGCCTGGCCGACCGTGGATACGCCCGAGGTCGCCTGGCCCTGCATGTTGAACATCGCCGCGATCAGCGCCTTGGGCCCGCCGCAGAAGCCGATGCGCCAGCCGGTCATCGCATAGGTCTTCGACGCCCCGTTGACGGTCAGCGTGCGGTTCTTCAGGCCCGGCTCGACCTCGGCGATCGTGCAGAACTCGAAGCCGTCATAGACGAGGTGCTCGTACATATCGTCGGTCATGACCCAGACGTGCGGGTGGCGTATCAGCACCTCGGCCAGCGCCTTCATCTCCGCGCGCGAGCAGGCCGCGCCCGTCGGGTTGTTCGGGAAGTTGAGCATCACCCACTTGGTCTTGGGGGTGATGGCGGCTTCGAGGTCCTCGGGGCGCAGCTTGAAGCCGTTGTTCTGCGGGCAGTTCACCGTCACCGGCACGCCGCCGGCGACCTTCGCCATATCGGCGTAGCTGATCCAATAGGGGGCGGGGATCACCACCTCGTCACCGGGATCGAGCGTTGCCATGAAGGCGTTGAAGATGGCCTGCTTGCCGCCGTTGGTGACGAGGATTTCGTCCAGCGCGTAATCCAGCCCGTTGTCGCGCTTGAACTTGCGCTGCACCGCGGCCTTCAGGGCCGGCGTGCCGCCTTGGGCCGGATACTTCGTCTCGCCCTTCAGCGCCGCCTGGTGCGCGGCCTCGACCGCATGGGCGGGGGTGGCGAAATCGGGCTCGCCCGTCGTCAGGCCGTAGACCGTGATGCCCTTTGCCGCCATTTCCCGCGCCTTGATCGACATGGCGACGGAGGCGGAGACTTTGACATCGGCCATACGGGCAGCAAGCGCGGGCATCTGATTTTCCTGAAGGTTGCGTTAGGCCGCGCACCATATGGCCGCCCGCCCGACCCGCCAACCCAGGCCGGCCAACCCGCCACCCGGTTTTCCCCGCCCCGACTTTCCGCTAGACGCAGCGACCATGCGCCATTTCCTCGATTTCGAAAAACCCCTCGCCGAGCTCGAAGGCAAGGTCGAAGAGCTGAGCCGGACCACCGATGCCGGCGGGATCGACGTCGCCGACGAGGTCGCGCGGCTGCGCGACAAGGCCGAAAAGCTCCTCGCCGCCACCTATGCCAAGCTCACCCCCTGGCAGAAGACCCAGGTCGCCCGCCACCCCGACCGCCCTAAATGCCTGGACTACGTGGCCGGGCTGATCACCGAATGGACCCCGCTGGCCGGGGACCGCGCCTTCGCCGACGACGCCGCGATCATCGGCGGCCTCGGCCGCTTCCGTGGCCGCGCCGTCGCCGTGCTGGGTACCGAGAAGGGCCACGACACCGAGACCCGCGTGCAGCACAATTTCGGCATGGCCAAGCCCGAGGGCTACCGCAAGGCCCGCCGCATCATGGAACTCGCCGGCCGCTTCGGCATGCCCATCCTCTCCTTCGTGGACACCGCCGGCGCCTTCCCCGGAATCGAGGCCGAGGCGCGCGGCCAGGCCGAGGCCATCGCCCGCTCCATCGAGGCCGGGCTCTCCGCCCCCGTCCCCTTCGTCGCCACCATCATCGGCGAGGGCGGCTCGGGCGGGGCCATCGCGCTGGCCGCCGCCGACCGCGTGCTGATGCTGGAGCACGCCATCTATTCCGTGATCAGCCCCGAGGGCTGCGCCTCCATCCTCTGGCGCGACGCCGCCCAGGCCGCCACCGCCGCCGAGGCGCTGAGGCTCACCGCCGAGGACCTGAAGCGCCTGGCCCTCATCGACGCCGTGATCGCCGAGCCCCTGGGCGGCGCCCATCGCGACCGCGAGGCGACGCTGGCCCGCGTCGGCGATGCCGTCTGGTCCGCGCTGGAACCGCTGCTGCCGCTGGACGGCGCCACCCTCAAGGCTCGGCGCCGCGAGAAGTTCCTGGAGATGGGCCGCAGCGCGGTCGCCTGAGGCCATGAGCGTTCCAGCCACGATCCAGGAACGCCCCGACAGCATCCGGCCGCAAGGCGGCCGGCGCGCCCAGATCACCCTTGCAGATGGCGCGACCGGCGCGGCGCGAAGCCAAGGCGGCGGAGCCGACGCCCGGCGCCTGAGGGCATGACTGATCAATCTAGCTCTCGCGCCGCCTTCTTCCGGGCCTTTCCCGCCGTCGGCGTCGCCATCTTCATCTCCTCGATCGACCAGACCATCACCGCCACCGCCCTGCCCGTCATGGCCGCGCATTTCGGCGTCGTGGAGCGCATGTCCTGGGTGGTGGTGGCCTATCTCATCGCCGCCACCATCGCGGCCCCCATCATCGGCAAGCTCGGCGACGCCTATGGCCGCCGCCGCATGCTCTTCATCGCCTTCGGGCTGCAGGCCGCGGGCTCGCTGGCCGCCGGCTTCGCGCCGAGCTTCGAGACCCTGCTGCTCGCGCGCGTGCTGCACGGCTTCGGCGGCGGCGCGCTGCTCACGCTGGCCAATGCGCTCGTCGGCGAGAGCGTGGCCCCGCGCGAGCGCGGCCGCTACCAGGGCTATCTCGTCGCCTGCTTCATGAGCGCCTCGGCCATGGGCCCGCTGGCCGGCGGGTGGCTGACGCAGCACTGGGGCTGGCAATGGGTGTTTCTCGCGGGGTTGCCCTTCGTCGGCCTGGGCGTTCTCGGCACGCTGCGGCTGCCGCGACAGGGACCGCAAAGCGGCTCCTTCCGCTTCGACGCGCCGGGCACGCTGCTCTTCACCATCTTCGTGACGTCGCTGGTGCTGGTGCTGGACCGCGTGCAGCGGCTGAGCACCGACGCCCTGCTGACCGCCCTGCCCATCGCCGCCCTGGCGATAGCCGCGCTGCTGCTGCTGATGCGCGTCGAGACCCGCACGCCCGACCCGCTGCTGCCGTCCTGGCTGGCGACCGACCCGGTGATCTGGCGCACCAACCTGCTCTCGGCTTGCGTCGCGGGCGTCATGGTCTCGATGATCTCCTTCATGCCGCTCTATCTCAGCGTGGTGCGGGGCGTGCCCATCGCGACGGTGGGCCTCATGATGCTGCCGACGAGCCTGGCCGGGGGCCTGGGCGCGCTGATCTCGGGCCAGTTCGTGGCGCGGACGGGGCGGACCATGCTGCTGCCCTCCATCACGCTGGCCATCAGCACGCTCACGCTGAGCGCCTTCAGCTTCGAGCTCGACGCCATCCCGCTGGCCGCCCTGCCCTGGCTGCTGGCGATCTCGAGCTTCGGCTACGGCAGCTCGTTTCCGGCCGTGCAGACGACGGTCCAGGCGGCGGCGGGGGTGAGCCGGATCGGGGTGGCCACGGCCTCGGTGCAGTTCACGCGCAACCTGGGCTCGGCGACGGGGACGGCGCTGCTGAGCACGGTGATCTTCGGGGCGTTCACGCTGGGGGACGCGCCGCTGGCCGCGAGCTTCGCGGAGACGATGCGGGGCGGGCGGGAGGCGCTGGGGCTGCTGCCCGAGGAGAGCCGGATGGCGATGGCGGCGGGGTTGGCTGGGGGGTTTCGGGCGATGTTCGCGGCGGCGGCGGTGCTGCTGGGGGTGGCGACTGTGTTAGCTTGGCGGGTGCCGTTAAGGCGGCTTTGAAGCAACACCAGGAATGCCGCGTGATTTCGTGGATTTTCAGATCGCGCATTTAGATCGCTTTATCAACCTAAAGACGACGGGGCAGCTGTTTCAACGCAAGGACAAGAAAGCCCACCTTCTGGCACCGACCTCATTTTATTTGTAGGCATGCCTCGCTAACCTGAATATCGATTTGCACATTTTTGCGCGACCCCGTGCGTCACCTACGTTTGAACTAAATAGTCTAGCCCTGAAATCAAAGCACGGAAATAATCCATAGTATCCTGCAGTTCAGTTAAGTTGACAGCCAAAGTCAAATCGCCGTGCACAATATTATTCCTAAGATTTATTTGGCGGTCTAGCTTTTCTCTTGCTTTGCCAGCAACCCGGTTTTTTGCATTTTCTTTAAAGTGAGCTTTAATCTCCGAATTTTGGCCGAGCACGTCCGAAAATGGCCCTGGAAGAGAGATAGCTTCGAATAATTTTTCCAAACGCTCCGCTGTGCAATTGCCCATTAATTTCACGTAAATCTCGGGATTAAGCTTGTAGCCCTTTTGTCCTGACAAGGCTTTGCCCAGATTTGCGAGAAGGTCATCAAAATTATATGCCACGCCCATAACCGCGCCACCTCTAACGTGAGTAAGCACCCGAGCGGCGTGGGCGATGTGATTACTACGAAAATTCTCTTCCAAACTCGCATATAATTCGACGCTCTCAAATCGCTCCTCTATTATTACTTTGACCAAAGATCGTATATAGTTTTCAAAGATGCCATGGATCTGCACAACCAATGGCTTATACAAAGTGCTGGGGTCAACCGTCTTATGTCTTAAAGCCTTTTGGAAAGTTGCTTTTGCGGCTTTGTCATGGCAAAGAGCGCCCATAATTACGCCAGCCTGAGCAACTAAAATGCCGTTATAAGTCTGCCGGATCTCAATGGTCGCATCAATTTCGGCCAGATAGGAATCGGCCAGCGATTTTGCGGCGGCTAAACTAGACATGAATAATTTCTCGAATCGCCGCTTCGACTGACTCAATACGTTCGCGGATAGCATTTGCGGTATTTCCGCGCCCAACCATTAGTTCATAGGTCTCTGTATTAGGCATGATCATCATATGTATTTTTCTTCGAATATCCTTGCGGCTCGTCAGCAACTTTTTCTCGTGAGATCGTAAATTAAACACAGCCACCATTTCTGCGTCAAAGAGTGGCCGCGAAATCTTACCCGACTTACCGCCAGTGGGTGGTAAACGGAAAAGATCGGGACCAAAGATTGCTGCGCAAAGCCCCAGCGTCTCTACGAATTCATAGCGTAAGTTTTGAAGCGCGCTTGCATCGGGGCGTCTCAACCGCTTCATAGTCGTGTCGAGCATCGAGCGGACAGAGCCTACAATGTTCCTCGGCTCGCGAAACGCGAAGAAACGTAGTACAATCTCTACATCCGTCATTCGCTTGAATAGTGCATTAGCGGCAAGCTCGGCGCTTGGAGTCCCATCAGCGCGGGTGTTATCTTCGTGGCTCGGTATTTCCCAGGCGTCGGTGAAGGGACGAGCTCGGGATAATTCGATCAGAAGCGCATTGAATTCGCCGGAGTACAAAGAGTTTCGGAGCTCCTGCTGGTTAAGCCTCTCTCCGCCTGTATTCAGCCGATCAAACACTTGCGCTCGAAGATCCAGACTGTCCTCAGCAGGCGAACTATTGTCAGACATAAGGGTGATAGCCGATATTTTAGCCCGCTCCAGCCCCCTTCTAACTAAGGGCGGAAGGGCACTGTAATTGCGGCCGTTTAGGGCGGGCCAGATGTCCAGCCCGTCAAGTGCGAAGTTCCCACTAAAAAACTCGGAAATAGCATTGAGGCGTTGTTGGCCATCCATTACCTCAAAGCGACCAAGCTCCTTCTCGTAAAGAAAGACAGGAGGAACTGGTACGTTCATGATAAAACTCTCAATGAGCTTTGACTTCTTTTTATTGTCCCAACGTAGTCGGCGTTGGTATTCTGGCCTCAGATTTCCCCATACTCCATTACCTTCGCCACTGATAAACTGGACTACATGAGACAGGAAAATGTCATTCTTTTCCTGAACGACTCGGAGGCGCCCGGTTTCGAAGTGTCTCTCGATCTGTTTGTCTGGTGTTCCGACCGCTACAACAATATTGCCAACCGCAAGAGGCTCAACTTCATCGGTTATTCCATCATATTCAGGCACGTTATACCTCCGAAGTTTCATCGCGATACGAGCTGGTATGGTTAGGCACGACAGTCACGACAGGCAAGCGCGGCCAGTAGTTGTCGCACCTTATTGCACACAACCGATAGCGAGCTTGCCAGGATCGGCGGCTTGCTACGGCCGCGCTGATTACGCATGCTACTCCGTTGTATTTATTGAGATTCCGGCACGAGGATGGCATCAGATGCACCTATGTACGCCCGACAGCAACGGTGCTCAGCCGCTCGCAAGAGAGTTCCAAAAAAGTTTGCCACGTAATCCCGATTGAAATTGTCAAAGGCGCCCGTCGAAGGGATCAAGAAGCCGAGAGACAAAGAAAAGTTCTTGATTTGTTCTGAATGAACTTTCTATAAATGTAAATGGACTTACTCCCGCCATCGCTGCGCGATCCCTATATCCGCCCCCACGGTCCCAGGCCCCGCCTGCCCGCGCGTCTCCTGATCCCCCACGCCCCACTCACCGACGAGGAATGGCACGCCCTCCTCCCCTATCTCCGCCGCCGCCCCGACACCAACCGCGGCCGCCCCTGCAACCTACGTGCCCATTTCGACGCCTTTTTCCGCGTCGCCGCCACCGCAGGCGCCTGGCGGGAGCTGCCCGAGGCCTACGGCCGCGCCGACACAATCTCGCGCCACTTCCGCCGCCTCACCCATGCCGGCCTCTGGGAGCGGCTGCTATCGGCGCTCGCCCTCGCGCCGAAGGGCCACGTCCTGCGCCGCCTCGAAGGCTATATCTGCCGCGCCGCCCGCCGCGCCATCCGGCTGCGGGGGCTGCGGCTGATCGTGCTGGCGCGGCGGCTCATGCTGCTGCGCGCCCTGCCGGGGCCGCCCATGATGGTAGCCGATCCCGATTTGTCCGAAATCATCCCGCGCCTGCCGATCGAGCGGCGAATTTTGGCATGGCGCCGCGACAAAGGCGCCGCGCTGCACTTCGTGCGCGGCCTGCGGAACCTCCACACCCTCGTCGCAGGGCGCAGATACATCCCAAGGTCCATCCGGGAGTGCTGGATTTGAGCCCCGCGCGCCGGCCGGCTGAGCCCGGCCTGGCTCTACCTGCTCACCCGGAACAGCACGCCGGCGACATCCGCGCCCTTTTCCCGCCGCAGCACGGCCTCTTGCCGCGCCGCGACGGTAAATCCGGCCTGGACGGCCAGGCTCGCGGCATGCGCCGCATTGTGGCGGTACCGCAGCCCCTCCCCCAGCGCGACCTCCGCCTCGCCCGCCTCCAGACTGAACACCGCCGTCCCGCCAGCCCGCAACGCCGCGTAGATCGCCCGCAGCACCGGCGCGAGATCGCCCAGGTAGTTCAGCACATCCGCTGCCGCGATCAGGTCGAAGCCATTGGCGTGGGGCGGCAGGAAATCGAGCAGATCGGCCTCATGCAGCGCGTCGTAGATCCGCCGCGCCCGTGCCTGCTCCAGCATGCGCGGCGAGAGGTCCAGCCCCTCCAGCCGCCGCGCGAAGGGCTTCAGCGCCACGCCGGAAAGCCCGGTGCCGCAGCCCAGGTCGAGCACGCGGCCCGGCGATACCCCCACCAGCATCGCCGCCAGCAGGGCCGGCGTCCGATAGCCGAGCGCGCCCTCCAGCTCCGCGTCGAAGCGGGGCGCGAAGGCGTCGAAGAGCTCGCGCACATAGGCGGCCGGCGCCCGCGCGGGCATCGGTGCGGCCCCCAGTCCGGCGAGGAGAAAGCCCGCCTGCTCCGCCAGCGGTCCGCGCACGCGCGCCGCCGCATCGCGCGCCACATCGCCCTCGCCCGCTTCGCGCGCCGCATGCGCCAGGGCGAGCCAGATCTCCGGTGCATCGGGGGCCAGCCGCGCGGCCTCGCGCAACGGCTCCAGCGCCGCGCGGGCCTGGCCGGCCGCCGTCATCGCCTGGCCGAGGTTGCGCAGGCTCACCGTGTCGTCCGGGCGCAGAGCGAGGGCGCGGGTCAGAACCGGGATGGCTTCGCCCAGCCGGCCTGCCTCGGCGAGCGTGGCGCCCTGGTTGGCCAGGAACAGGGCGGAATCCGGCACCGCCGCCACCGCCCGCGCCGCATGCGCCATGGCGCCCGCGAGGTCGCCGCGCTGCCGCGCGCAGACGCCCATCAGGTTCTCCGCATCGGCATTTCCGGGCGCGAGGCGCAGCGCGCGGCGGTACAGCCCCTCCGCCTCCAGGACCAGTCCGGCGCGGTGCCGCTCCATGCCGCGGCGCAGCAAATCCTCGGCGGTGATCCTCATGGGCGGGAAAAACGGGTCATGGGGCGCGGATAGACAATGTATCGCCATCCCGCCAGCCGTTTTGCCATTGCCATCCGCGCCAAAGATGTCGAAAAACTTAACAGCCCGCACACTGCACGACCTTCTACGGAGGAAATCATGTCCCGCCTCAACAGGCGCTCGCTGTCCGCCATGGCAGCTGCCGCCGCACTTTCGGTCTGCTGCGCCATGGCGCCGGCGAGCGCATCGGCCCAGGCCTACCCCAGCCGCCCCATCACGATCATCGTCCCCTTCGCGGCTGGAGGCCCGACCGACACGGTTGCACGCCTCCTGGCCGAAGCGATGGGCCGTGACCTCGGCGGCGCCGTCGTGGTGGAGAATGTCGGCGGGGCCGGCGGCACGCTCGGCGCCCAGCGCGTCGCAGTGGCCCGGCCGGACGGCTACACGCTGCTCGTCCACCACATTGGCATGAGCACCATCCCGACGCTGTACCGCCGGCTCGCCTATGATCCGGTGAATGGCTTCGAGCCCGTGGGCCTCATCACCGAGGTGCCGATGACCATCATCGGCAAGCGCAACATCGCCGCGACAAACCTCCAGGAGCTGGTGGCGCTGGCGCGGCGCGAGGGGGTGAACATGAACCTCGCCAATGCCGGCGTGGGTGCGGCGAGCCATCTTTGCGGCCTGCTGTTCCAGTCGGCGCTGGGCGTGCAGCTGACCACGGTGCCCTATCGCGGCACCGGCCCGGCGATGAACGATCTCGTCGGCGGCACGGTCGACCTGTTGTGCGACCAGACCACCAACACGACCGAGCAGATCCGCGGCAACACCGTGCGCGCCTTCGCGGTGACGACCGCCACGCGCCTGCCCTCCTTGCCCGACCTGCCGACCGCCAACGAGGCCGGGATGCCCGGCTTCGAGGTGAGCGTGTGGCACGGCCTCTATGCCCCCCGCGGCACGCCGGTGGAGATCGTGAACCGGCTTTCGACCGCGCTGCAGGCGGCGTTGCGAGATCCGAACCTGATGCGCCGCTTCGCCGATCTCGGGACCGAGCCGGTGGCGCAGGATCGCGCGACGCCAGCCGCGCACCGCGCCTTCTGGATCGCCGACGTGGAGCGCTGGCGTCCGGTGATCCAGACCGCCGGGCAGTTCGCGGATTGACGGAATTGGGGGCGGCGATTTGGGCCGCTCCCCGATCTCGGCTATGATGGCGCCAGGATCAGTTCAGGATTTCAGATGCGCCTCACCTCCGTCCATCTCCTGGCCGGGCTGCTTTGCGCCGCCGCTCCTGCCGCGGCGCAGGCTCCGCGCCCCGCAGCCCCGCCTACCGCCGCCGCCGCGCCTGTCCCGGCCGACCGCACCACGGCTACCTTCGGCGACTGGGTCATGCGCTGCGAATCGCGCCCGCCTCAGCCAACGCCCGGGCGCGGTTGCGAGCTGCTGCAGTCGCTGCAGGATCAGCGTGGCCAGCCGGTCGCGCAGTTTGCCTTCGGACGCATCCGCCGTGCCGATCCGATGCGCCTCGTCGTGCTGATCCCCTCCAACATCACGGTCGCGGTGCCGATGCGGCTGAGCCTGGAGGACGGGGCGGCGCCGGTCCCCGTGACGCTGCGCGCTTGCGGCCCGCGCGGCTGCGTCGCCGACACGGAACTCGCCGCCCCGGTTCTGGCGCGTCTGCGTGCCCGTGAAGCCCAAGGCAAGCTGGAATACCGCGACGCGCTGAATGGCGAGGTGGCGCTGCCATTCTCGACCCGCGGCTTCGGCCAGGCCCTTGACGCCCTGGCCCGCGAGGGCTTCTGAACCCCGCGCAGATATTTTTGCACATCCATGAAACTTTCCAGTGCGAGGCGCCGCGGATGACCGGTTCCTGTTGGCGAATCGGATTGTGGAGAGTAAGCGGATTCTTGAAGGTTTCTGCATAGCGCCACAACGGCCCGTGCCTTCGGTGGCCTTTCGCCGCATCGGGCTGTTCTGGAGTGCAGATTCATGGCGTTCGGCCGGCCAGGCCAGGAAGCTTCGAGCCCGATTCCGCCGGCGCGGCGCCGCGGGTGCTGAACATATCCCACACCGCGGTCGCCTTTACCGCCTGAGATGCCACTTTCCCGTCCCCTTCAGCGTGCCGTCCTCGGCGCCGCACTGGCCCTGCTGCTCGTGCAGTTGCTGGCCACGGTGCTGCTGATCGGACGCGGCCGGCAGGATGCGCTGGCCAATGCCGACCAGACCGGCGAGCGCATCGGCCGTGCCGTGGAAGCCAGTATCAATCGCAACTTCACCCAGGTTGAGGCCGCGCTTTTCGGCCTGCCCATCATCCTCGGCACGCTCAACCGCGAGGGCCGCTTCGATGCCGGTCGGGCGAACGACATCCTGCAGGAGCTCAACAACCAAAACCTGATCTTCCGCGACCTGCTGCTGCTCGACAATTCTGGCCAGGCCGTCGCTACCGCGCTCAGCGTTTATCGCCGCCGGCGTCTGCCGCTGCCCAACGGGCCCACTTTTGCCGATTACGGCCTGCATGAGGGCGGGCTGCGGATCGGCGGGCCCATCCGCAACCCAGCCTCGCGGGAATGGGCGCTGCTCTTCGCCCATCCGGTCAATGTCGCGGGCCTGCCGGGGGCGTTTGCCATGGCGGAAATTCCGCTCGCCGGGCTCGGCGCGCTGCTCGGCTCGGGCGGCGATGCGCCCGGGCTGCGCGTCACGCTGCTGCGCCAGGACGGCACCATCCTCGCCGTCTTGCCGCATGACGAGGCGCTGATCGGCACGCGCCAGGATATCGAGCCCGGCGCGCTCACGCATTCGCGGCCCACGCTCTACGGCAACCTCACCATTCGCGTGGCAATCGGGCGCGAGGCGGCGCTGGCCGTTTGGGCCGGGGAGCGCTGGCCGGCGCTGTTCTTCTCCGCGGCCTTCGCGGTGATGATCGTCAGCCTGGCCGGATTGCTGATCGTCGTGCTGCGCCAGCGGGACGGTGCGGCAAACGACCGCTGGCGGACCACCCTCGCCAGCGCGCTCGACAGCATGACCGACGGCTTCGTCGTCTTCGGACCCGACGACCGGCTGGTGATCTGCAACCAGCGCTTCCGCGAGATGTATGCGCTGGCCGCGCCCTTCCTCAAGGAAGGCGCGCTCTATCGCGACATCATGCGTGAGGCCGCCCTCCGCGGCCAATTCCCGCAGCTCGATGGCGACATAGAAAGCTTCATCGACGAGATGGTCCGCTGGCGCCGCTCCAAGGGCCATGCGATCGAGCGCTACCTGCCCGACGGCCGCTGGGTTCTCATCACCGAGCGCATGACGCCCGATGGCGGCACCATCGGCATCCGCACCGACATCACTGCCCTGAAGCGCGCCAACGAGGAGCTCGCCGCCGCGCGCGACGCCGCCCATGCCGAGGACGAGGCCAAGAGCCTCTTCCTCGCGCGCATGTCGCACGAGCTGCGCACGCCGCTGAACAGCATGCTCGGCTTCGCCCAGGCGCTGCTGCAGGACAACCAGCTCGCCCCCACCCAGCGCGAGCAGATGCGCCTGCTGCACGATGCCGGCGGCCATTTGCGCGAGTTGGTGAACCGCCTGCTGGACCTCTCCAAGATCGAGTCCGGACAGCTCGATCTCGACGCCCGCCCCGTCACGCTGCGCCCGCTCTTCGAGGCCTGTGTTGGGCTGATGGCGCCCGATGTGGACCGCAAGCGCCTGCGCCTCACCCTCGATATCGCCCAGGGCTCTCCCGAGGTGGTCGAGGCCGATGCGATGCGGCTGCGCCAGATGCTGCTGAACCTGCTCTCCAACGCGGTGAAGTTCACGCCCAATGGCGGCCATATCGAGCTGCGCGTGCGCGCGCTCGGCCGCGGCCTCCAGGGCATCCGCATGGAGGTGCAGGATAGCGGACCCGGCGTGCCGAACGACAAGCGCCACCTGCTCTTCCGCGACTTCACCCAGCTCTCGCCGCATGCGGAGCCCGAGGGCCTGGGCACCGGCCTCGGCCTCGCCATCACCGCTCGCCTCGCGGCCGCGATGGGCGGCGCCATCGGCTGCGACAGCGAGCCGGGGGTCGGCGCGCTCTTCTGGCTGGAACTGCCGCTGCCGGAGTTGCGCCTCCTGGCCGAACCCCCGCCGCCCGCACCCCAGCCGCCGATGGATGGGCTGCGTGTGCTCGTGGTGGACGACCTGGCACCCAACCGCCTCGTGGTGCAGGCGCTGCTGGCGCCTATGGGCCACCAGCTGGAATTTGTCGCCGGCGGTGCGGACGCGATCGCTGCCGTCGAGCGCGGGACCTACGACATCGTGCTGATGGATGTGCACATGCCCGGCATCGGCGGACTGGAGGCGACGCGGCGCATCCGCCGCCTGCCCGCGCCGCGTGGCACCGTGCCGATCCTCGGCGTCACCGCCTCCACGCTTCCGGAGGAAATCTCGGCCTGCTATGAGGCCGGCATGGACGGCCACCTGGCCAAGCCGATCGATCGCGATGCGATGCTCACGGCCATGCGAGACCTCGTCGCCGGGCACTCATGGCGGCGGCCGGGCCCCGCGCCGGTGACCGACGCCGCGCCGCTGCTCAACGAGGCAACGCTGCGGCGGCTGGCGGCCGAGCTGGGGCCCCTCGCCGGCCATGCGATCCGCGACATGATCGGGGAAATCCGCCAGGGCTGCGCCACCCTCGCCATGTCCGGCATCGCGCGCGACCCGACGCGGATGCGGCAGGCGGCGCATATGGTGCTGGAGCCGGCCCGCAGCCTGGGCGCGGAGCGGCTGAGTGCGGCGATCGACACGCTGCAGCGCGCCCTTCGCGCGGCGCAGGATGTCGGCCCGCATCTGCGGGCGATCCCCGGCGTCGAAGCCGAGACGCTGCCCTTGCTGGAGACGATCACCGTCGCCGCGTAGGCCGCCTGCTACACATCCAGCCAGCGCAGGCCGCCGGGGGGCGGCGGCATGTCCGGGTTCTTCGTCAGCATCCCCTCCCAGACGCGGCGCGCCACCTTCTGCGCCTCGGCCATCAGCGCCTCCTCGTCCATCGTCAGAACCTTGCGGTCCCGCATCAGAAATTCGCCGTCGACCATCACCGAATGCACCGCGCCGGGATGGCCGTAATGCACCACGCTGGAGACCAGGTTGATGATTGGCCGCAGGCTCGGTGTGTTGAGGTCCAGCATGGTGAGGTCGGCCTTCTTGCCCACCTCGATCGAGCCGATGATGTCCATCGCGCCGACCGAACGCGCACCGTTGCGGGTGATGCCGTCCAACATGGCCTGGGGCGCCGGATTCACGCCGCCCTCGACCTCGCGGCCCCGCCCGCCGCGATGCGTGATCAGCCCGATCTTCAGCGCGTGGAACATATCCTCGGTCATGTTGTCGGTGCCGAGGGCGATGTTCACCCCGGCATCGCGGATCAAGCCGAGCGGGGCCATATGCGGCCCCCGGCGCGAGGAGTTGGCCGGGCAATGCGCCATCTGCGTCCCGCGCGAGGCCAGCAGCTCCACATCCGCCGGCGTGCAGAAGGTCCAGTGCGCGCCGACCAGATCCGGCCCGAGGAAGCCCTCACGATCGAGGTAGCCCGCCGGCGTGAGCCCGCCATGCATGGCCGCAACGGCGCGCACCTCCTCCATGCTCTGCGCCAGATGCACCGCGCGCGTCAGCCCGTATTTCACCGCGAGCTCGCTCAGCTTGTGCAGCATCGCGGGCGAGCAATTGTCCGGCGCATGCGCCGCGATCTGGAAGTTCACGCGGCCCTCGCCGCGCCCCTGCCAATCCTCGATGGCCTGCACCGTGCGATCCAGGAAGACCCGGCCGAATTCCTCGTCGACGCTGTAGTCGCCGAGGCGGATGCGCAGCGTGTTGATGTCGGCGCAGTTCTCCGAGACCCAGAGGCGCAGGCCCGTCGCGGCCATGGCATCGATATAATGCGGGATGTGCCGGAACGGATCGACCAGGGTGGTGCAGCCGGAGCGGATCGCCTCCAGGCAACCCATGCTCACCATCACCGCGCGCTCGGCCGGCGACATCTCGTAGGAGACCGGCGACATATAGCCGTAGACGGCGTTGCCGCCCCAATCCTCGACGGTGCCGCGCAACACCGTCAGCGCCGTATGCGTATGCGCGTTGATGAAGCCGGGAAATACCGCGAGCCCGCGCCCGGGAAACCGCGGGAGATCGGGAAATTCCTGTTCCAGCGTGGCGCTGTCGCCCACCGCCGCGATGCGGTCGCCGCGGATGGCGATGGCGGCGCGGTCCAGCAGGTTCCGCCCGTCGTCGCAGGTGACGACGACGGTGTCCGTAATCAGCATATCCATATGACTTCCCCTATTGCGCGGCGCGCCGTCACTCTTCCACAGTTGCGCCTCGATGCAAGGTTGAGGATCGCCATGTCACGTCTCGCCTCGGCCTTGGCTTTCCTGCTTCTCGGCGCCGCGCCCGCGCTCGCGCAGGATGTGAACATCGCCGTCGGCGGCGCCTTCACCTCGCTCGATCCGCATTTTCACAACCTCACGCCCAACAGCGCGCTGACGCAGCACCTTTTCGACCGGCTGCTGGAGCCCGATGCCGACCTCCGCCCGCAGGCGGGCCTGGCGGATCGCTGGGAGGCGACCTCGCCCACCACCTGGGAATTCCACCTCCGCCCCGGCATCCGCTTCCACGACGGCACGCCCTTCACCGCCGACGACGTGGCCTTCACCTTCCAGCGCGTGCCCAACGTCGCCGGCAGCCCCTCCTCCTACGCCTTCTTCACGCGCCCGGTGCGCGAGGTCGTGGTCGTCGATCCCCTCACCGTCCGCTTCGTTACGGATACGCCCGCCCCGCTCATCCCCGCGATGATGCAGGGCCTGCCCATGACCGGCCGGCGACAGGGCGAGGGCATGACCACGGCGGACTACAACAGCGGCCGCGCCGCCATCGGCACCGGTCCCTACCGCCTCGTCTCCTACACGCCCGGCGACCGCGCGGTCCTCGCGCGCAACGGGGATTGGTACGGCGGGCCGGTCGCTTGGAACCGCATCACCTACCGCTTTATCGGCAATGACAGCGCGCGGCTGGCCGCACTCAAGGCCGGCGACGTGGATCTTATCGACCAGGTGCCGACGCGCGACGTCGCGGACCTCGCACGCGACTCCCGCATCGCCGTCTTCAGCAAGCCAAGCCTGCGCAACATCTACCTCTACCTCGACGGCTGGCGCGACCAGACGCCCTTCGTCACCGACCATCAGGGCCGCCCGCTGCCATCCAACCCGCTGCGCGACGTCCGCGTGCGACACGCCCTTTCGCTCGCCATCAATCGCGCCGGCATCGTCTCGCAGGTGATGGACGGGCAGGCCGCGCCGTCGGGCCAGCTCCTGCCCGCCGGCAGCGTGGGCCACGATCCCGCGCTGCTGCCCGACGCCTATGATCCCGAGGCCGCACGCAAACTCCTGGCCGAGGCGGGCTTTCCGCAGGGCTTCAGCCTGACCCTGCACGGCCCCAACGACCGCTACGTGAACGATGCGCAGATCCTCCAGGCGATCGCGCAGATGTGGGCGCGCATCGGGGTGCGCGTGCGCGTTGAGGCGCTGCCCTCCTCGGCCTTCTTCACGCGCTCGGTGCGCGACGAATTCAGCGTAGGCCTGCTCGGCTGGGGCACCGGCACGGGCGAGCCCGACAGCCCGCTCGCCAACCTTCTCGCCACCACGGACAGCTCGCGCGGGCGGGGATCCACGAACCGCTCGCACTACAGCAGCGCGGGCTTCGACGCCGCGCTGGACCGGGCGATGGGCACCATCGACCTCGCCGCGCGGGAAGCCCTGTATCGGCAGGCCACTGGCATCGCCATGCGCGACCAAGCCATCATCCCGCTGCACCATCAGGTGAATATCTGGGCCACCCGGCGCGGCTTCGTCTACGAGCCGCGCAGCGACGAGCGGACCCTGGCGATGAGCCTTCGCCCGGCAGGATAAGAAACATTGGCCCACCGGCGCTTCCGCCGCTACGACATGCCGGTGCTCTCACTGGAAATCCTTATGGACATCGACTTGCATGTGGGATGACCTCTGGACCGATGCGCGCATCGCGACGATGCAGGGCGACGCGCTCGGCCTCATCGAGCCCGGCGCCATCGCCGTGCGGGACGGACATATCGCCTGGGTTGGGCCGATGTCGGAACTGCCTGCCAACGATGCCCGGCGCACGCATGATGCCGGCGGGCGCTTCATCCTGCCCGGCTTCGTCGATCCGCACACGCATCTCGTCTTCGCCGGCAACCGCATCGGCGAATTCGAGCGGCAGCTCGGCGGCGCCACGCGGGCCGAGCTCGCGGCCGAGGGCGGCGGCATCCTCGCCACCATGTACGCCACGCGCGCCGCCAGCGAGGACGATCTCGTCGCCGGCGCCACCCCGCGCCTGCTGCGGCTGATGAGCGAGGGCGTCACCACCGTCGAGATCAAGTCGGGCTATGGCCTCGATCTCGAGAGCGAGCTTCGCATGCTGCGCGCCGCGCGGCGGCTGGGGCGGGAGAACGGCATCCGCGTCGTGACCTCCTTCCTCGGCGCGCATGTCACGCCGCCGGAATTCAAGGGCCGCTCGGCGGAGTACCTGACCTATCTCGCGGAGGTCGTGCTGCCCGCCGCGATCGCCGAGGGCCTGGTGGATATCTGCGACGGCGGCATCGAGGGCCTGTCCATCCAGCCGGTGGACATGCTGCGCCTCTACGCCGCCGCGCAGCGGGCGGGCCTGCCGGTCAAGGGCCATACCGATCAGTACGGCGATGCCGGCGGCGGCGGCATCCTGGCCGGCATCGGCGCGCTCTCGGCCGACCACCTGGAGTATTCCAGCGAGGCTTCGGTCGTGGCCATGGCCGCGGCCGGGACCGTTGCCACGCTGCTGCCGGGATCGACGCTGTTCCTCAACGAGCCGCGCCGCCCGCCGGTCGAATGGCTGCGCAAGCACGGCGTCCGCATGGCGCTGGCCACCAACTGCAATCCCGGCAGTTCGCCCACGCTCTCGCCGCTGCTGGTGCTGGCGCTGGGCTGCTCGTTCTTCCGCATGACGCCAGTCGAGGCGCTGCGTGGCTATACCGTGCATGCGGCGCGCGCTGCGGGCCTGGCTGGAAAGGTCGGCGAGTTGCGAGCCGGGCTGCCAGCGGACTTCGTGCTCTGGGACATCACCCAGCCGGCGGAGCTCTGCTACTGGCTCGGCGGCTCGCCGGGGCGAGAGATCATACGGGCTGGGGTTTCAGTTTCTTAGTGACGGCCCGTTACAATCCGCCTCATTAAGGCGGCATTCCGACCCTGTTGCTGCCTTCGCATGGGTTCTACATCTCCTCATGAAACCAGATGGACGAGATCATCATGCGTAGTTTTCTGATCGCCGCCGCGCTCGGCCTTGGGCTTCTCTCGGCGGGTCCGGCGACGAGCACCGCCACTGCCGCGCCGCTCAACGTTGCCGCCGCTTCCACCGATCTTTCGGGCGGAATCGAGCTCGTGCAGTACCGCCCGGGCTATGGCCGCCCCCACTACGCACCGCGCCCGCACTGGCGTCCGGCGCCGCGCTACTACGGGCCGCCCCGCCATTACGGGCCGCCGCGCTATTACGGTGGCCACCGCCCGTGGCGCCAGCATGGCCCGTACGGCCGTCGCTGAGTCAGGCTTGCGGAAGGTGGTTTATCGCTGGCGTGCATTACGCTTTCAAGCGATGAGCTAACTGGCCAAATAGGTTTCTTTGGCGTGATCGGGGTGCAGATTGCACGAAGACAGCTGCAGCTTTTCGGTGACTGCGCGAGCGGACAATGCATAGCCTTTCCAATAATATTATCCGCGAAGCGTTGAGCAAAAAGAGGCCGTTTAGGATCGTGCCTGCTCGATGCGGACAGCTTCGTAGGCGCGATCCAACGAAGTCCCGCGCTCGATGGCAATCGTGCTTTTCAACAAAACTCCTAACGACGTGTCGATCCAGAGGCGCGTCGTGCTGAGGTGGTAGTTGCTACCGATGCCTTCGACCCGATGCTCCATTACGACAGCGCGGTAGCTGCCAGCCGCGATCTGCACATCCTCCTCGCCGATCACACGCCAGCGTTCTGTGAACGAGTTGGTAACCCCGTTCAGGAGCGTTCGAAAGGTACCGAAAGTACTTTCCCGGCCCGAAGGAACAGACGGTGCAGATGCATAAATTGGCGCCAGGCCGCTCCGGTATTCCTGGATGCCATATCCGTTGACATCTACCAATCCGTAGAGCCGGCGCACGGGGAATGATCCGACCCTGCTATGGCAGACGCGGGGATCTGTCCCGTCCGGGCCACCCGATGTCACAACAATCTGATTGCTATATGCAACGACGATTCCCGGGACCGGGCAGCGGAACTCCCAAGCGCGAGGACCGGCCACAATCACCGCAGGTGCCACAAGCTCTGGCGATGCCGTCGTGCTGCCAGCCATCATAAACGATACGGGAGCAGGATCGGCAATTCGAGCCGTCACGGCTCCGCTGCACTGATCCGTCCGAGCGATTTCCATTGCGTCGCGCTCGCCGCGCATTCGGGCGATCTCATGCCGATGATCCCGGGTTACCGGCATCAACAGTAGAGCAGGCCAGAAGACGGTGAGTCCGACCGTGAGCATCGCAGTGTCCGCCGCGAAATTCGCGCTTTGCTGATTCGAGAGATCGGACTCTTGGGTGCTCACTCGGGTGTGCTCCCGCTCAATCTCATTGCAGGCCAGCGTCCGATACGAGGCAGGATTGACGTAAGAAGCCGTAATGTTGCCGGGGGGCGTAACACATGCCGATATTGGTAATATCGACAATGCCAGCATCGTTAGTTTTTTCATTCGCCTTACCCCTAAGTCCGCAGTCCCCACTGTGACACTGAGGGGCATACGTCAACTAGGAAGGAGTACGTTTAGTGGGGCTCAACTTACTTGCTGCCGTCCTTCACTAGCCTCTTATTCTCCCGGGGACTTGACCATCCGGAGGATCCGACGCGGCATGCCTGCCGAGGGCTGGCGGCATCGCCGCCAGTTCGTCCGGCATGATGTGGCAGGCGATGCGGTGGCCTTCCCCAAATTTCCGGACCGGAGGCGCCACCGTGTCGCAGATCGCCCCGATCCGCCGCGGGCAGCGATGCGCGAAGCGGCATCCTGCTAAACCCGGCGCGGAGGAGACATCGCCCGTCAGCCGGATCCGGCTCGCCGCGCGCCCATGCGAGCCGACGACGGGCACCGCGGAGAGCAGCGCCTCGGTATATGGGTGGTACGGCGGCGCCAGCATTTCGGCGGCCGGGCCCTCTTCCACGATGGCGCCGCGATACATCACGGCGATGCGGTCCGCGATATGCGCGACCACGCCGATATCGTGCGAGATGAAGAGATAGGCGACGCCGAGTTCGTCGCGCAGGTCGGTCAACAGGTTCAGCACCGCCGCCTGAACGGAGACGTCGAGCGCGGACACCGCTTCGTCGCAAACCAGGAAATCCGGCCGGCTGGCCAGCGCGCGCGCAATGCCGATACGCTGCTTCTCGCCGCCGGACATCTGATGCGGATAACGCTCCCGGTAGTTGGCGGGAAGGCGCACCAGATCCAGCAGCCGCTCCACTTCGCGCGTGGCCTCCGCGCCGCTGGCGATGCCGAAGCGCGTCAGCGGCCGGCGCAGCGCCTCGTCCACGGTCTGGCGCGGATTGAGCGAGCTGTCCGGGTTCTGAAAGACGATCTGCGCACGGCGGCGGAAGCTGCTGGGCGCGTCGGCGGGGATGTCGTTGCCCTCAAAATTCAGCTTACCGGAATCGGCCCGTAGCAGGCGCAGCACCAGCCGCCCGAGCGTGGATTTCCCGCAGCCGGACTCACCCACCAGCCCCAGGACCTCGCCCCGCCCGATGGTGAGCGAGACCCCATCCACGGCGCGAAAATCCGTCGGCGGCCGCAGCCCCTTAAGGCTGAGGCGCGAGAGAAAGCTGGTCCCACCGAAGCTGCGCGTCAGGCCCTCGGCCCGCAGCAGCACTTCAGGTTGCTCGGGCCGAACCTTCGCGGCTGTAGCCTCGGGGATCGGCCAGGGCTGGCCCGCGATCTCCTCCGCGCGATGGCAGCGCACGGCACGCCCGTCCGCGGCCCGCAGTGGCTGCGGCGCCGCGCAGGATTCCAGCGCGAAGGGGCAGCGCGGCATGAAGTTGCAGCCGGCGACGGGGTCGGTCAGGTCGGGCAGCCCGCCCGGGATGGGCGCCAGCCGCCCCATGCGTCCGCGATCCACGCGCGGCAGCGCCGCCAGCAGCCCGCGTGTATAGGGATGGCGCGGATCGCCGAGCAGTTGCGCCGTCGGTCCCTGCTCCACCACGCGTCCGGCATAAAGCACGGTCAGCTCGTCGCAGAGCCGATCGACGATGCCGAGATTGTGGCTGACCAGCAGCATGGACACGCCGCGGTCGCGCCGCAGCCCCTCCAACAGATCCAGGATCTGCGCTTCGACGGTCACGTCCAGCGCGGTCGTCGGCTCGTCCAGCAGCAGCAGCTCCGGCTCGCAGGACAGGGCCGTGGCGATGACCGCGCGCTGCTTCATCCCGCCCGAAAGCTGGTGCGGATAGGCGCGCGCCACCTCGCCGGCCCGGGCGATGCCCACCTCGGCCAGCAGCGCCTCGGCCCGCGCGAAGGCTGCCTCGCGCGAGAGGCCGCGATGCTGCACCAGCGGTTCCGCCACCTGGAACCCCACGGTCAGCGCCGGGTTCAGCGCCGCCGCCGGGTCCTGGAACACCACGCCGATGCGCCGGCCGCGCAGCGTCTCGGCCATGGTGCGGAGGTCCACGCCGTCGAAGAGCGCGGAATCCGTAAGCAGCGTGGCGCCCTTGCCGAGCAGGCCCAGCATCGCCAGCACCACCGAGGATTTGCCCGACCCGCTCTCCCCCACCAGCCCCATCGCGCCGCCGCGCGGGATCGACAGCGACACGTCCTGCAAGGCATGCACCGGCCCGCGCTGCGTCGCGTAGCTCAGCGACATCCGCTTGATGTTCAGCAGAGGCTCAACCATGTCCACGTCCCCGCAGGCGCGGATCGAGCAGGTCGCGCAGCCCCTCGCCCACCACGTTCACCGAGACCAGCAGCAGGCACAGGCACAGCCCGGGCGCGAGGCCGATCCACGGCGCCTCGCCGATGAAGGGCCGGCTTTCGGCGATCATCAGCCCCCACTCGCTATCCGGCGGCTGCGGTCCGAGGCCGAGGAAGCTCAGCGCCGACCCCAACAGGATGGCGAAGGTGATGCGCAGCGCGGTCTCGACGATGAGCGGCGGCCAGGCATTGGGCAGGATTTCCCGCGCCAGGATGTGGAAGCCGCCTTCGCCGCGCGCCCGTGCCGCCTCGACGAAATCCTCGGCCAGCAGGCCAAGCGCCACGGCTCGCGCCACGCGCGTCATGATCGGCACATAGACCAGGCCGACTGCCAGCATCGTCTTGAACAGGCTGGGATCGGACACCGCCAGGATCAGCAGCCCCAGCAGCACCGGCGGAATGGAGATCATGAGGTCCACGCCCCGCATGATCGCCTCCTCGGTCCAGCCGCGCCGGAACGCCGCGATCAGCCCGAGCGGCACGCCGATGACGAGGCTGATCGCCGTCGCGCCGAAGCCCATCAGCAGCGAGTGATGCGCGCCCGCCAACACCCGCGAGAAGACATCGCGTCCGAACTCGTCCGTGCCGAACCAATGCGCCGCCGAGGGCGCCAGCAACCGCTCGCGGATGGCGAAGGCATCCGGCTCGAAGGGCACGATCCACGGGCCGAGGGCGGCCAGGATGCAGATGCTGCCGACGATGATCCCGCCCAGCACCAGCGTGCGGGGGATGCGCTGCGTGAAACCTTCCTTCATCCCGCCGATCCGCTCACCCGGATGCGTGGATTCAGCACGGCATAGAGGATATCCGCCACGAGGTTGGCGATGGCGTAGATGGCCGTGATCACCATCATCCCGCCCATCATCAGCGGCAGGTCCTGGTTGTCGATCGCGTAGATCAGCATCCGCCCGAGGCCGGGATAGGCGAAGACGCTCTCCACAACCACGATCCCGCCGATGAGGATGCCGACATCCACCGCCAGCACGGTGATCGCCGGCAGCAGCGCGTTCGGCAAAGCGTGGCGCCGCAGCACCACCCATTCCGGCAGCCCCTTGGCGCGGGCGGCGAGCACGTAGCGGCTCTCGATGGCCTCCAGCATGGAGGAGCGCACCAGCCGCGATACATGCGCGATCAGCCCCAGCACCAGCGTGCCCACCGGCAGGACCAGGTGCTTCGCCCAGCCCAGCACGCCGCCGTCGGCGAGCGGTGTGTAGCCAGTCGCCGGCAGCCAGCCGAGCCAGACGGCGAAGAACAGGATCACCAGGATGCACCAGAAGAACTCCGGCACCGCGATGAAGAAGTACTGCATCAACGTCAGCCCGCGATCAGCCCAGGAGCCCACATGCGTCGCGGAGTGAATGCCGAGCGCGATGCCGATGATCGCCACAAGCACGATGCTGACGCCCGCAAGGATCGCGGATTTCCCAAGCGCATCCATGATCAGCGGCCCGGCCGGGCGGTCCATCGTCAGCGAGTTGCCGAAATCCCCGCGCAGCAGCCCGGAGAACCAGTGCCAGTACTGGAGGTAGAGCGGGTCATTCAAACCCAGCCGTTGCTCCAGTGCCGCAATGGCCTCGTTCGTCGCATATTCGCCGAGGATCATATGCGCGACGCTGCCGGGCAGCACATGCACGATGAGGAAGACCAGCACCGTCATCGCCCAGAGCACGAATACGACCGAGACCAGGCGCCGGGCGATGAAACCCGTCATCAGGAAGCGATGTAGCCGGCCCGCAGGTCGAACCAGCGCATGGGATGCGTCTGCACATCCTTCACCGCGGTCCGGTACGCGCAGGCGAATTTCTGCGCATAGGCGAAGTAGCACGGCGGATTGTCCACCAGCGCGCGCTGCATCGCCACGTAGTGTTCCTTCTGCACGTTCACGTCGCCCGCGAGCCGCGCCGCATCCAGCGCAGCGTCGACGCGCGGGTCGCTGTAGATCCAGAGCCGCGAGTTCTGGCTGCCGCGCGAATGCAGGAAGGGATAAGTCGAGGTGTCGATCGTCGGGCGGGCGAAATAGCCGTCGATGTAGATCGGCACCTTGCCGGCCACCTCCGCCGAATAACGCCCGAACGGCACGCGCTGGATCTCGAACTCGAAGCCGCTTGGCCGCGCCATCTGCTGCAGCGTGACGCCGAGCCGTTCGCGCACCGGCCGGCCCACGGGGATGATCAGCGGCACGCGGATCGGCCCGCTATGGCCCGCTTCGCGCAGCAGCCGTCGCGCGCCGGCCACATCGGCACGCGTAGGGATAGGGATGTCGCTGGCGAAGAAGGGATGGTTCGGCGCGATCGGGCTATGCGTCGGCGTGCCTTCGCCGAAAAGCACCGCCTCCGCCACATCGGCCTTCGGCACCGCCAGGTGCAGCGCGCGCCGCACACGCACGTCGTTGAAGGGCGGGATGGAGCAGTTCATGATTGCGCCATCCCATGACGCCGTCGCCACGCTGTCCGTGCGGACGTTGCGGACGTCGCGCAGGGCACGGACGTTCTCGGGCCCGAGGTCCCACACGACATCGAGGTCGCCGGCCTGGAGTGCCGCGATGCGCACCGACATTTCCGGCAGGATGCGCAGTTCTACGCCATCGAACTTCGGGCCCGCTTCCCAGTAGTCGGGGTTGCGCGCCAGGACCATGCGGTCGCCCGGCGTATAGCTGCGCAGGGTGAAGGGCCCGGTGCCGATCGGGCGGGTGGCGAGGTCGTCTACCTTGTCGGCAGGGATGATCTTCACCTGCCGGTCGGACAGGATGTCGGCGAAACCGCCATAGGCATAGGAAAGCCGGAAGATGACCGTATGGGGGTCCGGCGCCTCCATCTGCTCGATCATGTCGTAGTTGCTGCGGCTCGGCGAGGAGGTCGCGGGGTCGAGCACGCGGCGGTAGGTGGCGATGACGTCGTCGGCCGTCATCTCGCGGCCGTGATGGAACTTCACGCCGCGGCGGAGCTTGAATTCCCAGGTCTTCAGATCGTCCGAGTAGGTCCAGGATTCCGCCAGCTCCGGCTCGATCGACTGGTCCTCCTTCATCCGCGTCAGTCCGTTGAAGACCAGGACGCTGTAGAGGAACTCCTCGCCGATGGTCATCTTGGCGGGGTCGAGGTTGCGCAGATTCGCGCTCATGGCGATGCGAAGCACCCCGCCGCCCGCCTGCGACGCCCCTGGCCTGGAGAGCGCGACGGTGCCGATCAGCGCGGGAAGCGCGAGGGCCGAACGGCGGGGGAGCATCATGGTCGTTTTCTCCGGATTCAGATGACGCCGGGGGCGGCGTCAGGGTCCACGGCACGGGTGACGAAGATTTCCACCGAAGGCGAATACTCGTCCCAAAGCGTACGCATCGCGGAGATGGCCTCCGGTGCGAGGTCGACGCGCAGGTCCACCAGCGGGAAGACCTCGCGCTCCATCACCAGCAGCGCGGCGGAGATGACCGGGCGTCCTTCGCCGCCAGCGGCCTCACCCGCTTCCATGGCGCGCATCAACCGCTCGGCCAAAGGCTGGTCGGCACTGGCCAGAAACGCCGCCGCCATCGCCGCCGGCACGCGATCGTTAGCCAGAATGTTCCCCATCGCCACGCAGTCCTGGACATGCACGGCGTCCAGCGCCGGCTTCACGGCGGCGCCATGGAAATGCGCGGTGCGGCCCTTCGCGTCGATCGCGGCGAGCTGGCGCCACTTATGGTCCGGCGTGCTGGCGACGAGTGCAGCCAGCGTCTCCTCCGCCGAGCAGCCGCTGCGCAGCAGGTCGAGCCCGCGTGGACCCAGCCGCGGATCGGTGCGGTGCTGCGTCAGGATGCCGCCGATACGCGGAGCCACATGCGGCACGCGCGAACCGACCGCGAGGCTGGAGGTGGTCACAGCCGCGCCGAATTGGCCGGTACGCGCGCAGCGGCCGAGCAGTGAATAGGTCATGGGGCAAGGCTACTCCGCTTTGGGCTTATGTCAGGGGGTCGCAGCCCAGCTTGTCCAGCGAAAAGCGTCGGAGCTGCCCGCTTGGAAGGCAGGGTGCCCAGCACGCGGACACCTATCCATCGTGCGGCGTACCGCTCGCCCTCCGCGTGACTCGCGCGATGCGGTGGGTCTAGGCTCTGGCGAAATATGCCAGGGGAAAACGTCGATGACGGACATCACGCATTACGCCGCCCAGATGGAGAAGGAGCTGCCCTCCATCCTCGCCATGGCCGAGCGCAGCGTGAACATCGACAGCGGCTCCTACCTCGCCGATGGCGTGAACGCGGTCATCGACATATGGGCGGGGATGCTTTCGGGCATGGGCTTCATCGTCGAGCGCAAGCCGCTGGCTGGCTTCGGCGACCAGATGACAGCGCGCCTCGCTTTGGGCGGCAACGGTCCGCGCCTGCTCATCCTCGGCCATGCCGATACCGTCTGGCCTGCCGGCACCGCCGCCGACTGGCCGTTCCAGCGCATCGGGGACCGCCTGACCGGCCCGGGCGTCGGCGATATGAAGACCAACGTCATCATGGCGATGCACGCGCTCAAGTTCCTTCTCGCTAACCAGGCGCTGGGAGGGCTCGCCTCCGTCACCTTCTGCGTGGTGCCCGATGAGGAGATCGGCAGTCCCGGCAGCCGCGAATGGCTCGAATCCGTCTCGCGCGAGGCCGATCTCTGCCTGACGCTCGAGCCCTGCCGGCCCAAGGGCGGCATGGTGATCGGCCGCGGCGCCGTCGGCGCCTTCTACGTCAACGCGACCGGCGTCACCGCCCATGTCGGCGCCAACCGCGAGAACGGGGCCAGCGCCATCGCCGCGCTGGCGGCCATGGTCGCCCCGCTGGAGGCGCTGGGTGACCCCGCCAACGGGCTTTGCGCCACCGTCGGCATCTTCAAGGGCGGCGAGGCGCGACAGGTCGTTCCCGGCTCGGCCGAGATGCATGTCGACCTTCGCGCGCCCGACGACGAGGCCGGCGAAAAGCTCTTGGCCCAGGTCCGCGAGATCGCGGCACGGCCGCCCGCCGACCCCCGCGTCAGCATCGTCTCCCGCGGCGGCTTCACCCGCCCGGCCTTCCCCACGCTGCCCGGCACGCATGCGCTTTTCGCCCTGGCCGAGGAGTTCTGCGCGGAGCTGGAGATCCCGGTCTTCTCCGTCGTCTCTCGCGGCGGGTCGGACGGCAGCTTCTCCGCGCGGCTTGGGGTACCCACGCTGGACGGGCTGGGGCCGGTGACGCATGACACATGCAGCCGGCGCGAGCAGGTGGAAGTGGCCTCCATCATCACACGCGGCGCGGTGCTGGCCGGGCTGATGGCGGCTGCGGCCGAAGGGCGCGTGCGACTCTAGCGGGGGCTCGCACTCCTTATAATCA
>JAQGHY010000217.1 GCA_028291455.1 Rubritepida sp. | reverse complement strand
AAGACCAGGACCGAGCCCGGGCATTCGCCGCTGGCGCGGTTCCGCGTGCTGGACCTGACGCGGGTGCGCGCGGGGCCGACGGCGGTGAAGCAGCTCTCGGACTGGGGCGCTGTGGTCACCAAGGTCGAAGGCCCGGCCGAGGACGACATGACCGGCTCGCGCGACGGCTCGGACTTCCAGAACCTGCACCGCAACAAGCGCTCGATCGTGCTCGACCTGAAGGCGCCGGCGGGCGTGGCGGTGCTCAAGCGGCTGGTGGCCAACGCCGACGTGCTGGTGGAAAATTATCGGCCCGACGTGAAGCACCGCCTGGGCATCGGTTACGACGCGATGCGCGCGGTGAATCCGCGGCTCGTCTACGCCTCCATCTCCGGCTTCGGCGAGGAGGGTCCCTACAGCACACGGCCCGGCTTCGACCTGATCGCGCAGGCGATGGGCGGCATGATGTCGGTAACGGGACTGCCGGGCCATGGACCGCTGCGCGCCGGCATCCCGCTCGCGGACCTCTCCTCCGGGTTGTTCGCCGCCATCGGCATCCTGGTCGCGCTGCTCGACCGCGAGGCGACGGGCGAAGGCCAATGGGTGAAGACCTCGCTGCTGCAGGCCCAGATCGCAATGCTGGATTTCCAGGCCACGGCCTGGCTGATGGACGGCAAGGTTTACGCGCAGAGCGGCAACGACCACCCCTACACCACGCCCATGGGCGTCTATCCCGCCGCCGACGGCGAGATCCTCATCGGTGCCTCGGGCCAGGGCCAGTACCGCAAGCTGTGCGAGGCCGCCGGTGCACCCGAGCTGATCACGGATCCCCGCTTCACCGAGCCCGACTCCCGGCTCGCCAACCGGCCCGCCTTCAACGAGGCGCTGGGGGCGGTCACGCGCCGAAGGCCGGTGTCGGAGTGGGTGGAGCGGCTCAACGCGGCGGGGATCGCCTGCGGGCCGATCAACGGCATCGACCAGGTCTTCGCCGATCCGCAGGTGCGCCAATCCGGCATCGTGCAGTCCGTGACCCATCCGCGGCTCGGCGAGATCCAGCTCCTGGGCGCGCCGCTCACCCTTTCGGCGAGCGAGGCGCGTATCGCGACATCAGCACCCGACAAGGGCGAGCACACCGACACATCGCTGCTGGAGGCCGGCTACTCCGCCAGCGAAATCGCGACACTGAGAAAGGACGGCATCGTGGCCTAGCGCCGTCCACCAAATAGGGAGGCAACAATGAAAAGCATCGACAGGCGCGGGGCCATGGGGCTCGCGCTCGCAACGCCGTTCCTCGTGCACGGGGCGAGCGCGCAAAGCGACTGGCCCACGCGCCCGATCCGCCTGGTGGTCCCCTTCACGGCTGGTGGTGGCGGCGACAGCTCCGCCCGCCCGCTGGCAGCCCGGATGACGGAAACGCTCGGCCAGAACGTCCTGATCGAGAACCGCACCGGCGGCAATGCCGTGGTGGCCGCAAGCTCGGTGCTGCAAGGGCAACGTGACGGCTATTCCTACCTGGTGGACGCGGCGAACCAGCTGACCAACCCGCTACTGCTGCGCGACCTGCCCTTCGACTACGCAACTTCCTTCGTGCCGGTGACCATGACCGCGCGCTTCCCCCAGGTGGTCGCGGTCCGGGACGGCTTGCCGGTGCGGACGATCCAGGAGCTCATCGAATACGTGCGCGCGCGGCCGGGGACCGTCTCCTGCGGCACGCCGCCGACGGCGGGTTCGGGGCATCTGGCGCTGGCGCTGCTGGAGCTACGCGCGGGGCTGCGCTTCATCCACACGCCCTATCGCGGCGGCGCCGACGCGGCGCGCGACATCGCCGGCGGGCAGATCGACAGCATGATCCTCACCAGCTCCTCGGCGCGCGTGCCGATCGAGGGCGGGCGCGCCCGCGCGCTGGCGATGACCAGCACCGAGCGCAGCCCCGCCTATCCCGGCGTGCCGACGCTGGCCGAAAGCGGCTTCCCCGGCTTCGACATGGACGACTGGAACGGCCTGTTCGCCGCCGAGGGCGCGCCCGCTTCCTGCATCCCGCGCATGCAGGCGGCCGTCGCCGAAGCCTGCCGGGACGAAGTCGTGCAGGCGCGGATGGCGCCGCTGGGCACGGTGCTGGTGGGCAACAGCACGGCGGATTTCACCGCCTGGCTCATCCGTCAGCGGGAGATCGTCACCCAAGTCATCCGCGACGCGCATATCACTCTCGGCTGACGCCTTCCGCCTCCAGCATGGCGTCCAGCAGGCGATGGGCGCCGAGCACGACGGCAGAGGCCATGGCCGAGGCAAGCTGGGGGTCGCGCTCCTCCAGCGCGGTGACGAGGCGCGAATGGTCGGCGATGGAGCGCCGCACGCGCTCCGGCTGGGCCAGCGTGAGGCGCCGGAAGCGCAGGCTGCGCAGGACCAGCGAGTTCAGCAGCCGGATCACCGTCCGGTCGCCCGAGAGCTCCGTGAAGCGTTCGTGCAGGAGCACGTTGCCCCAGTAGTAGCCGTTGCGGTCGCCGTTCGCGGCAGCCTGCTCCATCCCGGTGACGATCACGCGCAGCTCCGCGATTTCCTCGGCCGTCGCGCGCTCGCATACCTCGGTGGCGACCAGGCCGAGCAGGGTGGCGCGCGCCTGGTAGATCTCGCGGATCTCGTCGCGGCCGTGATCTGCGACGCGCGGCCGGCGCCGCGGTGGAATCTCGACCAGCCCCTCCTTTTCCAGCGTCACCAGCGCCTCGCGCACGGGCGTGCGGCTGGTGTTGAAGCGGCGCGCGAGGTCCACGGAGTTGAGGTCGCTCCGGGGCGGCAGAACGCCGTCGAGAATCTCCGCGCCGATCGTGCAGGCGATGTCGATGACGAGGGAGGGGTGTTCCTCGCCGCGCGCCAGCACGCGGCGGATGATCGCGTCGAACCGCTCGACGTTGGATCCGGTCGGGACGGGTCCGCCGCTCACGCCATGATGGCCAGGACGGGGGGATTCAGCCCAGCGATTCGCATCCCGCTCGTCTTCCGTGAGGTGAGGAACGATCTCTAATCGAGATGCGCCGCGACAGCCAAGCTCCCGTCAGAATGCGGCGTAGGAGCCCACGAGGTCCAACGCATCGGCCGCCACCCCAAAGGCGGCGAGGTCCACATGATCCGGCAGCGGCGCACGTGCCTCGATGAAGCCGAGCACGTCGGTCCCGTTGTCGTGCAGGAGGACGCGCACCTGCTTCACCTCCGGCCGGCCCTCGTAGGAAGCGCGCATGCCCGCGATCACGGCATCGATGCCCTCCTTTCCGAGGCCGCGGAAGCGCAGCACCTGGATGCGCGCGGCGGGGCCGGTGATGACGTGTCCGGGATAGACCTGCTCGCCGGCGAAGCGCTGGACGCGGGCGCGGGCGGTGACGCGCTTGGTCCAGGGGCTGGACTTCTCGTGCGCGACGCGGAGGTAGGCGGGCGAGTCCATGACCGAGGCGTGCTCGAGGTCGTACATCGCGAGGTAGCGCGGCACGCCGCCGTTGGCGTGCATGTACCGCAGCGCCGTCAGCACGCCGGGCACGGCGAGGCGCTCGGGGACGTGCTCGCTGTCATACCAGGCGTTGAACTCCTCCTCGAAGGCCGGCGGCGGGTGCATGAAGACGAGCAGAAAGCCCTTATTGGCCATGGTCATGGATCTCCCGGGAGGGCGGCGATGAAGCGGCTGACACGCGCAGCGAATTCCGCCGGGCGTTGATAGGGCAGGAAGTGCGCGCCCTCGGCGTCGAGTTCGATGCTCGCGAGGCCGGGCGGCATGAGGCGCTGCACCTCCTGGGCCAGAGCGGGCGGCAGCAGAAGGTCGTGCGCGGCGGGCACCAGCAAAGTGGCGCAGCGGATGCGGGGGAGCTCGCTGCGGACATCTGCGGTGGCGAAGCCGTCCACCGCATCGGCATAGGCGGCGGCGTCCTGCGCGGAGAAGGCTGCGAGATAGCTGATATAGCGGGCATCGCGCGGCTGCGCCTCGAAGGGCCGCTCCACCGCGCCCGGCAGGATGGCCGCCATGCCGCCGGTCCGCACGGCTTCGGCGCGGGCGTGGAGCATCGCGCGCGCGGCCTCCGAGGTCGCCGGCGTTGGGTTGGACAGGATCAGGGCGGCGACGCGATCCGGATGCCGCGCGGCATAGGCGGCGGCGACCATGGTGCCGACCGCACAGGAGATCGGCAGCAGGCGCGCCAGGCCAAGCGATGCGCGCAACTCTTCCAGATCCCCGACATGCTGGTCGATGCCGGGCGGGCCTTCGCCACGCGGCGAGGCGCCGGCCGAGCGCAGGTCCACCGCGAGGCACGTGAAATCGGGCTCCCAGAGGGGTAGGCAGGCGTCCCAGAAATCGAGCGCGGCACCCATGGGATGGATCAGCAGAAGCGCCGGCGCCTGGCTCGCCGGGCGTCCGCTCAGGCGGTGATGCAGCAGTGGTTTCACCCGTCGCGCCGCAGGAGGAAGCCGGCCACCGCTGCGGTGTAGGCGGCCTCGCACTCGATCTGCATCATGTGCGGCGCGCCGGGCAGCACAATGAACCGGGCGCCGGGAATGACGCGCGCGATGGTCGCCTCCGAGACGGCGGAGGGCGTGGCGGCATCCTGGTCGCCCGCGATCACCAGCGTCGGCACCTTGATGGCGCCCAGATGCGGCGTGGCGTCGAGGCCGGCGATGGCGTGCCAGCCGGCCGACCATCCGGCCGCGTCATCGGCGAGCAACCTGTTGCGCACGCGCTCCACCGCGGCGTTCGGCAGGAAGTCCGGGGTGAACCAGCGCGCGAGGGTCGGCTCGACAATGGCCTGCATCCCGTCCCGCTCCGCCATCAGGCCGCGCTCGCGCAGCATGGGGCGGATTTCCTCGGCGAAGGTGCCGCCGCAGCCGCAGGGAACCAGCGCGGAGACCAAATCGGGATGCCGGATCGCCACCATCTGCGCGACCATGCCACCGAAGGAGAGGCCGACCACCTCGGCGGGGCCGGCATCCGCTTTGCGGATCGCGGCAGCGACGTCGTCGGCATAGTCTTCGATGGGCCGCGGCTGCTGCACGGCGGGCGACGCGCCGTGTCCGGCGAGGTCCAGGCTCAGCACGCGGCGATGGGCGGCGAGCGTCGCCGGCAGGCCGCCCCAAAAGCTGCCGTCCAGCCCGACGGGATGCAGCAGGACGGTGAGCGGTCCGGCGCCTTCGCTGCGGCCGTGCAGGTGCAGGGAACTCATGGGGCGGGCATCCCGTGCTCTGTCATGGCGTATCCTTCCTGTCGAAAGTTAGGCGGCTCGGGGCTCGGGCTGTCAATCTGCGGCGGACATGAAAGCGGCCCCTTTTGTCCTACACTCAATCGACATCGCTAAGCGCGTGCCCTAGGTTCCCCGCTTGAGTGTCGACAGATAATCGGCAACATCCTGGAGGAACATCCTGAACCCGCTTGCATCCGAGTTCCCGGTGCGTCACCCGCCGGTGCGGCCCGACTGGCTTGCCCAGCATCGGGAGGCAGCGCTGGAGCCGGACCTGCCCATCATCGATGCGCACCATCATCTCTGGGGTGCGCCGCGCGATCCCTATCTGCTGGACGACTTCCTGGCCGACGCGGCGGGTGGGCACGACATCCGGGCCAGCGTCTTCATCGAATGCGAGACGCATTACCGCGACAGCGGCGATCCACTCTATCACCCCCTCGGCGAGACGGAATTCGTGGCCGCCGCCGCCCGGCGCGCCGCCGCGCTCGATGGTCCACGCGTGGCGGCGGCGATCGTAGGCTTTGCCGAGTTGCGCGCCGGCGCCGCCATCCGCCCCGTGCTCGAGGCGCAGATCGCGGCGGGCGGCGGGGGCTTGCGTGGGGTGCGCCACATCGCCGCCTGGCATCCCGACCCCGCCGCGCGCGGCTCGCTCGCCACGCCGCCGCCCATGCTGCTGCTGGACCCTGCCTTCCGCGCCGGCTTCGCGCAGCTGGCACCGCTCGGCCTCAGCTTCGACGCCTGGATGTACCACACGCAGCTCGCCGAGCTACGCGACCTCGCCGATGCCTTTCCGGAGACGCAGATCGTGCTGAACCATGTCGGTGGTCCACTCGGCATCGGTCCCTATGCCGGCCGGCAGCGCCACGTGACCGCGGCCTGGAGCGCGGCGCTGCGCGAGCTCGCGCATTGTCCGAACCTACACTTGAAGATCGGCGGCTTCGGCATGCGGCTCTTCGGTTATGGCTTCCATGAAGCCGCGATGCCGCCGGCGTCCGATCAGCTCGCCGAAGCCTGGCGCCCCGCGGTGGAGACCTGCGTCGAGGCCTTCGGCGCCGACCGCTGCATGTTCGAGAGCAACTTCCCGGTGGACAAGGCGGGCTTCGCCTACACCACGCTGTGGAATGCCTTCAAGCGTATCACCGCGGGCTGGTCGGCCCATGAGCGCGCCGCCCTGTTCCACGATACGGCCGCCCGATTCTACCGTATCGCCGTATGATGCCCCCTTCGACGTCAGAGTTCGGCACGCGCGCCTCGATCAGCGGCCATACCCGGCTGGTGGTGATCCTGGCGCATCCGATCGGCCATGTGCGCACGCCCAGCGTGATGAACGCGCATTTCGCCGCGATCGGCCGGGATGCGGTGCTGGTGCCCATGCATGTCGCGCCCGAGGAGCTCGCCGGCGTGGTGCAGGCGCTGCGCGGCGTGCGGAATCTCGGCGGCATCATCGTGACCGTACCGCACAAGGAGGTGATCGCGGGCCTCTGCGACCGGCTGACCGAGCCGGCCCGGCTCGTGGGCGCGGTGAACGCCCTTCGTC
>JAQGHY010000210.1 GCA_028291455.1 Rubritepida sp. | reverse complement strand
GCAACGCTCCCTCGAATACGCCCGTCATCGACACGGTCACGCTGGAGATCCTGGCGAACCACACGCGCGCGGCGGCTGAGAACATGGCCTATACGCTGTACCGCACCGCGCATTCGACCTTCGTCAAGGAGACAGAGGATTTCACCGTCCAGCTCCTCGATGCGAGCGGCCTGACCGTCGCCGTGCCGCTCGATCTCGGCGCGACCTGGTATCCGGGCCTGGACTACGGCAAGGCCATCGGCATGGTCGAGGGCGGCTACAAGCCCGGCGATATCGGTTTCACCAACGATCCCTACTCCGGCTTCCTTTCCACCCATGCGCCGGACCTGCACATCTGGAAGCCGATCTTCCACGATGGCGAGCTGCTCTGCTTTGCCTCCGGCCATATCCACAACACCGACATGGGCGGCGCGGTGCCCGCCAGCCTGTCCCGCGCGCTGACCGAGATTCATCAGGAGGGCATCCGCTTCAAACCCTCCAAGCTCTACCGCGAGGGTGTGATGAACACCGAGCTGGTCGACGTGATGATGACCAATGTCCGCAAGCCCGAGCAGAATGTCGGAGACCTCAAGGCCTTCGTCGGCGCCATGAACACGGGCGAGCGCAAGGTGCGCGAGATGATCGCCAAGTTCGGCGCTGACACGCTGCGCGCCGGCTTCGCCGCCCTGCTCGACTATGCCGAGCACCAGGCGCGCGACATCCTGAAATCCATCCCCGACGGGGAGTACTTCTTCTCCGATTTCGCGGATGAGGATGGGCCGGACGGCTACCCCGCGCGCCTCTGCGTGAACCTGAAGATCAGCGGCGATTCCGCGATCCTGGACTTCACGGGAACAGACCCGCAGCTCACCTCTTCGCTCAACGTCCCCACGGGCGGAAATCCGCGCCATACGCTGATGCTGGTGGGCGTCTATTACGTGCTCTATTCGCTCAATCCCGGCTTGTTGCTGAATTACGGGCTGACGCGGCCCTTCACCTGCATCCTGCCCGAAGGGACGATGGTGAATCCGAGCTTCCCGGCCGCCGTCGGCATGCGAAGCCTGACCTGCGCGCGGCTGCGCAGCCTGATCATCGGCGCCTTCGGAATGGCCGCACCCGAGCGCATGCCGGCCGCGCCGGCGGGTTCCAGCTCGATCGTCAACGTGATGACGCATGACGACCGCACGGGCGAGGCATTGATTGCGGCCGTGAATCCCGTGGTCGGCGGTGGCGGCGGCATGCCGCATGGCGATGGTCCGGACGGTTCGGGCGCCGATGCCGCCTACCTCAAGAACACGCCCATCGAGATCACCGAGGCCGAGGTTCCGATCCGGTTCCGCTGCTACGGCCTCGCCTCCGGCACAGGCGGCGCCGGGCGCTGGCGCGGCGGCCTGGCGACGCAGATGGAGTTCCAGGTCTTCACGCCCAACACCCGCATCACCGCGCGCAACCGCGACCGCTGCCGGTTCCAGGCCTGGGGCATCCTCGGCGGCAAGGCCGGCAAGGCCTCGGAGATGATGCTCAATCCGGGGCAGGCCAATACGCGGCTGCTGAACAACATCGATACCTTCACGGCCGGTCCCGGCGACATCATCCGCATCACCTCACCCGGCGGCGGTGGCCGCGGCGATCCGCTGGAACGCGAGACCGCGCGCGTGCTGCGCGACGTCGTCTGTGCCTATATCACCGAGGCGGCGGCCGAGACGGACTACGGCGTCGTCATCCGCAACGAGGTGGTGGACGAGGCTGCGACCAAGGCCCTGCGCGACAGCCGGCGCAGCACCGAACCTCATCCTCACTTCCACTTCGGCGCGGAACGGGAGGCCTTCGAGCGCATCTGGACGGCGTCGGCTTATGACGCGATGACGACGATCCTGGCCTCGCTGCCCATCCACTGGCGCTTCTTCGTCAAGCACAAGCTGATGGCCGCGATCACCGAGGAGGGCAGCGACGGCGATACCGTCCGCGCGGCCTGGCGGAAGATCGTCGACGGCCTGCCGCAGCTGCGCCTGAAGCTGGCGGTGGAATAGCATGGCCGCCCGCGACATCTTCGCCGAGGATTTCCGCACCACGCCCTGGTGGTGGGACGGCTTCGACCCGCCCGAGGATCCCCCGGTGGAGCTGCCGAAGGATGCCGACGTGCTGATCGTCGGCGGCGGCTATGCCGGCGTGCAATGCGCGCTGACGCTCGCCGAGGGAGGCCGGTCGCCGCTGGTGCTGGATGCCGAGCGGCTGGGCTGGGGCGCCAGCAGCCGCAATGGCGGCCAGGTCACGGGCGGTGTGAATGTCGGCAAGATCCCGAGCGGCGGCAATGCCATCGAAGGCGGCCGGCGCGAGGCGGTGCTGCGGGATTCCGCGGCCGGCATGCGCCACCTGCTCGCCACCATCGAGCGGCATCAGATCCAATGCGGCTGGCACGCCACCGGGCGCTTCACGGCGCTCTGGACGCCGAAGCATCGGGCCGGCTGGGAAAGCCGGATCGACGATCTCAACCGCCTCACCGGGGCCGATGCCCGCATGGTGGACCGCGAGGAGATGCGCGAGGAGATCGGCAGCGATTACTACGCCGGAGGCGTCGTCATCGGTCATGCGGGCCATCTGCATCCGGCGCAGCTCTATGGCGGGCTGCTGGCGGCGGCGCGGCGGGCCGGAGCACTCGCGCATGGCGGCGTCCGCGTCACGGCGATCGCGCGCAGCCCGGGCGGCTGGCGGGTCGAGACCAGCCGTGGCGCGATCCAGGCCGGAGCCGTCGTCATCGCCACCAATGGCTATACGGGCAAGCTCGCCGGCGGGCTGCATCGGCGCATCATTCCCGTCACCACCCACATGATCGCGACCGAGGCGATGCCGGCGGAACTCGCGCGCAGCATCATGCCGAAGAACCGTGCCGTCTCCGAGACGCGGCGGGTGGTCAACCACTACCGCCTCTCGCCCGACGGCACCCGGCTGCTCTTCGGTGGCCGTGCCCGCTTCTTCCCGACTGGGGAACGCGTGACCGCCGCCATCCTGCACAAGCTAATGGTGCAGCGCTTTCCGCAGCTTGCGGATCTACGCATCGCCAATAGCTGGGGCGGGAAGGTCGCCGTGCCCTTCGACTACCTGCCGCATATCGGCGAGCACGAGGGCATCCACTACGCGCTTGGCTGCAACGGCAGCGGAGTGGTTATGATGAATTGGCTCGGCCACGGGATCGCGCGCAAGATCCTGGAGAAGCCGGACGGCCCGATCAACGCCTTCGACGGCGGCCCGATGCCGACGCACCCGCTCTACCATGGCACGCCCTGGTTCCTGCCCGTTGTGGGCACCTACTACCAAGGGCGCGATTGGCTCGATCGCCGCCTCGCTTCGCTACCGGCCAGCTAGGCCCAAGAAAATGCCAGCAACGCGGTCCATGAGACCAGAGATGATGAGGTCCTATCGCCATGCGTGACCGTTCTCCGCCCCGCGTTCCGCTGCTCGAACGACGCAGCTTCCTGACGGCTGCAGCGGCCGCCGGATTGGCTGCGCCATCGGTGGTCCAGGCCCAGGGGACCTGGCCCAACCGGCCCATTCGCTTTGTCGTTCCGCTGGGTGCGGGTGGGGCGACCGACATCGTCATGCGCATCCTGGCGCCCAAGCTCGGACAGATCCTGGGCACCGCCATCGTGGTGGAGAACCGGGTCGGCGGCGGCGGCGTCGTGGGGACGGACAATGTCGCGAAGTCGCCGCCGGATGGGTACAGTTTCGTCCATGCCGCCGTCTCCTCCGTCGTCATCGCGCAGACGCTCTTCGCGCGGCTGCCCTACGATCCCGAGAAGGACCTCACGAACATCTCGCCCACGGTCTTCGTGCCGCTCTGCCTTTCCGTGACGAAGCAGAACTTCAACGTGACCTCGCTTGCGGAGTTGATTGCGGAGTTGAAGGCGCGTCCGGGCCAGCTCAGCTTCGCCAGCAACGGCACGGGCGCCACGAGCCATCTGGCCGGCGCCAACCTGTTGCGCCTGACCGATACGCGCGCCGAGCACGTGCCTTATCGCAGCGGCGCGGAGGCCGTGACCGCTCTGCTGACCGGCGACGTCCAATTCGCCTTCGACATCCCCGCCTTGCACGGCCCGTATTATCGCGACGGCCGTATCCGGACGATCATGGCCTCGCCGGATCGTCAGCCGCTGATCCCCGACGTTCCCAGCAACACCGAGGCGGGGCTGCCGGAACTGAAGGCCTATTCCTGGTTCGGCATCTTCGGCCCCGCCAACCTGCCGCCGCAGATCACCGAGCGGCTGCACGCCGCCCTGTCCGAAGCGCTGATGGACCCGATGATCAATGGCCGGCTGGAGCAGTCCGGCATGCCGGCGATGACCGGCTATTCCATCGAGCGCTTCAACGCCTTCATCGCCGAGGAGCGTGTGTTCTGGCCGCCGATCGTGCGGGCCTCGGGCGCAACGGCGCAGTAGGTTACCGCAGCGTGGCGGTCAGGCTCGCGATGCGTTCCAGGCTGCCGAGGCGGGCGAGGTGATCGAGCGCGGCGTCGACCGCCTCCGGTTCGATCACGCCGGAGGCGCAGTCGCGGAACTTCGCCTCGAGTTCGGCATCGCTGAGCGGTGCGCTGGGGTGGCCGCGTGCCGCCAGCGCGACCGCGGTCCTTCGGGTGCCGTCGCGCAGGGTCACGTGGACGGTGCCGCGCTCGAAGCTCTCGGTGACGGGGCGGTCGGCGGTGAGCTCGGGATCGACGGTCATCGTGACGCATTCGATCAGCGGCACGAGCTCCGCGCGGGCAAGGGATTGCGGCGAAAAACTCGCCTTGTTCAGCGTGCCCTGGACGAGAGCGGCCGCCAGGCAATAGTTCAGGCTGAACCGCGCCTCGTTGGCGTCGCTGGGGAAGCGGTAGCGCAGGTTAGCCGCGGCCACTTCCGAGACCTCGGCGTGGATCGAAACCACATCCTCCGGGCGCAGGCCGAGCGAGAGCAGCGCATCGACGGGCCGGTGGGTGGAAGCGCAGCAGGGATAGAACTTGGCCCATGCGCCGTATTGCCGCATGGCGTCCGGTTCGCCGATCTTCGCCAGCGCTGCATCCAGGCCGAAGACGTCGTCGCCGGCCATCATCTCGATATAGCCCCAGCGGCCTTCCAGCGGCTCGCTGACGCCCGTGAGGCCGGAGGCGGCGAGCTGGGCCGCGACGATGCCGTTCTTGGCGGCCAGCCCCGCATGCAGCGGCTTGGCCATGCTGCCGAATTGCCGCTTGGATCCGCCCGCCATGCTCGTGGCCAGGGAGATCGCCATCGTGGTCGTCTCCGCATCCAGCTTCAGCATCCGCGCGCAGGCGGCGGCGACGCCCATGCTGCCCAGCGAGAGCGTCGTGTGCCAGCCGCGCTTGTAATGCGAGAGGTTCATCGCCTCGCCGAGCCGCGCCAGCACCTCGAAGCCGACCAGGAAAGCATCCAGGCAATCCTTGCCCGAGGCGTCCAGCGTCTCGCCCAGCGCCAGGACCGCGGGAACCAGCGCGGCGCTGGGATGCGACATCGCGGGATCGAGCACGTCGTCGTAATCGATCGCGTGGGCCGCCGTGCCGTTCACCAGCGCGGCCCAGGGTGCCGCCAGCGGGGCGCCGCCCATGACGTGGCAGGGGCCGCTGCCCCAAGCCGAAACGGCGCGCCGCGTGGCCACCGCGCAGGGCTCGTTCTGCCCAGCCAGCATCACCGCGACGGTGTCCACGAAGGCGCGCCGGGCGCCCTCAAGGCTTGGCGCAGACCACTCGCGCGGCGTGTTGGCGCACCACGCTGCGAGCCGCGCCGTGCCTGTGGGTTGGGTACGTACCGCTGCTTCGCCGATGTCCATTGCCGATCCCCGTCTCGCATCCGCATGGCCGTGGCTGCTTGGAGCAGCGTTCGGGGCAGGAATGCCCGCGGCTCTCGCGTCGATTGCGCTATCCTGGCACCGGGATGGCGGCAAGTCATCATAACAACCCGCACCGATGAGGCCTCATCCGCATGTCCGACCTGAAACTCCTGATGCGCCGAAGCCTTCTCGCGATGCCGGCCGCCGGCCTCGCCGCGCCCGCCGTGCATGCGCAGACGACCTGGCCGTCGCAGCCGGTCCGCATCATCGTGCCCTATGGGCCGGGCGGGGGCACGGACGTCACCATCCGCATGATGGTGCCGCGCATGAGCGCCTTCCTCGGCCAAACCCTAATCGTCGAAAACCGGCCCGGCGCCGGCAGCACGCTGGGCACCGACCTCGTCGCGAAATCACCGCCGGACGGCAGCGTCTTCGTGCATGGCACGCTTGCCTCCACCGGCATCGCGGCGGCGCTCTACCCGAACCTGCCCTACGATCCCGTACGCGACCTCGCGGCGGTCGCTCCCACCGTCTTTGTGCCGCTGACGCTCTGCATCACCCAGGCGCGTTGGAACGTCAGCACCGCGGCCGAGCTGATCGAGACGCTGCGCGCCAATCCCGACCGCTACCAATATGGCTCCAACGGCGTGGGCGCGACGGGCCATCTCGCCAATGCGAACTTCGTGACCCGCATCGGCGCGCGGGTCGAGCACGTGCCTTATCGCAGCGGCGCGCAGACTCTTGCCGCGCTGATCTCGGGCGAGATCCAGTTCGTGCAGGATATCTACGGCCTGCTGCGGCCCTACCATCTGTCGGGGCAGACGAAATGCCTCTTCGTGACCGGTAATGAGCGCACGCCGCTGATGCCCGAGGTGCCGACGATGCGGGAGGCCGGCGTGCCGGATTACGACGCCTATTCCTGGTTCGGCCTCTTCGCCGCCGCGGCCACGCCACGCCCCATCGTCCAGCGCATGGCCGCCGCGGTGGAGAATGCGCTCATCGATCCCGGAGTCGCCGCGCGCTTCGCCGAAATGGGCACGCCCGCCATGCCGGGATGGACGCCGGAACGCTTCGCCCAATACGTGCGGGAGGAGGTGCTGAAGTGGGGCCCCCTGGTGCGGGCCTCCGGCGCCGTGGTGAACTGACGCGGCAGGAGGACGCCCCATGAGCGAAGCTCGCCCACCCCTACCGCCGTTCACGCCGGAGACCGCGATCGCCAAGGTCCGCAAGGCCGAGGATGCCTGGAATGGACGCGATCCGGCGAAGGTAGCCTTGGCCTATACGGCCGACAGCCGCTGGCGGAATCGCAGTCAGTTCCTCCAGGGCCGCCCGGCGATCGTGGGGTTTCTCACGGCCAAATGGCAGACGGAGGCCGAGTACCGGCTCATCAAGGAGATATGGGCCTTCACCTACGATCGGATCGCCGTGCGCTTTGCCTATGAATGGCACGATGCCGGCGGCGCCTGGTTCCGTTCCCATGGCAACGAGAACTGGCTTTTCGACGAAAGCGGCCTGATGCGGGAGCGGCATGCGAGCATCAACGATGTCGCGATCCGCGAGGAGGAGCGGAAGTTCCTCTGGGACCGCTCCGGGCCGCGCCCGGTGGGGCATCCGGGGCTAAGCGATCTCGGCCTTTAGAACGCGATTAGCATTGGCGCCCAGCCAGATAGGCGCCTGCTTGTGCCGGCGTCATCGGCCGGCCGATCAGGTAGCCCTGCAGGATGTCGCAGCCGTGCCCGGCCAGGTAGTCCCGTTGCGCTTGCGTCTCCACGCCCTCGGCCACGGTCTCCATGCCGAGCCCCTTCGCCAGCCCGATGATCGTGCGGGCGATGGGATTGGGCACGCCCTCCACCACGCCGATGTCCTGCACGAAGCTGCGGTCGATCTTGAGCCGATGCACCGAAAGGCGCGTCAGGTGGGAGAGCGAGGCATAGCCCGTGCCGAAATCGTCCAACGCCACCGAGACGCCCAGGACCTCCAGCTCGGCCAGCACCTGTGCGATCTGGTCCGAGGCGCGGTCCAGCAGCACGGTCTCCGTCACCTCGATCTCGAGACAGGCCGGCTCCACCCCGTGCATGCGAAGTTCCTCGCGCACGAAATCCGTGAAATCGGCACTCAGAAGCTGCGAGACCGCGACATTCACCGCGATGTGCCCGGGATGCAGACCGCGCGCCCGCAGCTCGACCAGCGCCGAGAGTGCGAGGCGCAATACGCGGGCGCCGAGAGGAATGATCAGCCCCATCTCCTCGGCCACGGGGATGAACTCGCTGGGGGGCACGGCCTTGCCGCCGTCGGACCAGCGCGCCAGCGCCTCGAAACCGATATGAGCGCCGCCCTTCGCCTGCACCTGCGGCTGCAATGCGACCTCGATGCGATCGGCCGCAAGCGCGTCGCGCAGGGCGGCGGCCAGATGGGCGCGGCGGGCCAGCATGATGGTGATCGAGGGTTCGAAGAAGGCGGTGCCGCCGAAGCCCTCGCGCTTGGCGTGATAAAGCGCGGTGTCCGCGCATCGGAAGAGGCCGTCCGCATCCTTGGCATCGGAGGGGAACAGCGCGGCCCCGACGGAGAGGATGGGTGAAAACCGGGTCTCGCCCAGCTCGCAGGGCTGCTCCAGCGCCTGGCGCAGCCGCCGGATGAAACCGGCTGCCTGAGCCGCGGTCGCGATGCCGGGCAGCAGCAGTGCGAATTCGTCCCCGCTCAGCCGGACGACGGTGTCCTCCGCGCGCAGGAGGTCCCGCAGGCGCTCTGCAATCACCCGCAGCAGGTCGTCGCCGGTGTCGTGGCCCAGGGTGTCGTTCACCGAGCTGAAATGGTCGAGGTCGAAGAAGATCAGGCTGGCTGGCACGTCCGCCGTGCCGCGCCGGCCCGTCACCAGCCCGCCCAGCCGGCGCAGCAGCAGCGCCCGGTTGCCCAAGCCCGTGAGATCGTCGCCATTGGCCCGCCGGTGCGCGGTCTCCGCCATCGTCTTGATGCGCGTGACGTCGGTTCCGATGGAGATGACGGAGCCGTTGAGGAAGCGGCGCGTGCGCTGCTGCAGCCAGCGCCCATCCGGCAGCTTCAGCAGGCGCGACGGACCCGGCGTGCGGTGGGCCGCGAGCTCGTCCCGCAGCCAGGCCTCCTGCACGGCGGGGGTGCCGCCCGCCTCCGGATACTGTCCATGGGCGAGGCCCACGCGCATCACATCCTCAAGCCGCGTGCCGACGCCGACCCAGGGCGCCGTACGGTCGAAAATGCGCGCATGGGCCCGGTTGAAGAGGATCGCCCGCTCGTCCTCATCGTATGCGATGACGGCGTTGGGCAGCGCGTCCAGCACCTCGCGCAGCAGGGTCTCGGCCTCCGTGCGCCGGGCGAAATCAAGGCTCGCTGCCGCCTGCACGTCGCGGCGCGTGGTGATATCCTCGAAGGTGCCGACGAGCTGGACTGGCACGCCGTCCCGCATCACCGCCCGGCCCGAGACGCGCACCCAGATGTCGCGGCCGCGCGCGGTGACGAAGGGAAGCTCCAGATCGAAGGGCGTGCCTTCGGACCTCGCCTGAGCCACGGCCGGCCGCAGCACCTCACGCCCTTCGGCGGCGAAGAAGCCGATGGCGGCTTCGACGCCAGGCTCGTCCTCGTCGGGTACCTCATGGATCCGGCGCGTCACGCCGCTCCAGCGGACCCTTTCGGTGCCGAGGTCGACCTGCCAGGTGCCGATTCCGGCCATGGCCAGGGCATCCTCCAGCGGACCGTACTCCAGGGGTTCCGACCATGCCGCCCCGGACGCGACTTCCTGCGACATGCCGCCAGAGGCATTTGGTCCGTGACTAGCCATTGTGGAGTTCGAGTTGGGCGGCGCCCGAAGCGTCGAGATGCGGCTCCAGCTCGGCGGCGGCGCGGCGCCAGGTGCGGACGGTCACGCTGATGTCCTCGCCGCTGCGCGCGGCGGCCTCCAGTGCCACCGTCGCCAGCGCCAGCGGCTCCGCCCCAAGCGTCCGCAGAGGGCCGAGCAGCCGGTGGGCAGCGCTGGCGAGGGCATCGATGTCCAGTGCCGTCGCCAGGGTGGGGATGTTCCGCAGCCCGTCCCGCACCTCCCGGAAGAGTTCCGCGATCACGGAAGCGGCATCCGTTCCGAGCTGCTCGCGCAGCTCGAGCAGCGTTTTCGCGGAGAGGGGCGAGGCGGGTTCGTCGCCATGCCGCCGGCGCGCGATCTCCGCCACCACGGCCAGCATCTCGACGCGATTGATGGGCTTTGCCAGATGCGCGTCCATGCCCGCGGCGCGGCACGCCTCCACCTGGTCGACCATGGCCGATGCGGTCAGCGCGATGATCGGCACGTGCCGGACGTCGCCGGGCAGGGCACGGATCCGCCGCGTGGCTTCCAGCCCGTCCATGAGGGGCATCTGCACGTCCATCAGCACCGCGTCGAAGGTCGCGGTCTGCACGGTAGCCAGCGCCTCCTCGCCATTGGCGGCCAGGGTCACCGCATGGCCGGCCTGCTCGAGCATGACGCGCGCCAGCGTGCGGTTCACCGCGATATCGTCCACCACCAGCAGGCGCAGCGGGCGCTGACCTTCGGGCATAGCCTCGATCTGCCGTGCAGGCGCGGGTTTGGCCTCGGGGATCCGGCCGAGGACTTCGGGCAGCGGCACTTCCGCCCAGAACAGCGCACCCTGCGCGGCGCCGTCGCCGATCCCGATACGCCCGCCCATCGCGCCGATGAGCTGTGCCGAGATCGCGAGCCCGAGCCCGGTACCGATGGCCTCGGGGTCGGTGGGCGCGGTGAGCTGACTGAAGTCGCGGAACAGCTTCTCGCGCTGGTCCTGAGGGATGCCATGGCCAGAATCCTCGACCTCGAAGCGCACCATGCCTGGCGCCTCCATCTTGCGCAGGCGCAGCGCCACGCGGCCGCCCTGCGGGCTGAATTTCACCGCGTTGGAGAGCAGGTTGAGCAACACCTGCCGCAACCGCATCGCATCGGCCATCACGACGACGGGGAGGCCGGCATCCACATCCAGGGCGATTGCGATCCGCTTGCGCTCCACATCGGGCGTCACCAGCGCGATGCAGGCCTCCGCCAGAGGCCGCAGCGGGGTCGGCTGGAGGCTGAGCTCGAGCTTGCCCGCCTCGGCCTTGGTGAGATCCAGCAGGGTGTTCACGACGTCGCGCAGATGCGCGGCGGCATCATGCATCAGCCGGAGCCGGTCGCGCGATTCGTCGTTAATGCTCCTGTCCTGCAGCAGGATCTGCGCGAAGCCGAGCACGGCGTTCAGCGGCGTCCGCAATTCGTGGGACATGCGCGCGAGGAACATGCCCCGCGCCAGGGAAGCCTTCTCGGCATCGTCGCGCGCGGTCGCGAGTTCGCACATGGCAGATTTCAACGCGGTGATGTCGGTGCGGACGCCGACCGACCCGCCGTCCGGCATGCGACGCTCGTTGATCAGGACCCAGCGGCCGTCCGGCAGCAGGCGTTCGAGGTTCAAGTTGCCAGCGCTGCGATGCTCCTGCATCTCGTTGATGAAAGTCTCGATGTCGCCCCGGAGCTGCGGGTACTGGCCGAGCTTGGCGCCCTCGCGGAGGATGTGCTCGAAGGCGGCGCCTTCCTGCATGAAGGGTGCCGAGAGGGCATACATGTCCCGGTAGCTCTGGTTGCAGACGATCAGGCGGTCGTCCTTGCCGAACATGACGAAGCCGTCCGTCATGCTGTTCAGCGCGCTTTCCAGACGCTGGCGCCAGCGCAAGCGCTCGCTTTCAACCTCGTCGCGCTGTCTGAGCCAGACCAGGAGCGAGATCATCAGCGCCATCAGCAGCAGCGCCAGCGCGATCGAGAAGAGGATCGCGCGATTGCGCTCCTGCCGCCAGTCGGCGAGCACGGGGCCTAAATCCATCTCGGCGACGATGCGCAGGTTCGGATAGATGCTAGGCCGCGTCGCGGTAATGACGTCCCGGCCGTCCATGCGCGAAGGCCGGATCGCCGCGCCTGCCGGCCCATCGAGCGAGTCGAGGCGTTGGCCGAGCTTCCCCTCGTCCTCCGGGATGGCAGCCAGGATGGTGCCGTCCTCGCGCTCGATCCAGACGCGCAGCCCGGGAGCCTCGCCGCCCGCGCCCAGGAGGGCGACGAGAATGGAGATCGGGACCTCTGCTACCCCGGTTATGCGGCCAAAGCCCGCCATCTGTAGAGGGCGGGCGAAGAAGAGGGCGCTTTCGCCCGTGGCCGGATTGACGGCAGGGCCGCCGATGGTCAGGCCGCCCGCATGCAAGCCGGTATCCACATAGTCCGGCCCGAGCGGCACCGGCAGCGAACGCCGCCGCGAGGCTGGAAGAGCGGCTGCGACGGTGCGGCCGTCGGCGCCGATCAGCAGCAGGTCCCGATACGCGAAATTCTGGCTGTTGATCTGCCGTAGTGCGGCATTCACGCCCGCAATATTCAGCGGGCCCGCCTCGGTGAGCGGGGCGAGCAACAGGGGCAGTCCCACCAGCGTGGCGTCCACCTGAACGAAGCTGCGGTTGACGGCCGCCTCCACCGACCGGCTGATACGGTCGGCCAGGCCGGTCGCGGCGTTGATCGCGGCGTGATGCGCCCGCTCGATCAGCTGGCCCACGGCCACCACCTGGGCCAGGAGCAGCAGGCCGAGGCCCAGGATGGTCAACAGGCGGATGCGCCTAGCGGGGGTCATGATCATGGCCGCGCGGGCATGCCGAGCGTCGAACCAAGGCTTTCATTCCACGCGTCGGCGCAGTCGGGTCCGCATCGCCCGAGCCAGCCAGGCAGCACGACTTCGCGCAGCAGACTGCTGCGGCGTTGCTCGTCCTCCTCGCTTACCGGAACGATCTGCATATGCCCAGGCTGGCCGTCATGGCAGCCGGGTCGCCCTGTATTGCAGGTGAAGCCCTCCTCCGTTTCCTGCTCGGCTGCGGCCCAGACCTGGGCTTCCAGATCAAGGAGGCCCTGGCGAAGCGTCTCGCGCAGATCGGCCGGCAAGGCGTTCCAGCTGGGCCGGTGCACGGCGAAGACGCTGAGACCCCAGGATATCGCCATCCGATGGATATGGGTCGTCACTTCGTGCAGCCCAATGGTATTGCCCGACAACGTGCCGGTGATCGCGCATTCCACCTGGCCGGCGCGCACCGCGCTCACGATCCCGGTGAAGGGCGTAACGACGGGGATGCCGCCGAGTGCCGTCACGACATCCGCCTGGGCGACCGAGGACGTCCGGATCCGCCGGCCCGCCAAGTTGGAAAGGCCGGTGAAGGGACGCGTGCAGAAAAGGACCTGTGCGGGATATGTGAAGAGCGCCAGGACCTCGATGTCGTAGTTGTCGGCCAGGTTGCGGATGATGCGGGGCCTGTAGGCCGCCGTGTTGATCCGCAGCCGCCGCATGTCCGGACTCAGGACGGCGAGATCTGCACCGGCCAGCTCCGGCTCGTCGGCGGCGGCAATGGCCAGCAGGATGGTGCCGAAGGGCACGACGCCGAGCCGCATGAGGTGCAGCATCTCCGCCGCGCGGATGCCGCTGCGGTCGGAGGGCGCGATCTCGGCCACGATCCGCCCGCCGGTGAGCTGGCCCAATCCTTGCCAAAAGGGCGCCTCGTACCGGGTATACTGGCTGACCCCCTCAAGCCCGCCAATGACCTTGAGCCGGATCGGGTTGGCTGCCGTCCCCGTGTCTGCGACGGCCGGGGCGGGGGCATCTGCGACCTGGGCGTGAGACGATGACCAGAGGAGGCCGCAGGCGATGAACAGCCCGGCGCAAGTACGAGCGAAGCGCTTTGGGAGGCGGGAACCCGCCGCAACGGAGGATGCTGAGCGCGAAGGCTTGGAATGGGTCGACGATACTGCGCGCTCGGCGGGCATGGCCCATTCTCTCTTAGGTTGAACAAATGTGCATCAATTCACTAAGAGATTGTATCCTCGGGCTCGGGCACAGAGTAGCGCCGCGGACCTTGCACGCCGTAGAGTTTTGTAGAGCTGATGACGGGATCGCGCAGAAAGCTCTGCTTGCGGTCCGCTGTACCCGGGGTTTCGAGGGGAACCTCGGCCGCCAGCTTGCCTGTGCGCTCCACGCCCGGCGACCCCGGACGCCCTTGCTGCCCAGCCAGGACCGACAGCACGTTCAGCATGGCGTCCCGCAGCCCGGGCTGCCGGATGCGGGCGAGATGGGCGAAAGCGGCGCAGGCATCGGCGAAGACCGGATCGTCCGGGCTCGGGCTATCGGGTTCGGCGCCGGCCAGCAGGTTCATCAGAAGCGCTGCGGGAGGGACGTCCAGCACGGCGGCAAAGCGCAGCAGGCGGCCAACCGAAAGCCGGGTAAGGCCGGTCTCGTATTTCTCGACCTGCTGCGGCGAGACGCCGAGGCCGACCGCCACGATGCGGCGTGAGATTCGCTTCGCTTCGCGGAGCTGGCGGAGCCTGACGCCGAGCGCCAGGTCTGCCGCATCGGCGCTTACGGGGGGCTCTCGAAGTTTTCTAACGGCCATGATCGGAGGCTCCGGAGAAGGGGGTTTGTCGCCGTGACGACTGACCGCTTCGTGCACGGCCGATTCGGCGGTGCCGCCGGGCTCCCCGTGCATGATGCTCCGCGAAGCGGGCATGGCCGTCGCGTCAGCCGAGGGAGAAAGCACGTCTTTCATGCCTTAAGGAATGAAATACCCGCAAAGGTTGTGCAAAGCGTGTTGTGTCGTGATTTGTGCCGGGTAACGGGCAGGTCGCCCCGCCCGGCTGCCCAACCGCGGAAAACACCGCCGCAGCGCCGCACCGGCGCTCCTCTCCGGCAAGTTGCAACTTAAAGTTAATTTCATGCAGAAAATCATAATCTGCATCAACTCGACAATATGTTCGGGTATACAACCTTAGCGGGTAGAGCGGGTGGAAGGCCTTCCAAATCCGAGTTTTGTCGGTTGAGTGTGCCCGCAAGGGTGGTGACGACAAAGCGGTGCATGTAAAATTATGAAACGCCGAAATGGGGGCCGAAGCTTTGACTGCTGACGTCAGGACGCCCCAATCCCCTTCCAGGGGAACGAGATCGAGTGCGGCCGGGAGATCACGTCGGGCGGAAGCCCGGTGCGGTTCGCGCCGGTAGTGCCGAACCTCCCCGCCCAAGCGCGAATCCGCGGCCTGTTTGCAGCCTGGCTGCGCCCGATCCTGCGGGTTCCCGAGGGTCCGGTCATTCACGCCGTGATGCTGGGCCTTTTCATGCTGGCGGCCGGCATCGCGATCAGCGTCGCCTGGCGCGAACTGGCCTTCACGCAGAGGCAGGCGGAGGAGCGGCTGGATATCATTGCTCAGTCCGGCGGCAGCACCGCCGCGCTCCAGATTCAGCGCACCGTCGATGCTGTGCTGGGGGTTCAGGCGCTGATGCAGTCACAGCTGGTCCCTCGCTCGGGACGGCTGCTGCTCCCATCCGATAGCCTCGACCAACATTTCCGGGAGACTGTGGCGCAGGGGCGCGCTGGCCTCGCCGATCTCATCCTGTTCGACGAGGCCGGCGTTGCCGTCTGGTCCACTGGTTCCGGCCTGGGTTCCCCGGCGCGCGGCACGGTGACCGCCTGCTGGGACTACCTCGGAGATGCCGAGAAGCTGCAGATCGGCCGGCCGCGGCGCGCGGCGGCGCTGCAGCAGCCGGTGATCTGCCTGCGCCATGCGCTGCGCTCCGCGACCGGTGAACTGATGGGCTTCGTCGGCGCGATCATCGATGCGGAGCGTCTTTCCGCCAGCCTCCGGGATTTGCAGCTCCCCTATTCCGGCGTGGTGACGCTGCTGCGTGACGACGGGGCGGTGCTCGCCCGCAGCGAGGGCAGCAGGCTGCATGTCGGCATGGTGCTGCCGTCGCAGGCCATGGAGGAAATCCGCAGTCCCCAAGGCCAGGGGCTGCGCCGCTCGGTCAGCGTGATCGATGGCCGCGCACGGCATACCTCCTGGGTCCGGCTGTCGGGCCTGCCGGCGACGGTATGGGTCGGCATCGGTCCCGAGCCCCTGATGGCCTTCGTCATGAAGAAGCGGCGTACCCTGCTGTGGTTCCTCGCCGCCGGCCTGGCCTCGCTGGCCACGGCCTTCGCGGCCGCCGCCTTCTTCCTGAACCGCCGCCGCGGCGTGGCCGAGCGGGGCCGTGCCCAGGAAAGCCTGGAGCGCGCCGAGGCCGCGCGCCGAACCGTCTTCTCGACGATCGAGCCCCAACCCGCGGCGGGCTACCACGGCACCATCGACGTCGAGGGATGGATGTACCGGCAGGAGGTCGGTCCGCAGATGACGCGGATCACCGGTGCCGCCGAACTGCCGACGATGCCTGGCGGCGCGGCCGCCCGGCGCGCCTTCTTCCGCCGTGTCTCCGAGTTCGGCGAGCATGTCCGCGAATACCAGCTTTGCCTGCCCGATGGCTCAGGCCTCTGGATCCGCGAGCGCTGCCGCGTCTCCGCCCGGCATTCCCCGCTGGAGGCGGAGGTGGTCGGCGTCGTCACGGATATCGAGGTGGAGCGGCAGATGCGCGGCAAGGCCGAGACGGTGGCGCGCCTCGCGCTGCTCGGGCAGATGGCGGCCAGCATCGCGCATGAGATGAACCAGCCCCTGGCGGCCATCGCCATCGCCGCCGAGGTGAGCCTCCACCATCTGGAGACCGAGGGCGGCGCTGCCAAGGCGCAGCGGCGCATCCGGGACATCGTCCGGCAAGCGGGGCGCATGCGCGTCATCGCAGACCATCTGCGCATCTTCTCCCGCGCGGATGACGGCCCGCTGGACGAGGTCCGCCTCGAAGAGGCGGTGTATGGCGCCGTCGAGGTGGTCGGCGGCGCGCTGCGCATCGCAGGCGTAAAGCTGGAGCTGGTCGGCTGCGAGCGGCTGCCGCCCCTGCAGGCCCGCCTCGTGCCGTTGGAGCAGGTGCTGGTGAACCTGCTGCTCAATGCGCGCGACGCCATGGCGCACCTTCCCGCCGGGGACCGGCTCGTGACCATCGCGGCGGAGCACCGGGCGGAATCCGACTGGATCTCGATCTCGGTCCGCGATCACGGGCAGGGGCTGCCAGAAGGCATGGCCGAGCGTGCCTTCGAGCCCTTCTTCACCACCAAGCCGGTGGGCGAGGGCACCGGGCTGGGCCTGTCCATCGTCTACGGAACCATCCTGGGTTTCGGCGGCGAGATCGCCCTTCGCAACCATCCCGAGGGTGGTGCCGAGATGACGATCCGTCTGCGTGTCGCTATCCCTGCCGAACAGCCGGCATTGCCGCCGGCGGCGGCTTCGAAAGAGTTCACCCCATTGCGGCAGGTCGGTTGATGTTTGGACGTTCGCGTATCCTGATCGTGGATGACGATCCCGATTTTGCTGAGTTGCTGGCCGAATATCTCGGCCTGCACAGCTGCCAGGTCGAGGCGGTGCACGACGTGGCGCAGCTGCCGGCCGCGATGCGCGATTTCGCGCCGGACCTCGTGCTGCTGGACCAGCGGCTCGGCGCAGTATCAGGCACGGATGTGCTGCGCGGGCTGCGTGCGGCATCCGACGTGCCCTGCATCATGGTGACCGGCAATTCCGAGACGATGGACCGCATCGTCAACCTGGAGCTCGGCGCCGATGACGAGATGGAGAAGACCATCACGCCACGCGAGATGCTGGCACGTATCCGCTCCGTCCTGCGCCGCCGCCGCCGCGAGGAGGAGCCGGCACCGGCCGCGCCGGCCGTGCCGCAGCGGAGCTGGAACCTCGACACCGAGCGGCGGATGCTGCGCCACCCCGACGGCGCCGTGTGCCCGCTGACCAATGCCGAGTTCGAGACGCTCCAGATGCTGCACGCGGCCAAGGGCCGTCCGGTCAGCCGGATGGATCTGTGCAGCCAGGTCTTCGGGCGTCCTTTCCGCGCGGGCGACCGTGCCGTGGATACGATCGTGAAAAATCTCCGTCGCAAGATCGAGCCGGAGGCGGGCGATTTCGTAACGATCCAGGCCGTTCGGACCTTCGGCTACGTCTTCGTGGGATTCCCTTAAAGGCCATCGTCCATGCCGACCCTGCTGATCGTTTTCCACTCCCGCACCGGAGGCACGGCGCAGATGGCCGAGGCCGCGCGCGCCGCAGCCGCCGGTGAGGCGGAGGTCCGGGTGCGCCTGCTCCAAGCGGCGGAAGCGGTGCCGGAGGACCTGCTCGGTGCCGACGGCTATATTTTCGCCGCACCCGAGAACCTCGCCGCGCTTTCCGGACCGATGAAGGATCTCTTCGACCGCTGCTACTACCCGGTGCTCGATCAAATCGAGGGCCGCCCCTACGCCCTCATGGTCTGCGCCGGAACCGACGGGACCGGCGCCGTGCGGCAGATGCAGCGTAACGCGACAGGTTGGCGGCTGCGCGCGGTGGCGGAACCCCTCATCGTGCTGACGGCCGCGCAGACGCCCGAGGCGATCCTCGCGCCGAAGCAACTCGGCGAGGCGCAGCTCGCCCCGTGCCGGGAGCTCGGCGCGGCCATGGCGGCGGGACTGGTCCTCGGCATCTTCTGAGCTTGGGCATCTTCTGACGTTGGGCGTCTTGCCGGATCGTGCGACGGCGGCGAAGGTTCGCTCCGCCCAACAGGAAACGGATCCGTCCTCGATGAAACTCACATTTTCCGGCGCCAGCCCTTACGTCCGCAAAGCGGTGGCCTGCGCGATCCTTCGCGGCATCGACGGCCAGATCACAGACCTGGGCGTCGGCACGACGGACCCCGCGCTGCTTCCCCTGAACCCGCTCTCCAAAATCCCCACGCTGGTTACGCCCGACGGCATCGCGCTCTTCGACAGCCCGGTGATCTGCGAATATCTCGACAGCATCGGCACGGCCGCGCCGCTGTTTCCCGCAGTCGGCCCCGCGCGCTGGAAGGCGCTGCAGCTTCAGGCGCTCGGCGACGGCATCATGGACGCGAGCCAGCCGCGCCGGCGCGAGATCGCGCTGCCGCAGGATGAAGGCCGCGTGGAATACATCGCGACGCAGCGCGGCAAGGTCAGCCGCTCGCTGGATGCGCTGGAGGCCGAGGCCGACAAGCTCGGCCTGCTGACGACGATCGGCGAGGTCACCATCGCCTGCGCGCTCGGCTATCTCGACTTCCGTTACCAGAACGAGCCCTGGCGCCCGGGTCATCCGAAGCTGGAGGCCTGGTACGCCAAGGTCGTCGCGATGCCGGCCCTCGCCCGGACCATGCCGGTCTAAACCCGGTTGTGCGGGGCCGCGCCGGACCATATGGTCCGCGCGGCCTCAGCCGAAGGTGATTGCCGTGACCCAGACCGATCCGCGCCTTGCTGAAATCGCCGACCTGATCGAGTTCAAGGCGGGCGGGCAGTATGGCCTCGCCGCGATCAACCAGCGCCAGCACGCGCTCCAGGCCGCCTGGCTGGCGGAGCGGATGGGCTGTCCGGAAAGCCTGATCGCCGCGGCATTGCTGCACGATATCGGGCACATGGTGCACGACCTCGGCGACAATCCGGCCGAGGCCGGGGTGGACGACCAGCATGAGGCGCTGGGCTATGAATATCTGGCAGGCATGTTTGGACCCGATGTGACGGAGCCGGTGCGCCTGCATGTCGCCGCCAAGCGCTACCTCTGCGCCAAGGAGCCGGATTACTTCGCCAAGCTGTCCCCGGATTCCGTGCTGAGCCTGAGCCTTCAGGGCGGGCCGATGTCGCCGGAGGAGATCGCCGAGTTCGAGGCGGTGCCGCAATACCGGGAGGCGGTGCAGCTCCGCCGCTTCGACGAGCAGGCCAAGGTGAAGGGGCTGGAGACGCCCCCCGCCGCGCACTTCATGCAATATGTCGAACGCAGCATCCTGCCGACCTGACCTTCCCGGCAGCGCTTCCTACTCCTTCTCGATCCCGGCAATACGCACCACGTCGCCCCAGCGCTTGCGCTCGTCCGCAAGCGTGCGGTCCATCTCCTCGAAGGTTCCACCGACCGGCTCCGAGCCCCAGGAGAGCAGGCGGTCCCGCACCTCCGGCAGCTTCACGATCTTGTCGATTTCCGTGGCGAGGCGGCGGCGGATTTCGATCGGCGTGCCGGTGGGCGCGCCGTAGCCCATCCATGCCGTCGCCTCATAGCCGGCGAGGCCCGCCTCCTGCAGCGTCGGCACGTTGGGCAGCAGGGGGAAGCGGCGGGTCCCGCCCACGGCGAGGGGAACCAGCGTGCCGGCGCCGAAATCCTCGAGGAAGGAGGGTAGCTGCTCGATCACCAGCTGGATGCGGCCGGCCAGCAGGTCCGTCCGGGCGGGCGCGCCGCCGCGATACTGCACCATCTCCATCTCCACGCCGCCGGCCAGCGCGCGGAACAGCTCGACCGTCAGCCGCGAAGCCATGCCGGAGGTCGCGAAGTTGACCGAGTTCGGCCGCGAGCGCGCGAGGGCCAGGAATTCCTGCACCGTGGAGACGCCGAGCGAGGCCGGGACGATCATCACATAGGGCACCGAGGCCACCATGCAGACGCCGCAGAGATCGCGCTCGGGGCTGTAGGGCAGGGTGCGGTACACCAGGGAATTGACCACCATCGGGCCGGGGCTGCCGCCCAGCAGCGTGTAGCCGTCGGGCGCGGCCTTCGCGACAGCATCGGCGCCGAGCACGCCGAAAGCGCCGCCGCGATTTTCGACGACGACCTGCTGTCCCAAAGGCCCGGCAAGGCGGTCGGCAACGATGCGCGTCATGAGATCGGTGGCGCCGCCAGGCGTGAAGGGCACGATGACGCGCAGCGGGCGCGTCGGCCAGGACTGCGCGTGCGCGACGGCGGGCGCGGCGAGGAGGGCCAGGGCGGCACGTCTGGGGAAGATCGGCTTGGTCATGTGGGCGCCCTTTGTTCAGCGACTAAATACGGCGGCCGAGATTCGGCGCAATTCGCGCGACAGGCGAAGCAAGACTCAGGCCATCGCAGCTCGCCGGGTAGCATGGTGCCTAAGCGGATTTCGCTTCAGGCGTCATGAAGAAGCGGTTTTCCGGCCGCGCGAGGCCGAGATTTTCCCGCAGCGTGCGCCCCTCGTATTCTGTGCGGAACAGGCCGCGCCGCTGCAACTCGGGCACTACGAGGCGGATGAAGCGCTCCATGCCCGTGGGCACCACGGGGGCCGCGATCATGAAGCCGTCGCAGGCCTGGCCGCGGTACCAGTCCTCCATCTTGTCGGCAACCTGGATGGCGTTGCCCTTGAACAGGTTGCCTGCCATCTGCGGCAGCACGCGCTTGTAGGTCTCGCGCACCGTCAGGCCCTCTGCCAGCGCCATGGCCACAATGGACTTGCCGATGGCGGTGGGGCCCAGATGCTCCGCATCCAGCGCCGGCATCGGCCCATCCAGCGGATAGCCGGACATCTTCGTGCCGACCATCTTCGAGAGGTAGTCGAGGCCGACGGGGATGGGCACCAGATCCTCCAGCTCCTGGATCAGTCGATCGGCTTCCTCCTCGGTCTCACCGACGATGATGGTCGTGCCGCTCAGGATCTTCAGTTCGTCCGGCTGGCGGCCGTATTTCGCCATGCGACCCTTCACGTCGGCATAGAGCTTCTGCGCGATGTCGATGGTGCCCTCGATCGCGAAGATGCAGTCGGCGGTCGAGGCGGAAAGCTCCTTGCCCGCCTCGGACTGGCCGGCGGAGAAGATCAGCGGATGGCCCTGCGGCGGGCGCGGCGCATTCAGCGGGCCGGCCACCGAGAAATGCTTGCCCTTGTGGTTCAGCGCATGGACCTTCTTCGGGTCGAGGTATTGGCCGGTCGCCTTGTCCTGCGGGAAGGCGTCGTCGGCCCAGGAATCCCACAGCCCCTTTACGATCCCCGCGAACTCCGCCGCGCGCTCGTAGCGGTCGTCCCGGCCGACATGCGCCTCATGGGAAAAATTCAGGGCATCGCCGGCATTCGAGGTGGTGACGAGGTTCCATCCGGCGCGGCCCTTGCTGATGTGGTCCAGCGAGGCGAAGCGGCGCGCGACGGCGAAGGGCTCGTCATAGGTCGTGGTGGCGGTGGCGACGAGGCCGATATGCTTCGTCACCATCGCCAGCGCCGAAAGCAGGGTCACCGGTTCGAAGATGCCAGGCCGGTCCGAGGGGGCGGTGGCGGCAAAGAGGTCGGGCTTGTCGAGGTTCCGCACCCCATTGCCGTCGGCTAGGAAGAGCAGGTCGAACTTTCCGGCCTCGGCGATCTGCGCGAGACGGACGGCGTTCTCCAGGTTGCTCGCCGGCTTGTCCCAGGCGGTCGGGTGGCGCCACTCGCCGACATGGCTTCCCTGGGCATTGGCATTGGCGGCGAGGATCATGGGCATGTGCGGACGCTCCGGGGCGGACTTCTGATGTGTTTCAACATCGGCGCGATCTGGAATCGGATGCAAGACCCTCGGCGGCTTGACCGCGCAACGCTCCGGCGCCGAAGTGTCGGGATGAAACGTCGCAATCTCCTCGCCGCGCTGCCGCTCCTCCCTCTGGCTGCCCCCCCTTTGGCCGCCCCCGCCATGGCCCAGAGCTATCCCACCCGTCCGATCCGCATCCTGGTCGGCTTTGCCGCCGGTGGTTCCACCGATGTGATGGCGCGCGCCATGGGACCGCGCCGGCAGGCGCTGCTGGGGCAAGCCATCGTGGTCGAAAACCGCGCCGGCGCCGGGGGAAACATCGCGACCGAGGTCGCGACGCACGCCCCGCCCGACGGCTACACCCTGCTGATGGGCACAATTGGCGCGCTGACCATCAACCCCACGCTCTACGGCAACCTGCCCTTCGATCCCCTGACCGACCTCACGCCGATCTCCATGATAGGCGAGGTGCCCAACGTGCTCGTCGTCCCCGCGGATCGTCCGTTCCGCAGCGTGGCCGACATCATCGCCGCCGCCCGCGCCAAGCCGGGCGACCTCAATTTCGGCTCGTCGGGCATCGGTTCGGCCGGGCACGTCGCGGGCGAGCAGCTCAACCTGATGGCCAATATCCGAACGACGCACGTGCCCTTCCGGGGCGGCGGGGCGCTGATGCCGGAACTGCTCGCCGGCCGCGTCGATTTCGCCTTCACCACCGCGCTCAACGCCATTCCCCAGGCCGATGCCGGGTTTCTGCGCGTGCTGGCCGTGCCGAACGGCCACCGCGTGGCCCTGCTGCCCGATGTGCCCACCGTCGCCGAAAGTGGCCTGCCCGACTTCGACGGGATGGACTGGGCGGCGGTGCTGGGCCCGCGCGGCCTGCCGGCGCCGATCCAGGCCAGGCTTAACGCCGCATTCCGCGCCGTCCTCACCGATCCCGCGATGGTGCAGGCCATGGCGGCGCGGCGGCTGGTCGTCGAGCCCTCGACCCCCGAGGAGCTGGCGGCCTTCCTGCGGACGGAGACGGCGCGGTGGGCCCCGGTGATCCGGGCCTCGGGCGCGCGGCCGGATTAGGCGTGTCTGCCGCGTGAAAGCCACGCAATCGGCGATAAATCGGGTTGGCATGCGGACCGCCCGTCCCCATTGTCCAGACGTAAATTCGCCCAGCGTTGCCGCGGCCACCTCCATTTAAAGAAGCCTGGATGACCGCATCGCCGCCCCCTCCTTCGCGAACCGGCTTTCCCCTCGAACTCCATGGCGCCCTGCGCCAGTTGACCGGTGCCTTGGCGCGCCGGCGCAGCGTGCCGCGCCATGCCCTGCCGCCGAAATCCGACGGGACGATCGTGGCCGCCTCCTACAACGTCCATAAATGCGTGGGCGTGGACAAGCGCTTCGACCCCAGCCGCATCGCCGCCGTGATCGCCGAGCTGGACGCCGATGTCCTAGCCCTGCAGGAGGCCGATCGCCGCTTCGGGCAACGTACGGGCTTGCTGGATTCGGTGGCGCTGGAGCGGCGTACCGGCCTCACCCTGCTGGCCGTCGCCGATACCGCGGGCGGCCACGGCTGGCACGGCAATGCTCTGCTGGTCCGAGAGGGGCGTCTGCTGCGCCTGCGCCGGCTCTCCCTGCCCGGCGCCGAGCCGCGTGGAGCGCTGGTGGCCGAGCTCCAGCTTCCCGCCGGCAAGCTGCGCGTCGTAGCGGCCCACCTTGGCTTGATGCGGCGCCACCGGGCGCTCCAGGCGGCGGCCCTGCTGGACGCGATCGCGCAGGGCGACGCCCGCAACGGCGCGTCCATGCCCACGCTCCTGATGGGCGACCTGAACGAATGGCGGCCGGGCATCCCCTCGTCGCTGGTGGCGCTGGAGCCGTTCTTCGGCTCGCTCGCCGGCGGGCAACCTAGCTTCCCCTCGCGCCTGCCGTTCCTCGCCCTGGACCGGATCCTCGGCCACCCGCTAGGGCTGGTGACGGCAGTCGAGGCCCATAGGTCGCATCTCTCGCGGCTGGCCTCGGACCATCTGCCGCTGCGGGCGCGGATCGACCTCGCCGCCTGGCAGAAGGGCCTCGCAGAGGCAGCCTGATCCCCTGCAGGGGGCGCGGTGAATTCTTTGCGTTTACGTGCTAGTTTGCGTGGTGGGCCGCTGGGACATCATCGCGTCATGGGTATCCGTACTAAGTTCAACCTCGGTCTACTTGTGGTTTTCGCCCTGGCCTTTGCCGCTGCATGGGTCTTCCTCGACCGGCAATTCGTTTCCACCGCGCGGTCGGAGGTGGTGCAGAACGCACGCATCATGCTCAGCGCCGCCAACGCCGTGCGCCAGTACACGGTACGCGAGGTCGTGCCGGCGGTAACGCGCGGCGACAGCAACTGGATCACACCGCTGACGGTGCCCTCCTATGCCGCGCAGACCAACTTCCGCGCGATCCGGGCCGATCACCCGGACTACACCTATAAGGAAGCGGCGCTGAACCCGACCAACCCGACCGATCGCGCGCTGGATTGGGAAGCGGACTTCATCAACAACTTCCGCAATGAGCCATCGCTCAACGAGATGATCGGCGAGCGGGCGACGCCCATCGGCCGGGTCCTGACGCTGGCGCGGCCCATCACCATTCGCGACGAGGGCTGCCTGCCCTGCCACAGCACGCCCGACCGCGCGCCGGCGCGCATGGTCGCCGTCTACGGCTCCGCCAACGGCTTCGGCTGGCGGATGAACGAGACCATCGGCGCGCAGCTCGTCTCCGTGCCGATGTCGCTCGCGCTGAACAATGCGCGGGGCAATCTGCACAGCGCCATGGCGATCCTCTTCGCGACCTTCTTCGGGATGATGCTGGTGCTGAACGCGCTGCTGCACTTCGTCATCATCCGTCCCGTGACGCGCATGTCGCGCGTGGCCACGGCCGTCAGCCTGGGCCAGTCGGGCGAGGGTGAGGGCGAGGGCTTCGAGGTCAAGGGCAAGGACGAGATCTCCGATCTCGGCCGCGCCTTCACCCGCATGCGGCGCAGCCTGGATCAGGCCGTGAAGATGCTGGGTTCGTGAGGCCGGCGTTCCAGCCATGAGCATGGCCGACGCTCCACTGCCCAGCTTCGGCCGCTATCAGGCGCTGGAAGTGCTGGGCACCGGCGCAATGGGGCGCGTCTACCGCGCGCTCGATCCGCTGATCGACCGCATCGTCGCGGTGAAGATCATCCGCGCCGACCTGCTGGAACCGCAGGAGCGACCGGAATTCCTGGAGCGTTTCCGCACCGAGGTGCGCGCCGCCGGGCGCTGCGCTCACGCCGCCATCGTCGGCGTCTACGATTTCGCCGACGACACGGATTCGCCCTACATCGTGATGGAGTTCGTGGAGGGCCGTTCCCTCGCCGCCGCCCTGCGTGGCGACCCCGCCGAGCGGGCGGCGAACGCGCCGCGCTATGCGGCGGCCATGCTCGAAGTGCTGGACGGCCTCTCGGCCGCGCATGCGCTCGGCGTGGTCCATCGCGACATCAAGCCGGCCAATATCATGCTGACCCCGGGCGGCCGCGCGAAGATCGCCGATTTCGGCATCGCGCGCCTGGGTCTATCAGCGCTGACGGCGGCGGGCGGTGTCATCGGCACGCCGAGCTACATGGCGCCCGAGCAGGCGATGGGCCGGCCGGTGGATCATCGGGCCGACCTCTTCGCGACGGCCGCCATCCTCTACGAAATCCTGCTTGGCCGCGCGCCCTTTGCGGCGCCCAGCCTGGCCGAGACCCTGCTGCGCCTGACGGCGCCCGAGCCCGCCGATCTCGGCGCGCTGGCCGGCACCTCGACCGGGGAGGTGCTCGCCCGCGGCCTGGCGAAGGATCCCGCCGCGCGCTTCGCCTCGGCGGTGGAGTTCGCCGCCGCGCTGCGCACGGCGCTCTCGGGCGGCACCGTGCCGCATGACGACGCGACGCGCGTCATGCGGGCGCCGGCAAGCCACGCGGCCGCCTTCGATGCCGCGCTGATCGACCGGCTGCGCGAGGACATCATCGGTCGGCTCGGCCCCATCGCCACGACGCTGCTGCGCCGGGCCACGGCGACGGCGGAATCCGAGCAGGACCTGTTGCGGGCCTGCGTCGCTATGCTCGAAACCTCCGAGGAGCGCGTCGCCTTCATGCGGCGTCACGGCGGCGGCGCCACGCCGTCGCCGACGGTGTCGTCAGTCCCGGCAATGACGATAGCCGCCACCCTTGAGCTGACGCCCGCAGCCCGCGCCAAGGCAACCGAGGCGCTGGCATTTGTCGTCGGCCCTCTCGCGCGGATCCTGGTGCAGAAGGCAGCTGGGCAGGCGCGCAGCGCACCGGAGTTCGTCGACTTGCTCTGCGGGCATGCCTCCGCGGACGAGGCGCCGGCGCTCCGGCGCAAACTGCTCGCCCTGTTCTGAAGCAGCTATCGCGCGTTTCGCTACTGCCATCCGCCGGCTTCGGCTGTAGTCTCCATCT
>JAQGHY010000209.1 GCA_028291455.1 Rubritepida sp. | reverse complement strand
TGACGAAGGTGGAGTTGGTGCTGAGGATCGCGGTGTAGCCGTCGGGCGCCGAACGGGCCACGTATTCCGCGCCGATGTTGCTGCCCGCACCTGCGCGGTTGTCCACCACGATGGTCTGGCCGAGCTTGGCGGAAAGGGCGGCGGTCATGAGCCGCGCCGTCATGTCCACGCCGCCGCCGGCGGGGTAGGGAACGACCAGGCGGATAGGCCGTTCGGGCCAGTCGGCGGCGCGCGCGCGCGAGAGGGCCGGCAGGGCGAGGACGCCCCCAAGAAGTGCACGGCGATTCGGCATGAAGATCATCCTGGCAGCAGAAGCGTGACGGCCCGTGACTTCCCGGGCCGTTTTCGCCCGCTAGCCTTCGACCTCAGCCTTTCGCACTGCAACAATCGCGCCAGACGAAGCTACTTTCTTCTTCGCCTTCTTCGCCACCACGGGCGCATGCCGTGCCAGGATGGGTTTCAGGAAGCGCCCCGTATGGCTCTCCGCGCTGGCGGCGATGTCTTCCGGGGTGCCGAAGGCCACAATCTGCCCGCCGCCCTCACCGCCCTCGGGACCGAGGTCCAGCACCCAATCGGCCGTCTTGATGACCTCGAGATTGTGCTCGATTACCACCACCGTATTGCCGGTGTTCACCAGCGCGTGCAGCACGTCGAGCAGCTTGCGGACGTCCTCGAAATGCAGGCCTGTGGTGGGCTCATCCAGGATGTAGAGCGTGCGGCCCGTGGCGCGGCGCGAGAGCTCCTTCGCCAGCTTGATGCGCTGCGCCTCGCCGCCGGAAAGCGTCGTCGCCTGCTGGCCGAGGTGGATATAGCCGAGGCCGACCTCCTCCAGCATGCGCAGCTTCTCGTGGATGGACGGCACGGCAGAGAAGAACTCGCGCCCTTCGGTCACGGTCATGTCCAGCACGTCGGCAATCGACTTGCCGCGGAACTTCACCTCCAGCGTCTCGCGGTTGTAGCGCTTGCCCTTGCAGGTATCGCAGGTAACGTAGACGTCGGGCAGGAAGTGCATCTCAATCTTGATGACGCCGTCGCCCTGGCATGCCTCGCAGCGACCGCCCTTCACGTTGAAGCTGAAGCGTCCCGCCTTGTAGCCGCGCGAACGGCTGTCCGGCATTTCCGCGAACCAGTCGCGGATCGGCGCGAAGAGCCCGGTATAGGTGGCGGGGTTGGAGCGCGGGGTGCGGCCGATCGGCGACTGGTCGATGTCGATGACCTTATCGATCAGCTCCAGCCCCTCGATGCGCTGATGCGGCGCCGGCACGACCGAAGCGCCCATCAGCTTGCGCGACAGCCCGTTGTAGAGCGTCTCAATCACCAGCGTGGACTTGCCGCCGCCGGATACGCCGGCGATGGCGGTGAAGGTGCCCAGCGGGAACTCGGCCGTGAGATCCTTGAGGTTGTTGCCGGTGGCGCCCACGACCCGGAGCATGCGCTTCTTGTCGATGGCGCGGCGGGACTCCGGCATCGGGATTTCACGCCGGCCCGAGAGATAGGCGCCGGTCAGGCTGTTCTCATCCGCGGCCACCTCTTCGGGCGTGCCCTGCGATACCACTCTGCCGCCCGCCGCGCCCGCACCGGGGCCGATATCGACGAGGTAATCGGCCGTGCGGATCGCATCCTCGTCATGTTCGACGACGATCACGGAATTGCCGAGATCCCGCAGCCGCCGCAGCGTGACGAGCAGCCGCTCGTTGTCGCGCTGGTGCAGCCCGATCGAGGGTTCGTCCAGCACATAGAGCACGCCCGTCAGCCCGCTGCCGATCTGCGAGGCAAGCCGGATGCGCTGGCTCTCGCCACCCGACAGCGTGGCCGAGGCACGCCCCAGCGACAGGTAGTCCAGCCCTACATCCACCAGGAATTGCAGCCGGTCCTCGATCTCGCGGAGGATGCGGCGCGCGATTTCCTGCCGCTGCGGCGTGAGCGTCGGCATCACGGCGCCGAACCAGTCGCGCGCGCGCCGGATCGAGAGCGCCGAGGCCTCGCCGATATGGCAGCCCGCGATCTTCACCGCGAGCGATTGCGGCTTCAGCCGGAACCCGTTGCAGGCGTGGCAGGGCTTGTCGGCCTGGTAGCGCGACAGGTCCTCGCGCACCCAGGGATTGTCGCTCTCGCGGAAGCGCCGCTCGAGGTTGGCGATGACGCCCTCGAAGGGCTTTTGCACCTCATAGGCACGCAGGCCGTCCTTGTAGCGCAGCGTCACCGGATCCTTGCCGGTGCCGTGGAGGATGGCGTTCTGCGCCTCCTCCGGCAGTTCGTCCCAGCCCTTGTGCAGGCTGATCTTCAGATGCGTCGCGAGCGAGGCGAGCGTCTGGTCGTAATAGGGAGTGCTAGCATTGCCGGCCCAGGGCGCGATGGTCCCTTCCTTCAGGCTCGCGCCCGGATTTGGAATGACCAGCGCGGGATCGAAGAAGCTCTCGGTGCCGAGGCCATCGCAGGTGGGGCAGGCGCCCTGGGGCGAGTTGAAGCTGAACAGCCGGGGCTCGATCTCCTCGATCGAGAAGCCGGAGACCGGGCAGGCGAATTTCTGGCTGAAGACGGTGCGCTCGGCGGTGTCCGCGTTCTCGGCGTAGGCGATGCCGTCGGCCAGGCCGAGCGCGGTCTCGAAGCTGTCCGCCAGCCGCTGCGCCAGCCCTTCGCGGACCACCACGCGATCCACCACCACGTCGATGTCGTGCTTCAGCTTCTTGTCGAGCTTGGGCGCATCGCCGATCGGCACCAGTGTGCCGTTGATCTTCACGCGCTCGAAGCCTCGGCGCTGGAACTCCGCCAGCTCCTTGCGGTACTCGCCCTTCTTGCCGCGGATAACCGGCGCCAGGATCAGCAGCCGGGTACCCTCCGGCATGTCCATGACGCGGTCCACCATCTGGCTGACCGTCTGCGCCTCGATCGGCAGGCCGGTCGCCGGAGAATAGGGAACGCCCACGCGCGCCCAGAGCAGGCGCATGTAGTCGTGGATCTCGGTCACCGTGCCGACGGTCGAGCGCGGATTGTGCGAGGTGGTCTTCTGCTCGATGGAAATCGCGGGCGAGAGTCCCTCGATGCTGTCCACATCGGGCTTCTGCATCAATTGCAGGAACTGCCGCGCATAGGCCGAGAGCGACTCGACGTAGCGCCGCTGCCCCTCGGCATAGATAGTATCGAAGGCCAGGGAGGATTTGCCGGAGCCCGAAACCCCGGTCAGCACCACGAGCTTGCCGCGCGGCAAGTCGATGTCGACCGATTTCAGATTGTGCTGGCGCGCGCCGCGAATGCGGATCTGGTCCCCTCTGGCAAGGCTCGGCGGGGCATCGTCACGCGGCATCAATCTAGCTCCGAAGGCTGGATGTTCATATTGTGTTCACGCCCTCTTGCCCCATATCGGGCAGGAGTGCAAAGCATCAACTGTCACGGAATCCCCGGGGCTGGCCCGGAGGCTGCGGAAAAGGTAGGTTCCGCGGCCGAATTACAAGGAGGCGAGGCCCATGGCCGGAGTGAACAAGGTGATCATCCTGGGCCGCCTCGGCAAGGACCCCGAGGTGCGCAATTTCCAGAATGGCGGGAAGGTCGTGAACCTGCGCCTTGCGACCAGCGAGCGCTTCAAGGATCGCGAAGGCGTCCAGCAGGAGCGGACGGAGTGGCACTCCGTCGCCATCTTCAACGAGAAGCTCGGTGAGATCGCCGAGCGGTATCTGAAGAAGGGCAGCGAGGTCTACATCGAGGGCCAGCTAGAGACCCGCAAATGGCAGGACCAGGCCGGCGCCGAGAAATACACGACCGAGATCGTGCTGCGGCAGTATCGCGGCGAGCTTTCCCTGATCGGCGGCCGTGCCAGTGGCGGCAGCGATGCCGGCGAGGAGCGCAGCTACGGCGGCGGCGGCGGCGAGCGCAGCTCGGCCCCGGCCCGGGCCGCCCCAGCGGCGCGCACGGGCGCCTGGGATTCGGGCAAGAAGGCGGACATGGATGACGACATTCCGTTCTGATCTGGCCGGATTGCGCCGAATCCGATAGGTTCCCGCTGCCCGCCGGGAAACCTCTTTCCCGGACCTTATTCATCGGAGATGCAAGAACCTGAGGTTCTTGCTGGGGAGTCTGAGGGGCAAGCCCCTCGGTCTTCCTCCCAACCAGGACCACCCTGACTTTGAGCGAAGACGACACGAAGCCGCAGGACGTCGCCCCCGTCGGACTCGAGGAGGAGATGCGCCGCTCCTACCTCGACTATGCGATGAGCGTCATCGTCAGCCGAGCTTTGCCCGATGTGCGCGACGGTCTGAAGCCGGTGCACCGCCGCATCCTCTTCGCCATGCACGAGGCCGGTTACACGGCCGACAAGCCGCACCGCAAATCGGCCCGCGTCGTCGGCGACGTGATGGGCAAGTACCATCCGCACGGCGACGCCTCGATCTACGACGCGACCGTCCGCATGGCGCAGTCCTTCTCCATGCGCATCCCGCTCATCGACGGCCAGGGCAACTTCGGCTCGATGGACGGCGATCCGCCGGCGCAGATGCGCTATACCGAGGTCCGTCTCGCCATGGCCGCCGCGGCGCTGCTGGAGGGGATCGAAGAGGATACCGTCGAGTTCCAGCCGAACT
>JAQGHY010000186.1 GCA_028291455.1 Rubritepida sp. | reverse complement strand
AGTCCGGACTCTCGAACCAGCTGCCCTGGAAGGCGATGCCGGGGGTTATCGTGACGCCGGGCATTACGCCCTCGAAGCGCCACCCGACCTCGAGACGGGTCGAGACGCCCGAGCTCGTGTAGCGCCCGGTGATGGCGCCCGGGCCGATGAAGCCGGCCGAGCGCCGCGTCGTCACGTCATTACCGCCATAGGTCACCGCACCGGCGAGGCGCAACGGGCCGTAGCCGCCGGAAGCATAGACGCCGCCCTGAATCTGCGCCGTCTCGGCCCGGCCGAGGCCGCCGCCGAGGCTTGTCTGCGTGCCAGCGCCCGCCACCGCGAAGCCGGCCAACCAGTTCGCGTTGAGCCGCATGTCGGCACCGACCGCGACGCCGCCGCCACCGCTCGTGGCCGCACGACTGCCCGCGCTTGCTTCGCCGCCCCAGCGCGAGCCGCCGCCGAAGCCGGCCGCCCAGACGGAATACCTGCCGGTTGGAAGGCCGCCGTCGCCGTCGCGCTGGCCAAGGCGCCAGGGGTCGAGCATCGCGGCAAGGACCTGGCCGCTCGTCTCGACCTGGGAGCGGATGCCGGCGGTATGAACTTCACCGGAGAGCTGGCCCAGGCCCTGCGGCAGCGAGCCGATCGGCAGGTTGTAGAGCGGGAAGAAGGCCGAGACATTGGCATTGCTGCCCGCGACCGCCCGGTCGAAAGCCGCCGCCACCGCGATCTGGTTCTGGCCCGCCCCCACACGCCCCGCGATCGGGGCCAGGGCATTCGGCTGCAAGGTGAGCTGGATGCCCGTGCCGGTCGTCGTGAAGGCGGTGCTCACGCCCCCGCCGAAAGCGCCCTGCGTGTTGATCGCGGCGAAGCTGCCGGTGACGGCGCCTGCCTGCAGCAGCGTATAGCCGGTGTTGAAGCCGAAGTTGTTGCCCAGAGCCACCAGCCGCAATGTTCCACCCAGCGCCGCCGTGCCGCTCACATTGATGCGGTCCGAAGTGGTGCCCTGGATCTCCATCACCGTGGTCGAGCCGCTCTGCAGCGTCAGGTTGCCGGCGACGTTGATGGTGCCCGGCGAATTGCCGGGGGCGAGTGTGCCGCCGTTGCCGATGACCGTGGAGGGCAGCGTGCCGGTACCGCCGACCACGCCGCCGCCGCCGACGGTCAGCCCGGCGGACGAGGCGATCGAGCCGTTCACCGTCAGCGTGCCGCCGCTCACCTGGGTCTGGCCGGTATAACTGTTGAGGCCGACGAGGGTCATCGTTCCGCCAGTGACGGCCAAGGAACCGCCCGCGCCCGAGATCGCGCCGGAAAAGGTGCCGCCCGAGGTGACCGTCAGGCCCTTGGCAGCCAGCGCGACGCTACCCGCGCCGTTCAGCATCGGGAGCGAGAGGCCCGCAGCGGTCATTGTCGAGACGTCGAAGGTGGCGCCCGACGCCACGTTCAACCCGCCAGCGCCGATGGAGCCTGCGCCGGAAAGGCGCAGCGTGCCGGCATTCACCACCGTGCCGCCGGCGTAGCTATTGGCGCCGGTCAGCGTGGTCGTGCCGGTGCCGATTTGCTGCACCGCGCCGCTGCCGGAGATGACGCCTGCCACGACCAGCGCCGCGTCGGCGCGGTTGAAGGCGAGCACACTGTTGTTGACGATGGTGGGAGAAGCGATGGCGCCCGCGGCGCCGCCATTGCCGATCTGCACCGTGCCCGACTGGATCGCCGTCGTGCCGAAGCCGGTATAGGCGCCTCCGACCACGAAGCGGCCGGTACTCCCGAGCGCGAAGGCAAGCGTGTTGCTCCCCGTCCCGGCCGTGACGCCGCCGCTGATGCTGCCACCCGCGATAGTAAGGGCGTTGTTTCCATTGCCGAGCAGGATCGTCGTCGCGCCGGCCGAAGTGATCGAGCCCGAGCTCGTCAGGGCGTTGTTGCCGTTGCCGAGGACGATCGCCGTGGCGCCCGCCGTAGAAACCGCACCGGAGCTGGTCATCACGTTGTTGCCGTTGCCGAAGGACACGGCCGGGCCGGTCCCGGAAGCCGTGATCGCGCCGGTATTCGTCAGCGTGTTGGTGCCGTTGCCCAGAAAGCCCAGCGCCGGCTCGCTGCCCGTGCCGGAGATCGTGCCCGAATTGGTCACCACATTGGCGAAGTCGCCGGTGATCAGGACGGCCGCGCCGGCCAGACCCTGGATGGTCCCGGCATTGGTGATGGTGACCGCGCCGTAGGGCGCGCCAAGCGAACCGTTGTCGATCAGGATGCCATGAGTCGCGCCCGAGATCAGCGCGCCGGCCGCGTTCTCGATGAGACCGCCCCCCATGGCGATGCCGTCGGAGCCGTTGGGCTGGCCGCCCGAATCCACGCCGCCGGCACCCGTGCCCTGTATGGTGCCGAAATTGCGGATCGTGCCGATGAGGTCGATGTCCACCCCGTCGCCGTCGCCGTTGATGGAGGCGGTACCGTCGGAGTTGAAGATGTTCCCGACCCCGGCATAGGCGCCGGTGATGGTGCCGTAATTCGTCACCGTACCGTTGCCGTCCGAGCCCACGCCGGATCCGTTGCGGCCGATGATGGTGCCGCCGGCCATGTTCACCACCGTGACGTCGGTATCGGCCGTGATGCCATGACGCGCGCCGGAGATAAGGCCGCCGGCGAGGTTGTTGAGCGTGGTACCGGTGCGCGCCCCCATGTCGATGCCGTCGGAGGTGCCGTTGGCACCGCCCGAGGTGTTCGCGCCGGAGCTGCGGATCGTGCCCGCATTGTTCAGCACCATGTTCTGGCCCAAGCGCACCGCATCGTCGGTCAGGGCCGCCATCAAGGCCCCGGCGGCGTTGTTGATGGTGATCGTGTTGCCCGTCTCGGCCGCGATGCCGCGCAGGTCGAGTGCCTGACCCAGCGCCGCGTAGCCGGTGCCGCCGGCCTGGATGATGCCGGAATTGTTGATGGTGACGGTGCTGCCGGTGATCGCGGTGTTCATCCGGATGGCGTCGTTTGCTGTGGTGATCAGTGAAGCGCCGGTACCGTTGGTGAAGGTGTAGTTGCGGGGCGTCAGCGTACCGCCGCTGGTGTCGATGCCGCGGCCGGTGCCGGTCTGGGAGATGAGGCCGTTGTTGGTCACGACCACGCTCGACGCGGTGCTGTTCAACGAGATGGCGGCGGTCGAGCCGGCGACGCTCAGTGTGCCGCCTGCGGCGACCGTGCCGGTTTGCGCGCCGTTCAGCGTCTTGGCGGTGTTGTCGGTGGTACCCGTCGTGATGGTGAAGGTCTGCGCAACGGCAATGTCGTTGGCGAGGATCGCGGGGATGAGCGCGGCTGAGGCCAGCAAGGTCCGGCGAAAATTCAAGGTGGCAGCTCCCGTTGGTGAAGGGTGCCGGCCAGACTCGCACCCCGATCGGGCGGAAAGTGCGAGGAGTTCTAAAACCGCAACAGGCACGGTTCGATGACAGTTGGGCCGCCATGCCTCAAAGGCCAGAGACGTGTCATTCATGCCTCAGCGAGCACGTCGTACACGCCCTGACGGCCGTATGGTTCCGCCTACGAGAGACGCGAGGCCTGCGTCTGCAAATCCTCATCGACAACGGACTCCGCCTGGGAGATAGCAAGCCGAAGCCCTTCAACGGGGGCGTCGATGACCGCCAGCTTTTCCGCCCGCTGGTCCATGGCGGGTGCATAGACGTGCACTGACCACCCCACATCGCCCTGTTCGCGCACCTCAAGAGCGTAGGAGCGATAGTATTTGAGTTCCACATACGCCAAGTCTTCGCTCCTCGTCCGGGGGCGCCCGCCTGGCACCCACAGCCGGTGCGTATCCTCGGCCTCAGATGGATCATCGCTGAGCAATGTCCAGGGGTGGAGGAGGGCGCCAGCCGCGAGGCTAGTTCCCGCCGGCGCCGCCGTGCGAAACGCGCGCCAGCGGGCCGTAGACCTCGGGAGTCGTTCCGAGGTCGTTCAGCGACATGCCGTCCACCGTGCGCAGCATGCTCTCATGCGAGCCGTCGGCATGCAGCACATGCTCGACCCAGCCGACCAGCTTGGCGCCCCTGGGCTCATGCCAGGCGTCTCCGACGATGAAGCTGGTACCCGGCGCCCAGACCTGGCGCATGCCCCTCTCCTCGACCTGTCGCCATTGGTGCACATGCCCGCTCGCCACGAGGCCCGGTAAATTTTCACCAAAATGCTGCAACAACCGGGCACGCGGGGCGGGTGGGACGGCCCAATAGTTCAGCGCCGTGTCGGCCAGCGTTTCCTCGCAGAGCGGCTTGTGCATGAACAACGCGATCCGTCGAGTTCCGGCGCCATGCACCGCCTCCGCACAGGCGTCCCACTGCGCCTCGTCCACCGGCAAGCTCTGCGTGTCGAGGCCGATCAGGCGCCAGCCGGGGATATCGCGATGCCAGCACTGCCGTCCCGTGGCCGCCAGCCAGCGCGCCTGGCGCTCGGGCGTCACCAGTTGCTTGCCAGGCAGGGTCGGCACGTCGCCGATGTCGTGGTTGCCGGGGACGGCCAGCCAGTCAATCCCGAGTTCGGCATGGCGTGCGACGGCGTGGCGCAGATCCTCGTCGCTGTCGGCGCCGTTCAGCGAGAGGTCGCCGCTAGCGATCATCAGGTCAGGCTTGGCCTCCCGTACGGACTGGGCGGCGCGAGAGAAGTTCGCCTCGAAAAAGGGACGGGAAGGCGAAAGGTGAGCGTCGCTCACCTGGGCGATACGGAAGGACATGCCGGGTTCCATCGAAAGATCATGGGTAGGGCCGGGTTGCCCCGGCCCCGGAGCGTCAGCCGCGCGGCCGCGGCAGCAGCCGGCGCACTTCGCTCGCCATGTCGGCGAGCGCCTGCTCGGGCGTCGCACGCTGCTCGACGATGCGGCCGGAGTTGTTCACCACGCTTTGCGTCACGCGCACCGAGTTGCTGCCCGGGAACGCGTACCAGGGAACGCTGATCGCCATCTGCCGCACCGCGGGCACATAGAGTGGGTTCTGGCGGTAGAACTCACCCAGGTACTTGTCGTCGTCGATGGCGAGCTGGTTGGTCGGCACATAGCCGGTGTTGCGAGCCATCAGCGTCGTGCCCTCCGCGCTGGTGGAGAATGGGAGGAACTTCCAGGCCGCCTCGCGCTTGGCCCCCTCGCGGGTGAGGAGCATGCCGGCGGCGCCGCCGGTCGGCAGGCGGCCCTTTTCCGTGTCGTTGACCGGCAGGCCGGTCGTCCGCAGCTGGAAGTTGCGGCCGACCTGCTGGAGCGAGCCGCGGATCATCGCCGTCGTCCAGAAGAACAGGCCCATCTTTCCCGCCGCGAAGGCTTGCGCCGCTGCATCGCGCGAGAGGTTGGCCATGCCACCGACCTTCACCTTGCGGTCGAGCAGGGTGAGCGAGGCGAGGCCCTCGGGGCCGGCGAAGGCTATGTCGCGCTCGTCCTCGGTCAGCATGCGGCCGCCATGGCCGAAGAGCAGGGCGGAGAA
>JAQGHY010000179.1 GCA_028291455.1 Rubritepida sp. | reverse complement strand
ATCGTCGGCTTCCCGCCCGGCGGCCAGGCCGACCTGGCGGCGCGCCCCGTGGCCGCCGCCATGGAGCGAAACCTCCGCCAGCCGGTGGTGGTTCAAAACCGCCCCGGCGGGGCCGGCGCCATCGGCGCGGGCTTCGTCGCCCGCGCGCCCGCCGACGGCTATAACCTGCTGATGGCGCTCTCCTCGCTGGCGGTGCTGCCGGAATCGGAGAAGCTCTTCAGCCGCCCGCCGCCCTATACAGTCGACCAGTTCGCCCCCATCGCCCTGGTGAACGCGGACCCCACCATGCTGGCCGTGCCGGCGAGCGCGCCATGGCATAGCATCGCCGACTTCGTGGTTGCCGCGCGGGCAAGGCCGGGCGACATCCCCTACGGTTCCTCAGGAGCCTATGGCACGCTCCACGTGGCGATGGAGATGTTCGCCAGCGCGGCTGGCATCCGACTGTTGCACGTGCCTTTCCAGGGCGCGGGCCCGGCTATCACGGCCCTGCTCTCGGGCGATATCCAGGCCCTCGCCACCGCGCCCGGCACACTGACGCAGCATGTGCAATCCGGCCGGTTGCGCGTCCTGGGGTGCTGGGGCCGGGAGCGCGCACCCGCCTTTCCCGATGTGCCGACATTCATGGAGGCGGGCTTCCCGGAGGTCGAGTTCTACATCTGGGCCGGGCTTTTCGCCGGGGCGGCAACGCCCGCGCCCGTCCTCACCCGCCTGCGCGAGAGCATGCGGCTTGCCATGCGCGACGCCGACCTGATGCGCGCCTTCGAGGCCGCGGGCTCGCCGCCGCATTATCTGGACGCCCCGGATTTCGCCCGCTTCTTCGCCGAGGACAGCGCCCGGCTGGTGGGGGCTGTTCAACGGATAGGCCGCGTGGAGTAGCCTGCCTCCGACAGATGGAGGTTCCAATGAACACCGAGAGCACTGAAGCCAAGATCACCGCCTGGCTCGCCACCCAGCAGCAGGCCATGGTCGACACGCTGGAGGCCATGGTGAACACCGATGGCGGCAGCTACGACAAGGCCGGCGTCGACGCGGTTGGCGTCATCGTGAAGACCTTCTGCGAGAGCCATGGCCTCGCCGTCGAAACGGTGCGCGGCGAAAAGTTCGGCGATTGCCTGCGCGCCGTCCTGCCGCATGAGGGCACGCTGCGCACGCGCGGCAACCACGCCGCCAATATTGTGCTGATGGGCCATCGCGACACGGTCTTCCCACCCGGCGAGCCGACCCGCCGCCCCTTCACCATCCGCGACGGCCGCGCCTATGGGCCTGGCGTGGCCGACATGAAGGCCGGGCTGGTGATGAACATGTTCGTCCTTGCCGCCTTCAAGAAATTTGGCGGCGCGCCGGGCCCGATGGTCGGCCTCTTCACCGGCGACGAGGAGATCGGCAGCCCCGAGGGCCGCGCTGTTATCGAGGAGGAGGCGCGCGGTGCCCGCGTCGTCTTCAATTCAGAGCCGGGCCGGGCGACGGGCAACGTGGTCACGGGCCGCAAGGGCGGCGTCTTCAGCATGTTCGAGATCGAAGGCAAGGCCTCGCATTCCGGCGGCAATTTCCAGGCGGGCATCTCCGCGATTGGCGAGCTGGCGGCGAAGATAACCGCCATCCATGCGCTGACCGATCTGGAGCGCGGCATCACCCTCAATGTCGGGCTGGTGTCCGGCGGGCAGAGCGTTAACACGGTGGCGCCCTCCGCCACCGGTCAGATCGACTTGCGCTACGTGAATCCGTCCGACCGCGACGAGGTGGTGGCGAAGCTGCATGAGATCGTAGCGACCAGCTACATCTCCGGCACCAAGGCGAAGCTCACCATTAAAGGCGAGTTCTTGCCGCTGACCCAGGATGAGGCAGCCAAGCGGCTCTTCACCATGTATCAGGGCGCCGCCAAGGATGCGGGGCTCGACGTGAAAGGCGAGTTCTCCGGCGGCTGCGCCGATAGCGGCTTCACAGCGGCCCAGGGCGCGCCGACCATCTGTTCGGTCGGTCCGGTCGGCGGGCTGGCGCACAGTCCGGAGGAGTATCTGGAAGTGGCGAGCTTCGTGCCGCGCGCCCAGGCCTTGGCGCGGTCCGTGCTGCGGCTGGAGAGCGCTGGCCTCTGAACGCGGTAAGGCCGGGCAAAGGCCCGGTCTTCCGCATTTGGCACTGGCACGCAAATCCGGCATGACCCCCTGCATGTACGGCCGCAGCCCTTGCGGTCGTGCGTTGCGGGACGATTTTTCTGGTCATGCTGAAACAGCTCCTCACCTTCTACCTTCCGCACAAGCGCCTGCTGGCCATCGATTTCGGCTGCGCCGCCCTTTCCGGCATGCTGGAGCTCGGCTTCCCGATGGCGGTGCGGGTCTTCATCGACCGGCTGCTGCCGCAGCAGGACCTGCAGCTCATCGGCCTCGCCGTGCTGGGCTTGCTCGCGGTCTATGTCGCCAATGCCGGGCTTATGGCGATCGTGACCTATTGGGGACATGTGCTCGGCATCGCCATCGAGACAGAGATGCGCCGCCGCGCCTTCGATCATCTGATGAAGCTGTCCTTCCGCTTCTACGACAACCACAAGACAGGCCATCTCGTCGGCCGGGTCACGAAGAACCTGGAGGATATCGGCGAGGTCGCGCATCACGGTCCCGAGGATACGTTGATTGCCGCACTGACCTTCCTCGGTGCCTTCGCGCTGATGCTGATGGTCAGCCCCTGGCTCGCCCTGATGACGGCGGTGATCGTGCCTGCCGTGGCCTGGGTGGTGGCGCATTACGGCGGGCGCATGGCGCAAAACTGGCGCGCGCAGTTCGGCCGCGTCGGGGCCTTCAATGCCCGCATCGAGGAGGCCGTCGGCGGCATCCGCGTGGTGAAGGCCTTCGCCAATGAGGCCCATGAGCGCGAGCTCTTCGCCCGCGACAATGCGAAGTACCAGCGCGTGAAGCTGGATGCGTACCGCATTATGGCGGTGAGCCAGACGCTGAACTACCTCGGCATGCGCCTGGTGCAAGTGGCGGTCATGCTCGCCGGCGCGCTGCTGATCGTCCGCGGCAGCCTCTCCATCGGTGATTTCGTCGCCTTCCTACTGCTGGTCGGCGTGTTCTACCGGCCGCTGGATAAGATCAGCGGCGTCATCGAGATCTATCCGCGAGGGATCGCCGGATTCCGCAGCTACCTCGAACTCTTGGCGACCGAGCCCGACATCGTGGATCGGCCCGGCGCCATGGCCGTGGCGAAGCTGCATGGCGAGGTGCGGTTCGAGGGCGTGAGCTTCGGCTACACCGCGGAGCGGCCTGTGCTGCGCGCGCTCGACCTCACCGTGCCCGCCGGCAGTACCGTCGCGCTGGTGGGTCCGTCGGGCGCGGGCAAGACCACGATCTGCTCACTGCTGCCGCGTTTCTACGATGTGGATGCGGGACGCATCACGATCGACGGCATCGACATCCGCGACATGACGCTGGCCTCGCTGCGCGACCAGATCGGCATCGTGCAGCAGGACGTCTTTCTCTTCGCGGGCACCATTCGCGAGAACATCGGCTATGGGAGGCTCGGCGCGAGCGATGCCGACGTGCTCCAGGCTGCCCATCGCGCCCGGCTGGACGACCTGATCGCCGACCTGCCGCAGGGGCTGGAAACGCCGATCGGCGAGCGCGGCGTGAAGCTCTCCGGCGGGCAGAAGCAGCGGCTCGCCATCGCGCGCATCTTCCTGAAAAACCCGCCCATCCTGATCCTGGACGAGGCGACTTCGGCACTGGATACCGTGACCGAGGGCGCCATCCAGCAATCGCTGTCCGAGCTGGCGGAAGGACGGACGACGTTGATCATCGCCCACAGGCTGGCCACCATCCGCAACGCGGACCGCATCCTGGTGGTGACGGAACAGGGAATTGCCGAGCAAGGTTCGCACCGGGAGCTGCTGGCCGCCGGTGGCGCGTACCAGGCGCTTCACACGGCGCAGTTCCCGCATTTGGCGGCATCCTGACCAATCCCGCGTAAGGGCCGGCCGATGGCGTAAGGATTGCATGGGCTCCATCAGGTCCATGGAGATCCGAATGCCCGATTTTTCGCGCCGCGCCCTTCTTGCCGCCCCGGTGCTGGCGCTGCCCTTTACCTCCCAGGCACAATCCTTCCCTGAGCGTAGCCTGCGCATGATCGTCCCCTTCCCGCCCGGCGGCGCGGCGGATTTCCTCGGCCGCGTCGTCGGCGAGCGGATGGCGCGGAGCTTGGCGCAGCCGGTGGTGATCGAGAACCGCTCGGGGGCCGGCGGCAATATCGGCTCGGCCGCCGCCGCTCAGGCCGAACGCGACGGGCATACGCTGATGCTGAACGGCGTGCCCATCGCGGTGAACCGCTTCCTCTTCGCCACGCTACCCTTCGATCCCGACCGCGATTTCGTGCCGCTCGGCCTTATCGCCATCGTGCCCAACATCATGGTGGTGCCGACCAGCCTGCCGGTGAGCAGCGTGGCCGAGTTCATCGCCCTGGCGCGCACGCGGCCGATGAATTTCGCCTCCATCGGCAACGGAACCTCGCTGCATCTGGCGGGCGCACAGTTCAGCCTCGCGACGGGGTTGAACCTGACGCATGTGCCCTATCGCGAAACCGGCGCCGCCAACAACGACCTCATGGCCGGCCGGGTGGAGGTGATGTTCCAGACCATCTCGGCCGCGGCGGAGCTCGTGCGCGGCGGCCGGATGAAGGCGCTGGCGGTCACCAGCGCCGAGCGCGCTCCCGCCTTCGCGGATGTGCCTACGCTGAAAGAGGCGGGCGTGGACCTCGTCTCGGTCGGATGGTTCGGCCTGTTCACCCAGCGCGGCGTCGCCGCGGACCGCGTGGCCAGACTGGAAAGCGAAACGGTGGCGGCAGTACAGGATGAGGCGGTCGCCGCCCGTATCGTGGCCAGCGGCAGCATCCCCCGCGCGATGGGAAGCGCGGAATTCGGCGCCTTCATCGCGGAGGAGACGCGGCGTTTCGCGGAACTGATTCGCGCCGCCGGAATCCGCGCGGATTGAACCGGCCGCGTGCAAGACTGCCTCCCCGCGAGGCAAGTCCACCCCATCGAAGAAGGAGCCTGACCCCATGACCATCCCCACCGGCTACGCGCCGGAAGCACCGACCCGTTCCTCCGTCACGCTCCCGGCGCGGCCCGAGCCCATCCGCCTCAACCCGTCCGAGACGGCCATGATTATCGTCGACATGCAGAACGCCTATGCCATGCCGGGCGGCTATCTCGACGTGGCGGGTTTCGATGTAAGCGGCATCACGCCGGTAATCCCGCTAGTAGTGAAAGCGGCCGCCGCGGCGCGGGCGGCCGGCATGCCGGTGATCTTCTTTCAGAACGGCTTCGACCCGTCCTATTCGGATGCTGGCACGCCTGGCTCCCCAAACTGGCACAAGTCCAATGCCCTGAAGACGATGCGCGCCAAGCCTGAGCACGCGGGTAAGCTGCTCGCCCGGGGAAGCTGGGATCACGCGCTGGTGGAGGAGCTGGTGCCCGCGCCGGGTGACCTCGTGGTGCAGAAGACGCGCTATTCCGGCTTCTTCAACACCAATATCGACAGCCTCCTGCGGGCGCGCGGCATCCGCAACATCGTCTTCACGGGCATCGCGACCAATGTCTGCGTCGAGAGCTCGCTACGCGACGCCTTCCACCTGGAATACTTCTGCGTCGTGCTCGAGGACGCGACCCACGCGGCCGGGCCGGATTTCACGCAAAAGGCGGCGCTCTACAACATCGAAACCTTCTTCGGCTGGGTCTCGACCGTCGCGGATTTCTGTGGCGCCATCGGCCAAACCCCGGAACTGGACAAGTAGATGCCCTTCTCTCCCGTGATCCCCGCCGGTTCCGGCAAACCGCTGGCGCCCTATTCGCCAGGCGCGCTGGCGGACGGCGTCGTTTACGTCTCCGGCACCCTGCCCTTCGACAAGGACAACAACGTGATGCATCTGGGCGACGCCGCCGCCCAGACGCGCCTGGTTCTGGAGACGATCAAGGGCGTCATCGAAGCCGCCGGCGGCACCATGGCCGATGTGGTGTTCAACCACATCTTCCTGACCGACTGGGCCAGCTACCCCGCGCTGAACACGGTCTATGCCGAGTTCTTCCCCGGCGACAAACCGGCGCGGTACTGCATCCAATGCGGGCTGGTGAAGCCGGGCGCGCTCGTCGAGATCGCGACCGTCGCGCATATCGGCAAAAAGTGAACTTCGAGGTCACGGGCAGCGGCGAGGCCGCCATCGTTCTCTCCGCCGGGCTCGGCGGCGCCGCCGCCTTCTGGGCGCCACAGCGTGCCACGCTGGAGAAGCATTTCCGCGTCGTGGCCTTCGACCAGCGCGGCACCGGCCGCAACGCCGGCCCGCTGCCCGACGGCTACACCATCGGTCACATGGCCGATGACGTGCTGGAGGTCATGGGGCAAGCCGGCATCGCGCGCGCCCATTTCCTCGGCCATGCTCTGGGCGGGCTGGTGGGGCTCGAATTGGCGCGGCGGCATTCGGAGCGGCTTTCGCGGATGGTCCTGGTGAATGCCTGGGCCAAGGCGGACCGCCATTCCGAACGCTGTTTCGACATCCGCATCGGAATCCTGCATGCCCAGGGACCGGACGCCTATGTCGCCGCGCAGCCTCTCTTTCTGCACACGGCGCCTTACATGTCGCAGAATTTCGAGAGAATCTCGGCTGAGGTTGCGCATGGCGTCGCGCATTTCCAGGGCGAGGAAAACCTTCTCAAGCGCATCGGCGCCCTGCGTGCCTTCGATGCGCGGGCCGACCTCGCCGAGATCATGGTCCCCACTCTGGTCGCGGCGTCGCGGGACGACCTCCTGGTGCCCTGGACCGCCTCTCAGGCCCTGGCCGAAGGGCTGCCCGTGTCGGAGCTCTGGATCACGCCTGAAGGCGGGCACGCCTTTTCCGTGGAGCAACCCGAACCGTTTAACCGGGCGATGCTGGACTTCCTCCTGGCCTAGGTTTCTGCAACTCCTGGTTTTGGAGTTTGACTTCGCATGCATGCCGGCCGAGATTGCCCCGAGGCAATCAGGCCATTCCCTCCTCGTGTTTCAGGCTCTGCCGCTCAGGAGCCTGCGAGGTCTGGGATCATATTGTGCGACAATGTCCCTTATCCTGATCCTCGACGATCGCGGCACCAACCGCAAAATCCTGGCCCAGCTCGCGGTCTCCGTTGAGCCCTCGGCTGAAGTGGTCACATTCGGCAACCCACTCCTGGCGCTGGCTTGGCTGGATGGTCATCGGCCCGACCTCGTCATCAGCGATTACCGGATGCCGCATCTGGACGGCGCCGAGGTCGCGGCCCGTATCCGCGCCAAAGCGACCGGCGTGGACGTGCCCATCGTCGTCGTCACCGCCTATAATGATCCGGTCTTCCGTCTCCGCGCGCTGGAGGCCGGCGCGACCGATTTCCTCATCTCCCCGGTGGACCATGTCGAGTTCCGCACGCGGGTGCGCAACCTCCTCGCGCTGCGCCACCACCAGCTCCAATCGCGCCGCCAGGCCCAGTCCCTGGCACGCGACCTGGAAGCCTCGGAACGCTCACGCAATGCGCTGGTGCGTGAGAGCCGCGAGGCGCTGGCCCAGCTCATCGACACAGTGCCGGCCATGATCAGCGCAACCGACCGGGACGGCCGGTTGATCTTCGTCAATGCCCGCCAGGCCACCCTCGCCGGATCGACCCCGGCGGAGTTGGTGGGGCACGGCGCGGAACGCATTCTGGGCGGGCGCCGCTCCACGCGCAGCCTCGCCGCCGATGCCGAGATCTTCGCCTCCGGCCTCGCCGTGCCGGGCTTCGAGGAGGAACTGGCCGACAGCGCCGGCGGCTCGCGGACGCTCTTCACCACCAAGGCTCCGCTGCGGGACGGCGAGGACCGGCTGGTGGCGGTCCTCACCACTTCAATCGACATCACGGACCGCAAGCGCGCCGAGGAGCAGCTCCTCTACCTCGCCCGGCACGACGCCCTTACCGGCCTGCCGAACCGCAGCCTGCTAGGCGAGCGGTTGCGCGACCGCTGCACCCAGGCTCGCCGAGGCGACCTGCCCTTCGCGCTGCACTTCCTCGACCTCGACCGCTTCAAAGCGGTGAACGACGCACTCGGTCATCAGGCGGGCGATCGGCTGCTGCGCGACGTCGCCACCCGCCTCTCCGATACGGTTGGCGAGGGTGACTTGGTGGCGCGGCTCGGCGGCGACGAATTCGCCATTCTCCAGCTCGGCATCGGCTCCGCCCAGGAGGCCGCCCATCTGGCGCTTCGCATCATCGAAACGCTGGACCGGCCCTTCACCGTAATGGGCCGCGACGTTTCCATCTCGGCCAGCATCGGCATCACGCTTCATCCAGCCGATGCGGGCATGGCCGACGAGCTGCTGCGCAACGCCGACCTCGCCATGTACCGGGCAAAATCCAACGGACGGAAAGGCTATAGCTTCTTCGACGCCGCGATAGATCAGGCCGCGCGGGAGGCCATGCAGTTGGAGGCGGACCTCCGCACCGCGCTGATCCGCAGCGAATTCGAGTTGTACTGGCAGCCGCAGGTCTGCCTCGCTACCAACCGAATCGTGGGTGCCGAAGCGCTGCTGCGCTGGCATCACCCCACGCGCGGGCTGCTTGCCCCCGCCGAGTTCCTGGGGGTCGCCGAGGAGACCGGACTCATGCTGCCCATCACCGAATGGGTGCTGCGCACGGCCAGCAAGCAGGGTGCTGCCTGGGCCGCCATGCCGCATGGCGGCATTCGGGTCGCCGCCAACCTCTCGCCCTCACTGTTTCGCCAGACGGATGTGCGGGCGCTCGTCGCGGCGGTGCTCGATGAGAGCGGATTGGACCCTCGGGTCTTCGACCTCGAGCTCACCGAACGCGTGCCGATGGACGATCTGGATAAGGTCGCCGTGACGCTCCACCAGCTCCGCGAGCTCGGTGTGTGCCTCTCCATCGACGATTTCGGCATCGGCTATTCGTCGCTGGTCTACGTGAAGCGCTTCCCGGTGCAGCGGCTGAAAATCGACCGCGCCTTCGTGTCGCAGTTGCCCGACAATCGGGTGGATGCTGCGATCGTGAGTGGGGTTGTCGCGCTGGGGCACAATCTCGGCATGATCGTGGTTGCGGAGGGCGTCGAAACGGCTGCTCAGGTCGAGGCGGTGCGCGCGCTGGGCTGCGACGAGATCCAGGGCTATTTCGTGAGCTATCCCGTGACGGCTGAGGTGCTGGGACGCACCCTCGCCGAGCCGGTGGCCTGGCGCCTCGGCGTATGAGCGAGCCCTTGGCCGCAGGGCTCCGCGGCCTGCTCGGTGCCCTACGCGGCCGGCCGGACACCGAGCACGAGATGAGCTTCAACCGTGTCGCCTTCGCGCTGATAATCACCGTCTTCCTGCTGCTGGAGCGCGCGCCGCGCCATACCTTCGAGGTAGTGGGCGGCTATTGGCTCGTGGCCCTCACGCTGTTCCTGCATATCCTGCTGCGGCCGGGAACCAACAACATCCGGCGCATCACGGCTCTGGTGATGGATATGGGGTTCCTCTCCTACGAGCTCCATGTCGGTGGCGAAAAGACCTCCGTCCTGGCCTCGCTGTACCTCTGGACGATTTTCGGCAACGGCTTCCGCTTCGGCGTCGCCTGGCTGCGCGGCGCTCAGATTGCGGGGATCGTCGGCTTCACGGCGATGATCCTCACGACGCCCTTCTGGGGCGACCAGATCCACCTTTCCGCAGGCTTCCTGCTCGGCCTGATCGCAATCCCGGCCTATGCCGGCACGCTGATCCGCAAGCTCTCTGACGCCAAGGCACAGGCGGAGGCCGCGAACCAGGCGAAGAGCATGTTCCTCGCCAGTGTAAGCCACGAGCTCCGCACACCGCTGAACGCCATCATCGGCATGGGCGGCCTGCTGCAACGCTCCGATCTCGATGCCGAGCAGCGGGACATGGCGGGTACGGTCACGGATGCCGGACGAAACCTGCTCGCTCTCATCGAGAGCATCCTCGATTTCTCGCGCATCGAGGCCGGGCATATGCCCGTCCAGCACGAAGCCTTCCAGCTGCCGGCGCTGCTGGACGAAATCCAGCGCATGCTGATCGCCCAGGCGCGGGACAAGGGGCTGCGCTTCAGCTTCCACGTCACGCCGCGCACGCCGCTCTCGCTGCTGGGCGACGCGGCTTTGACGCGCGACGTTTTGCTGAACCTCGCGGGAAACGCGCTGAAGTTCACGGCGCGCGGCGGGGTGGTCGTCGCAGTGGATGCGGTACCGTCCGAAGCCGGCATGACGTTGCGCTTCGAGGTGACGGACACCGGCATCGGCATCGCGCCCGAGGCGCAGGCGCGCATCTTCGAGGCTTTCTCCCAAGCCGATGGCACCATCATCAACCGCTTCGGTGGTACCGGCCTCGGCTTGGCAATCGCCCGCCGCTCGGCGCAGCTGTTGGGTGGCGAGATCGGCGTGGAGAGCCTGGAGGGCCTCGGGAGCACCTTCTGGTGCGTGCTGCCGATGGGCCTGGCGGACGCTCCCCCCGCAGCTCCGCTCGCCGAGGCCGTGCTGCTCGCGCCCGACGCCGTTTCCCGAGCCGAGGCCTGGGCCAAGGCTGGGCTGCGGCTGCATCCATGCGTCTCGCTCGCGGAGGCGGTCGCGGCACTTGAGGCGCTGCCTGCGGCCACGCCACGCATTCTGGTCGCCGATTCAGATGGGCTGGGAATGGCGCCCGCGAGCCTGGCGCATGCGCTGGAGATGCTGGATCCGCCCGGCAGTTGGCGCAGCATTCTGCTGGGCCGGAACCAGCCAGAGGATTTGCCGCCCCTACCGCTACGCCGCGCCTTCCTCACCCTGCTTCCCACGGCACCGGAGCCTGCCGCCCTGGCGGACGCGCTTCGGCTGGCCGGCGGCACGCCGCGACGGATCGAGGGCCCGGCACCGAGATCCGCCGCGAGGCGCCGCCTCTCCGTGCTGGTGGCGGACGATAACCGGGTGAATCTGCGCGTCGTCGCCAAGATCCTGGAAAGCGCCGGTCATATCCCGACGCTTGTCTCCGACGGCGAGGAGGCGCTGGACGCGATCGAGCAGCAGGAGTTCGATCTCGTCCTCATGGACCTCAACATGCCGCGGATGGACGGCATCGAAGCGGCGAAGCTGTATCGCATGCAATCCCTCGGCCGACGCCGGGTGCCCTGGCTGGCCGTCACCGCCGACGCCACCGAGGAGGCGCGCCGGCGTTGCGAGGACGCGGGCTTCACCGCCTGCCTGGTCAAGCCGCTGACACCCGAGGCGCTGCTGGCCGCAATCGACCGGCTGCCCACTCCAGGGGAGGAGCAGGCGGAGGGGAGCGCGGACGGCGTAAGCGCCATCGCCAGTCATCCACGCTTCCGCGCCGCCGGCCAAGTGCTGGTCGACCAACGCGCATTGGACGACCTGGAGACGCTCGGAGGCGCCGAATTTGTGCATGAGGTGGTAACGGAATTCCTCGAGGACGCTGAAGTCATCGTCACGGAACTCATGCGCGCCGTGGCCGTCGGCGATTCCGTAGCCTTCCGCGCCAAGGCGCATGCGCTGCACAGTGCTGCGGCGAATGTCGGCGCCCGGGCGCTGTGCGAATTCTGCCTGCTCTGCCGGAACGTCGGACCCGACGTGCTGCGCGAGCAGGGAACGCCGATCGTGGAGCGGCTCGCCTCCGAATTGTCTCGCGCGCGACCACTGCTGTTGCGCGAGACGAGGGACGACGGGCGTGGGCAGCAACGGCCGTAGAGAGAGCCGGACCCTGATCCACGCGATTGGATCATGGTCCAGCTGCTGCCCCCCGGACCCCCGCTCACTCGGCCGCGAGCGCGGGAGGCACCGCCTGGAGCTCGGCCGCAACGCGCTTCTCCTGCGCCTGTGTGAGGCGGAGCATCTTTCGCAGGTCGAGATCCGTGATGCCCAGGGCCGTCTCCGCCCAGATGTCCACCACGTCCTTGAGCTCGGTCAGCGTTACCGGGTCCACGCGCCGGCGCACCCGCAGCAAGGCCTGCTGGGCGTTATGCTTGCGGCTGGCGCTGTCGATATAAGCGCGCACGGCAGCCTCGCCGCCTCCGGTTTCGGCCAGCACGTTCACGATGCCGAGGTCATGCAGTTCCTCGGCTGTGTAGATGCGGCCGGACATGATCATCTTCTCCGCCGCGACCTGGCCCAGCCGCCGCGAGAGGAAGGAATAGGCCCCCATGCCCGGGAAGAGGTTGAACAGGATTTCGGGCAGGCCGAACTTGGCATGCCGCTCGGCCACGATGACATCGAAGGCAAGCGCGCATTCAAATCCACCGCCGAGCGCGTCGCCCTGCACCAGCGCAATGGTGACGACGGGTGCCTTGAAGGCCTCGGCATTGCCGTGGATCGCCTCGACGCAGAGATGGCCATAGCGGCGCAGCGCGGGGAGATCCCGGTTACGGATCTTCTCGGCGAAGAGCGCGAGGTCGCCGCCCAGGTTGAAGATGCCGCGAAGCCGGCTGCCCATCACATAGTAGCGCAGGGCTGCCCCGGCTTCGGAACGGCGCTCAGGTGCCAGCGCATCACGCAGCATCGATTGCTGAGCGAGGATGTCGTGCAGCAGACCGAGCGTGAAGCACGGCTTTGGGCCGGGGTTCATATAGGCCCAGAAGCTGGCGGTATCGGGTTCCAGCCGTGTCTCCAACGTCTCGAAACGCGCGACAGAAAGCATTGTCGCTGAATCAGGGAAGGAGCCGGGGGCGGGCTGGTGATCGTGGGAGGAAAGGAACGTCATCAAATGCTCCGTTTGGCGCCAAACAGCCGTTGAGGAAGGGGGTTCGCGGGGTGAACTGTGAGCGCAGCAATATCTAAACACAAAAAAGTCGCGCTTAGGTTGTGCTGCAACGAAATCACTCGCCGTGTGGGCGGGCTCATCTCGCATGCAAATGAAACATTTGTTAGCGCTGAACGTTGGAAGGGATGAAGGCGAATTTGCCCATGCCCGCGCTCCTCCGCGGCCCGCTTTCCAGCCTCCTGCTGGCCTCCGCGCTGGCTCTTGCTGCACCACTCGCTGCCAAGGCGCAGGCCAAACCGTCATCCAGCACGACCGACACTGCTCCGGCGCAGTTGCATGCCAAGGTTCTTATGGATCTGGACGTCTACAGCTCCGACAATGTGGAAATCGGCGAGGTCGAGGATCTGGTCGTTGACCGCCAGGGCCGGATCATTGATGTCGTGATCGAGACGGACCACCGGCTAGGCTCGCTCGCGGCCTATATTTCGGTGCCCTTCACTCAGCTTCGGCTGGAGGAGCGCCGCGCGGTGCTGCCTATGACCCGCGCTAAAATCCGCGCGATGCCTGCGTTGCAGGATATCTCCCCAACGAGGAGAGACCGGCCCGCGCCAGCGCGATAGGCAGCGCCTCTGGTGGTGTATGACGCGCCGCGCAAGCGGTTTGCTTATCGTGGCCATGGCGCTGACCGCGCGAACCTCGCCTTCGGCTTAGTACCAATCGGGATCGTGGATGGCAGCTCTAAACAGGCATGCCACAAAGGCCGAGGCGACAGCAGCTCTCGACTTCCTTAAGGGGCGCAACCCACGACTGAGGCCGGGGCCAATGAGGCCACCCTCTCCAATCCTCTAACGTTCGCCGCCGTGACCGGCCTGGCCACCCTTGCGGCCCGCATTGGCGGCTAAACTACGGTCCTTCGAGAACGACCTGTCTTTCGGGGCCACGTTGTGGCCGCCCTTCCGGCCGGCCTCGGCTGCCAGACCTGTATCCTGCGAGAAGCTGCGCTTCTCATTGGGGACGCTCTGTCCGCCCTTGGAAGCAATGTTCCGCTGCTTGGCTTGGTCCATGGATGCGAAACCACGTCCACCGCGTTCCTTGTCGGCCAATGCTGACCTCCTTTCTTAGATCGCTCGTTCTGACGAGACACCTGTACAACCACATTCCAAGGCATTCGGTTTCAGCAACCGGCGGCGGCAAGATAGGCATCTGCAACCGGCCGCGATCTCTCCTGTTAACGGCATTGCCGGAGCCAAGCTCTCAGACTGCGCCGCATTGCCGAGAGCCGCGTGGACCGGATCGAGAGTTTATTCAGGGATAGGAGGTCATCATGCCGCGTGGTGAAAAGGCGAAATACACCGACAAGCAGGAGCGCAAGGCCGATCATATCGCCGAAGGCTATGAGAAGCGCGGCATTCCCGAGAGCGAGGCCGAACGCCGCGCATGGGCCACCGTCAACAAGGATGACGGAGGCGGAAAGAAAGTCGGCGGCTCCGGAAGGGGCGCGCAGACCGGGCATCCGGCCGCACATCGGGGCGGCGAACTCGGCGGAAAGGCAGCCGCATCCAGAACTGCGGCGGACCGCTCCGCTTCAGCTAAGAAGGCCGCCGCCACGCGCAAGCGGAACGCTGAGGCACGCGCCTCATAAGGGTTGGTACGGCGAGTGGGCCCGCCACAGGGCTGCAGCAAAATCACCGCCGATCTGGGGCAACCCTAGATTGGCGGCGACGCCCTGGATGGGCAGCCCAAAGTGCTTGGCGCGCAAAGAGCGCCACAGGCGTCCCCCATGACGGCAAGCTGCCTTCACTTTCGATGGCCGGCCGGCGCCGAAGAGGGCATGTTCGCGCGCACACGCAAAGGACACACCCATGCATCCCCTCGCCCGACGCCCCATGGCCTTGGCTGCCCTCGCCGTTTGCTGGTTCCGTGCCGCCGCCGCCCAGGGAGTTGGGGTGAAGCTGTTCAAGGTCATCGGCCCGCGCGACGAGGTTACCATTGGCCTCACTGAAGCCGAGTTGGCTGGACTCGGCGCGGGACCGGAGGTGGAGCGCATCGCCCGCGCCCTCGTCGCCAATGGTCAGCTTACCGCCTGGCAGTACAGCGTCGGCCGGGCGCCGGATGGCACCACCCGCTACGCCACGACGCGCCGTATCGCCGTGCTGCGCAGCGACAGCTTGCGAGTGGAACCCTATGCCGCGGCGCTGCCGGTGGCACCGCCGCCGGCAGAATAGCGTCTGGCATCAGCCATCACGGTCGGCGCCCTCGTAAGCTTCGATGGCGGCCGAAAGCTGGTCCAGGCGCTTTGCCTGGGGGCTGCCGACTGCCGGCTCGTGGTCGTAGAGGATCGCTGCCTCCGCAAGGGCATGCTGGTAATGCTCCTCGGTTTCGATCACCTCGGGTGCCGGGTGAAGGCGCGCTGTCTCCATCTCGCTCCGTGCGATGGCCAGGCCCTCCTCGACGGAAGCGAGCAGTTCCCGATCGAGGCCGGTATCCCTCTCGTGAGTCATGCGTCCCCCAAACGCGCAGAGGATAGCCCGGCCGCCCAAGCTGCCGGGCTATCCAGCCGCCCTGAATTCAGACGCCGTCGAGTACTTCCAGCACGCGTGGCGGCGACATCGGCAGGCTGTAAAAGCGTTTGCCGAGCGCGTGGTAGACGGCGTTTGAAATTGCCGCGAGCGGCGGCACCAGCGGAACCTCGCCGACGCCCCGCACACCCTGCGGATGCTTGGGGTTCGGGACCTCGATCATCACCGTATCGAGCATCGGCAGGTCGGAGCAGACGGGCATCCGGTAGTCGAGGAAGCTCGCATTATCCATCTTGCCGTTCTTGTCATAGAGGTATTCCTCGCTGAGCGCCCAGCCGATGCCCTGGGCCGCACCGCCCTGCATCTGCCCCTCGACATAGGCCGGATGCACGGCACGTCCGACATCCTGGAACGAGGTGTAGCGCAGCACCCGAACGATCCCGAGATCGAGGTCGACCTCGACGTCGCAGATATGCGTGGCGAAACCGCCCTCGGCGCCCTGGGTATTGAGCTGCACGCCGGCACCGATCGGCCCGCCCGTCTCGCTCGCCTTGGCCGCGATCTGCGCCAGCGTCATAGGCGGAAACTGCCCCGCATTCGCGCCGGCTGGCCGCGCCTCGCCATCTTCCCAGGTAACGGCTTCCGGATCGATCTTCCAGATCTTGGCCGCGCGTTCCTTGAGCGTGGTAATCACCTTGTCGGCCGATTGCGTGACGACCATCGCCGAAGCGAAGAGCACACGGCTGCCGCCGGTCAGGTTGCTGTAGCCGATGGTGGCGGTATCGCCGATCAGCACCGAGACCTTCTTGTGATCGATGCCCAGCAGCTCCGCCGTGACATTGGCAATCGCCGCACGCGAGCCGCCAACATCAGGGTGGCCCGTGGTCACCACCACGTTGCCATCCTCGGTGACGTTCACCTGCGCGCTCGATTCACCCCCAGCGTTGAACCAGAAGCCGCTGGCAACGCCGCGGCCCTGATGCTTGCCGAGCGGCGCCTTGTAGTGCGGATGCGCCAGCGCCGCCTCGATCGTGTCGACGAAGCCGATGACCGGATAGACCGGACCGTGCGCGGCCTTGGTGCCCTGCTTCGCCGCGTTCTTCAGGCGCAGCTCGAGCGGGTCCATCTTCAGCGCCTCGGCGATCTCATCGAGCACGCATTCGACCGCATAGGCGCCGATCGGCGCGCCGGGGGCGCGATAGGCGGCGACCTTCGAGCGGTTGGAGACCACGTCGAAGCCGACCGTCTGCACGTTGGGGATGTCGTAGGGAGCGAAGGCGCAGCCGGCCGCGCCACGAATTGGCGAGCCCGGCAGCGCGCCGGCCTGCAGGTAGTAGATGCCCTGCCCAGCGACGATCTTGCCGTCCTTTGTCGCGCCGATCTTCACCGTGCTCATCGAGCCCGAGGTCGGCCCGGAAGCGCGGAACACCTCCTCGCGCGTCATCACCATCTTCACCGGCCGGCCCGACTTCTTAGCCAGGATCAGAGCCACCGGCTCAAGGTAGACGATGGTCTTGCCACCGAAGCCGCCGCCGATCTCGGCCGGGATAGCGCGGATGTCGCTCTGGGGAAGGCCCGTCAGCAGCCCGGTCATGGCGCGGACCATGAACTGGCCCTGGCTAGAGCTCCAGATCACCGCTTTGCCGTCGCTAGAGACGCTGACCAGGCAGGAATGCGGCTCAAGATAGCCCTGGTGGACAGGGCGCGTCTTGAAGCTGCGCTCGATGATCACATCGGCACCCGCGAAGCCGGCGTCGACATCGCCCAGCTTGTGCTCGAGCTTGCCCGCGATGTTGGAAGGCTTGCCGTCAAACTGGATGAAATCATGCAGGATCGGCGCGTCCGGCTTGATCGCTTCCTCAAGCTCGATGACGTGCGGAAGGATCTCGTATTCCACCACGATCAGTCTGCAGGCTTCCGCCGCGATAGCTTCGGTGGTGGCGGCGATGGCGGCGATGGGATGGCCGTGGAACAGCGCCTTCTCGCGCGCCATGACGTTGCGCGACATCCAGCGCATGTCCTGAATGCCCAGCATCACCGCTGTGTCCAGCGGGAACTCCACGAGGTCCTTCGACGTCACGACAGCCTTAACGCCGGGTAGCGCTTCCGCCTTGGAGGTGTCGACCGAAACAATCCGGGCATGTGCGTGCGGGCTACGCAGCACCTTGCCCCAGATCATTCCGGGCATGTTGGTGTCGGAGGAATAGGAGGCCCGGCCAGTGACCTTGTCCGCACCGTCGGGGCGGATGGTGCGGCTGCCGATCCACTTGTTGTTGATGACGTTCATCAGGCGGATTCCCTCATCTCTGCGGCGGTTTCCAGAACGGCTCGGACGATCTTGTCGTAGCCGGTGCAGCGGCACAGGTTTCCGGCGAGCCAATAGCGGACCTCGCTCTCCGTCGGGTCGGGGTTCCGCTCCAGCAACGACTTGGCCGCTATCAGAACGCCGGGCGTACAGATGCCGCATTGAAGGGCCGCCATTTCGAGGAACTTCTGCTGCAACGGATGCAGGCGCTCGCCCTGGGCCATGCCTTCGATAGTGGCGATGGATTTGCCCTCGGCCTCGGCCGCCAGCATCAGGCATGAACAGACAAGCCGGTCATCGAGCGTGATGCTGCAGGCGCCGCAATCACCGGAGCCGCAGCCTTCCTTGCTGCCGGTCAGGCCGAGGACTCCGCGCAGCAGATCGAGCATGCTTTCATGCGGCTCGCAGAGGAACTCCATCGGCTCGCCGTTGATGGTGGTGGAAACGTGCAGTTTTGCCATGGCTTCAGACCTTTCCGGCGCGGTCGGCGGCGATCGCGGTGGCGCGCTTGAGCAGCACGCCGGCGACTTTGATGCGGTAGACGATGGTGCCGCGCTTGTCGTCGATGGGCCTGCAGGCCGCGCGGCAGGCGGCTGCCGCAGCCTCAACTGCTGCATCATCCAGCTTCGAGCCGATCAGCGCGTTCGCGGCACCTGCGACCAGCAGCACGGTCGGCGCGACGGCGCCCAGGCCCACGCGGGCGGCGGTGACGGTGCCGTTCTCCAGCGTCAGGCTGACGCCGACGCCGACGACCGCGATGTCCATTTCGGTGCGCGGGATCATGCGAAGATAGGCGTCGCCGGAACCCTTCGGCCGCGGTGGCAGGGTGAAGCTGACGAGGATCTCGCCCGGCGTCAGCGTGGTGCGGCCGGGCCCGGCCGGCACGGCCTCCACCGGGATCTGACGGCGTCCGTTCGGACCCTGGATTGTGACGACCGCACCGGCCGCGATCATGGCGGGAACGCTGTCGCCCGCCGGCGAGCCGTTACACAGATTGCCGCCGGCGGAGGCGCGGCCCTGCACCTGGGTGGAGCCGATCAGGTTCACCGCCTCCAGCACGCCCGGCCAGACCTGGCCGAAGCGGGGGTGCTCGGCCATCACCGCGCCGGAGACCGCGGCACCGATGCGAAAGCCGCCATCGGCGGTCTCCTCGATGCTGGTCATCTCGGAGATCTGCTTGATGTCGATGATCATCCCGGGCCGCGCCGAGCCGGCGCGCATCTGCACCAGCAGGTCGGTTCCGCCCGCCAGGATACGGGCGGCGCCCGCGGCCGCGGCGAAGGCGCCGACCGCCTCCTCGAGCGTTCGCGGTGCAAGGTATCGGATATCTGTCATGAACATTCCCCTGGTCGTTTTCCGGCCCTCGGCAGACCCCTGTGGATAGGGATGCGGCCCTTGTCGGGCGCACAAGGCAGCCGACGCTACGCTCGGAGGAGCGAGCGGAACAGCCCCTCCGTTGCGGCCCCGCCGGATTGGCCGCATCCGCGCGACCGGCATAGGATCGCCTCGACCTGTGGGAGAGATGACGATGCCGAGCCTCGATGTGGATGGTTACCCCATTGCCTATGCCCAGGCCGGCAGCGGTGATCCCCTGCTGCTGGTGCACGGCACGCTCGGCGACCAGCGCAGCTTCGCTCCCCAGATGGAGGCCTTTGGCGCCGGCTATCACGTCATGGCGCTCAGCATGCGGCATTGCTGGCCAGGCACATGGGAGGAAGGCGGCGACTTCACCATCGATCGTCATGTTGCCGATGTCGCGGGCTTCATCACCGCGCTCGGTGCCGGGCCGGTGCGCCTGCTCGGCCATTCGCGCGGAGGGCACATCGCCTTCCGCGTTGCCGAACGCCATCCGGAGCTGGTTCGTGCACTTGTCCTGGCGGAGCCCGGCGGCGAGCTGGACGAGAGCCTCGGCGGCGCACCCGCCAGCGGCCGCCAAGCGGGCGGCTTCTCCGCCGGAGCCACCAAGATCGCTGCTGGAGACGTCGAGGGCGGGCTGACTCTGGTCGCCGAGCAGACCGGCGGCCCCGGCGCCTGGAGCAAGCGACCGGAGCAGCGCAAGGCGGTCAGCCGTGACAATGCGCGCACCTTGATCGGCCAGGCGCATGAGAACCGGGCGCCCTATTCCCGCGCGGCCGCCGAGGCGGTCCGCACGCCGACTCTGCTGCTCGGCGGCGATCGCAGCCAGCCGCAATTCGCCACAGTCCTGGATGCGCTGGAGCGGACCATGCCCGACGTCCGGCGCGAGACCATCACTATGGCCACGCATGGGCTGAACCATGACAACGCGGCCGGGTTCAACCGGGCGGTGCTGGCGTTCCTGGCCACGCATTGAACCGCGCGGTTTAGTGGTTGGCGTCTCCCTCGCCATACCGGAAGACGTTCTGCAAAACCGCGCCAGGGGGCCGCGGTGCAGCGCGTCGCGCGGGAGTGAGCACTCGATGAATCTTTCCTGAGGCGCTGCGGCCATGCGCGAGCGTCGCAAGGCGACTCTCGTTTCGACACGTCTCGTGTGAGGCGAATGCTTCCGGTTGCTTGGACCCGGAGCGTCGGCGGCCTGAATAGCCTCCGGATGGCCGATACCGAATCCCTTACGCCGCGCAATTTTATATCGTATGGATACTAAACTGTAATGACGCGCCGCAGAGCGCGGCCACCAAAATTCGGGAAAGGAAGACGCACCATGAATCGTCGCAACATCGTCGCCGGCACCGCGGGCGCTCTCGGAGCAGTAGCCTTAGCCGCTCCCGCCCTGGCACAGGCCATGCCGGAAATTCGCTGGCGCTGCGCCTCCTCCTTCCCCAAATCACTGGACACCATTTTCGGTGCTGGCGAGCATGTCGCCAGGCGGGTCGCGGCCCTGACGGAGGGCAAGTTCCAGATCCGCGTCTTCGGCGCCGGCGAACTGGTGCCGGCGCTGGAAGTGGCCAATGCCGTCACCGGCGGCACGGTCGATTGCGGCCACACCGCGTCCTACTACTTCGTCGGGAAGGACCCGACCTTCACCTTCGACTCCACCTGGCCCTTCGGCTTCAACTTCCGCCAGCTCAACGCCTGGATGGAACATGGCGGCGGCCGCCAGATCCTGCGCGAATTTTTCGAGCCGATGAACATCGTCTCCATCCCCGCTGGCAACACCGGTGCACAGATGGGCGGCTGGTTCCGCCGCGAAATCCGAACTCCCGAGGATCTGCGAGGGCTAAAGTTCCGCGTCGGCGGCTTCGCCGGCAACGTGCTCGCCAAGCTCGGCGTCGTGCCGCAGCAGATCGCGGGCGGCGACATCTATCCGGCGCTGGAGCGCGGTACGATCGATGCTGCCGAGTGGGTCGGCCCCTATGACGACGAAAAGCTCGGCTTCAACCGCGTCGCGCCCTTCTACTACTACCCCGGCTGGTGGGAGGGCGGGCTGAACCTCTCCTTCTACAGCAACAAGCAGAAGTACGACGCGCTGCCAGCCCTCTATAAGGAAGTGCTGGAGAGCGCCTGCCGCGACGCCACCATCGAGACCATTGCGAAATACGACACGGTGAACCCGCCGGCGATGCGGCGGCTCATTGCCGCCGGCACGCAGCTGCGTCCGTTCCCGCGCCCGGTCCTGGAGGCCTGCTACAGAGCCGCCAACGAGCTCTACGATGAAACATCCGCGGCGAATCCGATGTTCAAGAAGGTCTACGACCACGCGAAGGCCTTCCGCGACACGACGCTGCCCTGGTTCCGTGTGGCGGAGAACACCTTCGACAGCTTCAACTACCTGATGCAGTCCCAGGAACAGCAGCGGCGCTGAGGGGCGGCGCCGGCTAAAGCGGTCGACCAGCCGAAGAGAGGAAGACGATGCGCCCGCTTCTCGGCGTCAGCCGTGCGATCGATTGGGTGAACGGTGCGGTGAGCCGGCTTGCCGTTTGGGCCGTGCTGCTGGCCTGCGTGGTCAGCGCCGGCAATGCGGCGATCCGCTACCTTCTCTCCTACAGTTCGAATGCTTGGCTGGAGGTGCAGTGGTACCTCTTCACCGTCATCGTCATGCTAGGCTCGGGCTTCACGCTGTTGCGCAACGAGCATGTCCGGGTGGATCTGATTTACGGCAACCTGCCACTGCGGGCACGGCTCTGGGTCGACGTCTTCGGCCTCATCCTCTTCCTTGGGCCCGCAATGGCGTTGCTGGCCTGGATGACCTGGCCTTTCTTCCTCGACAGCTGGATCCGCCACGAGAGCTCCTCCAATGCGGGCGGCCTGCTGCGCTGGCCGGTCAAGCTGATCCTTCCGATCGGCTTTGCGCTGATCTTCCTGCAGGGCATCTCCGAGCTCATCAAGCGCATCGCGGCGCTGATCGGCACCGGTATCGGCGAGGTCGAGCTGGTAGCTGACTACGTGCGGCCCGAGCAATAGGACAGAGCACCTGATGAGCCTTGAACTCATGCCGCCGATTATGTTCGGCGGCCTCGTGATTTTTCTGCTGATCGGCTTTCCGGTCGCCTTTTCACTGGCCGCGACAGGGCTGTTCTTCGGCTTCCTCTCGATCGAGATGGGCTTCTTCACCACCGCCTATCTCGGCAATTTGCCGCTGCGCATCTTCGGCATCATGTCGAACGACCTGCTGCTTTCCATTCCCTTCTTCACGCTGATGGGTGCGGTGCTGGAGCGCTGCGGCCTCGCCGAGGATTTGCTGGAGGGCACCGGGCAGCTTTTCGGCAAGATCCCCGGGGGGCTCGCCTTTGCGGTGATCCTGGTGGGGGCGGTGCTGGGGGCGATCACCGGCACGGTCGCGGCCTCGGTCATTGCCATGGGCATGATCTCGCTGCCGATCATGATGCGCTACGGCTACGACATGCGGATCGCGACCGGCGTCATCGCGGCCTCGGGCACCATCACCCAGGTCATCCCGCCTTCGCTGGTGCTGATCATCCTGGGCGACCAGCTCGGCCGATCGGTCGGCGACATGTATGCCGGGGCCATCGGTCCCTCGATCCTGCAGATCCTCCTGTTCATGGCCTTCATTGCGGGCGTGGCAATCTTCGCGCCGCATAAGGTACCGCCGTTGCCGGACGAGGCGCTGACGCAGCGCGGCTGGCCGCTGATCTGGCGCGTGGCCAAGGGCATGGTGCCCTCGATCGTGCTGATCTTCCTGGTGCTGGGCACCATCTTCATGGGCCTCGCCACGCCGACCGAGGCGGGCGCCATGGGCGCGGTCGGAGCCATCGGCCTGGCCTGGATCAACGGCCGCTTCACCTGGTCCCTGCTGTATCAGGCCATGGAAAGCACCATGCGGATCACCGCCATGGTGATCTTCATCCTGGTGGGATCCACAGTCTTCAGCTTGGTCTTCCAAGGCGTGGACGGCGGGCTCTGGATCGAGCACCTCCTGTCGCACATTCCGGCCGGTCAGGTGGGATTTCTGATCTTCGTCAATATTTTCATCTTCTTCCTGGCGTTCTTTCTGGATTTCTTCGAGATCGTTTTCATCGTCATCCCGCTGCTCGTGCCGGTGGCCACGAAGCTGGGCATCGATCTCGTCTGGTTCGGCGTGCTCCTCTGCGTGAACATGCAGACGAGCTTCATGCATCCGCCATTCGGCTTCGCGCTCTTCTACCTGCGCGGCATCGCGCCGAAGGAAGTGAAGTCGAGCGACATCTATTGGGGTGCCATTCCCTGGGTGCTGCTGCAGCTGATCCTGGTCGCCGTGGTTATTTTCTGGCCGGAGAGCGTCACCTACTGGCTCGACAAGGGCACCGGCGTCGACCCTTCCACCGTGCAGATCGAAGTGCCCATGCCGGACATGTCCGATGAGGAATCGGCACCGGTGACCTTCCGGTAGCGGCATCCGGCGAGGCTAGCTGGAGCAGTTCACGCCAAGGATCATGCGAGGCGCCAGAGTGCCGCCTACACTGCACCTCGGTTTGATTTATCGGACAGCAGGCGCAATTGTTCCGGTGCGTGCGCCTGCGGGGCTACGAGTGCTCCCGGGACTAGTCGTTCCGGTTGATTCCCGCGGTCCCGTTGAACCCGAGAGGCCCAACAGCGCGGGGTCGCCAATGGGCGGCGGTGCGACACCCAGCGTGCTCGTCCCCGTACCGGTCGGCACGCCTGTTGGATCGGTTGCGGTTGTGCCTGCCGTGGGAGGCATGAGCGGCAAAGAAGGGTTCGTCCCGCCTGAGGTACTGCCGGGCGGATCGAATGACGGCAGACCGCCTCCTTGAGACCAACCGGCGGCCGGCGCGAGGACAATCATAGCTCCAAGGATTGCGCTCGGAAGTTTCGCGCGATCTCTTTCATAGCGAACCATGTGCAGTAACCCTTCTCGGTATAGCCGAAGCACAACGGCATGGCCTTTCAGGGAAACTTCGCCGCCCGGGCAAAGTTACCGATGCTTCGCGTGTTGCGGAGGCAGTCGAAGTCTTGCTGCCTTGCCTGCCACTGCTGTGCGAACCGCGTCCAGCTGGTAAGCTTGCGCACCCCTGCAAGCCTGCTCGCTACGCGTTATTGCAATTCCGGGATCACCCAGAGCGGCTTCTCGCCCCGCGCCACGCGCTGGCAGTTGTCGAAGGCATTTCGAAAACGCGCCGGCTGATTGTCCCAGGTCGGACCAGCATAGTGCGGGGTGAGAACCACGTTTTCCAGCCGGAAGAGCGGATTGTCGGCCGGGGGCGGTTCCTGATCAAAGACGTCGAGTCCGGCACCGGCGATCACCCCGCCTTCCAGCGCGGCGATGAGGGCTTTCTCGTCGATGACCGGGCCACGGCAGGTGTTCACCAGATACGCGGTGGACTTCATGATCGCGAGTTCCGCCGCGCCGATCATGTGCTTGGATGCAGGCGTGAGCGGCACATGCAGCGAGACGATGTCGGAGTTGCTCAGAATCTCGTTCAGGAGCCGAAAGCGGACATCCAGCGTATCCTCCTCGGACTCGGAAAGCCGACGGATGTCGTAGTACTGCACCCTCATGCCGAAGGCATTGGCGAGGCGGGCCACCTTCTTGCCGATGGCGCCCAGTCCCACCAGGCCCAGCACCTTGTCGCGGAGTTCGAACAGCTTGGTCGCGCCGGGGTTATTGCCGCGCCAGCGACCGCTGACCACGCTCTCATGCTGCCACACCAGGCGCCGGCACACCGCCATCATGAGCATGATGGCGTGTTCGGAGACTGCCGTGGAATTTGCTCCACCATTGTTGCAGACGGCGATACCGCCGCCTCGCGCGGCCTCGATATCCACCGTGTCGTAACCGGCCGACAACAGCTGGAACAGCTTGAGCTTCGGCGCCGCGGCATAGAAACCCGCATCGATCGCCCGATTTCCGAAGCCCACCAGGAAATCCGCATCGCCCGCTGCCGCTTTGAAAGCGTCACTGCCGAAGGGCGCGATGACCAGCTCCATTTCAGCAGGCGCGATCTCCCGCGCGGTCGCGATGTCCGAGAGCGGACTCTCCATCATGAGGATCTTGGGGGCCATGCGCGTCTTCCCTGGAAATTGATTGGGAGCAGGATACCCCCCCTCCGAATTCCGGCAAGCGGTCGAACCATGTAGCCGCGTGATCAACCAAAAGGCGGGCTTGTCGATCCAGCGGGCGTGGATCGGCTGTAGCTCCCACGGCAAAGCAGCGTGAAAGACGACAAGCCTCGACAGGAAACGCCTGTTCCCGGCACTTAGAAAAGGATGAAGGAAGCGCTGGCGGAGGGGATGGGATTCGAACCCACGATAGGACTTGACATCCTATAACGGTTTAGCAAACCGCCGCCTTCGGCCACTCGGCCACCCCTCCGCAGGAGCTTGAAGTTCACACGACGTATGCAAGGCGGGTGATACAGGCCAACCCCCGCGCCGTCAAACGCCCTGGATCAGCTCAACGGAATTTCGAAACCACGCGCCGTCGCCGGACGTGCCATCATCCGCGCGTACCAGGCCGCGACGTTCGGCAGATCGTCGAAGGGCACCTCATGGCGCTCGTGCCGCCAGGCCCAGCCCAGGATCGCGAAGTCCGCAATGCTGGGCTCGCCCGCGGTCGCCACGTAGTCCCGGCCGGCGAGACGCCGGTCCAACACACCGTAAAGCCGTTTGGTTTCATTGTGGTAGCGCTTGAAACCGTAATCCCGCGCTGGACCCTCGGGCTGCATCAGGAAGTGGTGCACCTGCCCGGGCATGGGGCCGAAGCCGCCCATCTGCCACATCAGCCACTCCATCACCGGGATGCGCTCGCGCAGGTCCTTTGGCATGAAGCGGCCGGTCTTCTCCGCGAGGTAGTAGAGAATCGCGCCGCTCTCGAAGATGGCAATGGGCTTACCGTCCGGCCCGTCCGAATCCTTGATCGCGGGAATGCGATTGTTGGGCGAAAAAGCGAGGAAGCTCGGCTCGAACTGCTCATCCTTGCCGATGTTCACCGTCTTCACGGTGTAATCCAGGCCCATCTCCTCCAGCGCCACGCTGATCTTGCGGCCGTTCGGGGTATTCCACGTGTGCAACTCGATCGTCATGGACGCTCCTTTTAACCAACAGCCGTTGCCATTAGCTTATGGCCGAACCGCGCCCGGCGAAACCTGGGGGCGAAACTACAGGATCCCTCAAAATGCAAACGCCTACCCGTCCCTCCGACGATATGATCGCCCGCATGCGCTATGATGCGGCGAGCCGTTCGGTGGTGGCCACCTACCTTCTGTGGTTCTTTCTCGGCTACGGCGGCGTGCACCGGATGTATCTGGGCCGCTGGGTCTCAGGCCTGTTGATGCTGGCCCTCTTCGGCGTCTCGCTGGCCCTGACGATGATCCTGATCGGCTATCTCGGCCTGGGCGTCATCATCCTCTGGTGGCTGGTGGATGCACTGCTGATCCCCGGCATGGCGCAGCGCTACAATGATCATTTGATCGATCACATCGCACGCTGAAATTGTCACCAGATGAGGGGTGGCAGTGCCTTGAACGGTTGGGCTATAGCGGGCGCGCAACCTGCCGGAGGGCCAGAACATGTCGGATGTAAAGATCGAGATCGAAGGCGACAGCGACGCCGCCGTGGCTCTTGCGCTGCTGCGTATGATCGCCACTGCCGAAGGCAAAATTGAGGATGGCGAGCGCGAATGGTACCTCGAGACCTACGCTGCCTGCCTCGCCGTCGTGCGCGATGCCGACGTGCTTGATTTCGATGACGAAGACGAGGACGAGGAAGACGAGACCGCCAAGGAAGGCTGAGACCGCTTCCAGGCCAGGACGTCCGAGGGGGCGGCCGAAAGGCCAGCCCCCTTTTCGGTTCAGCCCAGCTTTTTCTTCAGCAACTCGTTGACCAAGGCGGGATTCCCCTTCCCCGCCATCGCCTTCATCGTCTGCCCGACGAAGAA
>JAQGHY010000145.1 GCA_028291455.1 Rubritepida sp. | reverse complement strand
GCGATTCTCCAATTTCATGGCGTCGGGGCGCCCTTGTGGGCTCCGGCGCGGATCTGAAACCGGATCGCCCTTCATGGGGATCCCGGTGACGGGACGCTCAACGGACCTTGCTTCAGCAGGAGGTTCTTTATGAACACCATCGATTTTTCCCCCCTTCTCCGTACCGCTATCGGTTTCGACCGCTTCGCACGTCTGCTCGACGGCGCGCGGGCCCAGGCCGATGGGCCGGCCTATCCTCCGTTCAACATCGAGGCGACGGGCGATGACAGCTACGTGCTGACCATGGCCGTGGCCGGCTTCGGTCCCGACGACATCGAACTCGTCGTGCGCGAGGACACGCTTCTCGTCAGCGGCAAGGCGCCGCAGCCGGAAGGCCCGGAGCGCCGCTTCGTCCATCGCGGGATCGCCGGCCGCGCTTTCGAGCGCCGCTTCGTCCTAGCCGACCATCTGGTGGTCCAGGGCGCGCGGATCGAGAACGGCCTGCTGCATGTCGCGCTCAAGCGCGAGGTGCCCGAGGCGCTGAAGCCCCGCCGGATCGAGATCCAGTCGGGTGCGCCGCGCCAGGCGATCGAGCAGCAGGTGGCCCAGGCCGCCTAAGGCCAGCCGCCTGAAAATCCTGAAGGCCGGCGGGGCGACCCGCCGGCCTTCAGTCCTTTAAGGGCTTGAAGAAGGCGTCGGCCGCCGCCCGCTGATGCGATCGCGCGGCGATCGCCGCCTCGGCCCGGGCGATTTCAATGGACAGCTCGGCGATATAGTTGCGCAGATCGCCTTCCGCCCAGTCCGCCAGTGGCGCTGGCTGGAAGCGGTGCGCCGGCTTCGGCCGCGGTTCTTCCTCGAACATGGCAATCTCCCCTTCCCTCATGGCTTAGCCCAGGCGGGGCTTGGCCCAGGCGGGGCCTGCCACTATAGGGCATGCTCAGATCGGGCATGTGCCCGTCCGCGCAGCCCCCCACCCACGGAACCATCGACATGGCCCAGCCCCTGATGCCCAAGGCAACTGCCGTGTGGCTGATCGAGAAGACCTCCCTCTCCTTCGAGCAGATCGCCGACTTCGTCCAGATGCACCCGCTCGAGGTCCAGGCCATCGCCGATGGCGAGGTGGCCCAGGGCATCAACGGCTACGATCCCGTCGCCAATAGCCAGCTCACCCGCGAGGACATCGCCCGTTGCGAGGCCGATGGCACCGCCCGGCTGAGCCTGGCCGCCACCGCCGTCCCGCTCTCCAAGGGCCGCGGCAAGGGCGGGCGCTATACGCCCGTCGCCAAGCGCAACGACCGGCCGGACGGCATCGCCTGGCTGCTGCGCAACCATCCGGAGCTGACCGAAGCCCAGATCGGCAAGCTCGTCGGCACCACCAAGGAGACGATTCAGAAGGTGCGTGACCGGACGCATTGGAACAGCGCGAACATCAAGCCGCGCGACCCCGTGATCCTGGGGCTCTGCGCCCAGGGCGCGCTGAATGCGGCCGTTATCGCCGCGCAGGAACGCCTGCGGGCCGACGGCATTGCCATTCCCGTGCCGGTGTCCACGCCCGCCGACGAGTAATCACGCCGCGATTGGTGCAGGCCGGTCGCCGCGCGGTGCGCGGCTCCCTTCCCCTACGCAGCGTGCCTAATGGGCTTGGCGGAGCTTTTCTATTTCTTCCTTGAGATGCAGCTTGTCGCGCTTCAATCGGCTGAGTTTCGCATCGTCGGGCCGCGGGCGCGTGCCTTCGGCGGCGATGCGGGTTTCCAGATCGGCGTGGCGGGATTCCAGGGCTCTTACCCTCGGCGCATGCATCATGCAGTGGCATCCTCTGCTGGGATCGCACCGGACGGTAACGCCCGGGGCGTCGCCTGTGTTACGCGGCCTGTTGCGACCGCGTGCAGGCATGCTATCCCCATCCTGCCGGCCAAGGGAACGAATTCGTTCAACCCTGCCGCGCGATTTTTCAGCCCTCGTGCTCAGGATGGCGGCAGACCGTATGCTGGAAGACCGTGAAGCCCTGCTGCGCCGCCTGCATGAACTGCGCAGCGAACATCGCGACCTCGACACCGTCATCCTACGTCTCGAAAACGGGGTCGGCGATCAGCTGCAGATGCAGCGCTTGAAGAAGCGCAAGCTGAAGCTGAAGGATGAGATTTCCTGGCTCGAAGGCCTGCTCGTCCCCGATATCATCGCCTGAGACGGGGTTTCGAATGTCCCTGCGTGAAACTCCGCCGCTGGTCGGCATCATCATGGGCAGCCGTTCGGACTGGGAGACGATGAGCCATGCCGCTCAGACCCTGACGGCACTTGGGATTGCCCATGAATGCCGGATCGTCTCGGCGCACCGAACCCCGGAAAGGCTCGTCGATTATGCCCGTCAGGCACGGGGCCGCGGCCTCAAGGTGATCATCGCCGGTGCCGGCGGGGCCGCGCACCTGCCCGGCATGGCGGCGAGCATGACACCCCTGCCCGTCCTCGGCGTGCCGGTGGAAAGCCACGCCCTCAAGGGAATGGATTCGCTGCTTTCCATCGTGCAGATGCCCGCAGGCGTGCCGGTGGGCACGCTTGCGATCGGCAAGGCCGGCGCGATCAACGCCGCGCTGCTGGCCGCTGCCATCCTGGCGCTGGCCGACGCCGCGCTGGCCGGCCGGCTCGACGCCTGGCGCGCGGCCCAGACCGAGAGCGTGCCGCATGACCCCGCCTGAAACCAGCCTTCCCCTGGGCGCCACCATCGGCATCCTCGGCGGCGGCCAGCTCGGCCGGATGAGCGCCATGGCCGCGGCGCGGCTGGGCTACCGCTGCCACATCTTCGCGCCCGACGCCGATTCGCCCGGCATGGAGGTGGCGGCCGCGCATACCCTCGCAGAGTATGATGACGTCGCGGCGCTGCACCGCTTCGCCGATGCCGTGGATGTCGTGACCTTCGAATTCGAGAATGTCCCGGCCGAGACGCTGGCTGCGCTAGAGGGCCGCGTGCCCTGCCGGCCTGGCACCAGGGCGCTCGCCATCTGCCAGGATCGCATCGTCGAGAAGCGCTTCCTGGCCGAAGCCGGCGTTCCCGTCGCGCCGTGGCGGGAGGTGACGACCGAGGCGGAGCTGCAGGCCGGGATAGCCGAGATCGGCCTGCCGGCCGTGCTCAAGACCACCCGGCTCGGCTATGACGGACGCGGCCAGGCCGTGCTGCGCCGGCTGGAGGATGCGGCACCCGCCTTCGCGCGGCTGTCGCCCAAGCCGCTGATCCTGGAGGCTTTCGTCCCCTTCACGGCCGAGATCTCCGGCATCGCGGCCCGCGGGCTGGACGGCACGGTCGCTACCTACGATGCCATCGAGAACCGGCACCGACACCATATCTTGGACCTGTCCTTCGCGCCCGCCCGCCTGCCGGCCTCCGCCGCGGCGGCCGCGCAGGCGCATGTCGCCCAGGTTGCGACCGCCCTGGAACTGGTGGGAGTCGTGGCGCTGGAGATGTTTCTTCTGGCCGACGGCAGCTTGCTGGGGAACGAGATAGCGCCGCGGCCTCATAATTCGGGGCACTGGACGATGGACGCCTGCCATTGCGGCCAGTTCGAGCAGCATATCCGCGCCGTGGCCGGTCTGCCGCTGGGCAGCCCCGCGCGCCATGCGGACGCGGTGATGCGGAATTTGGTCGGTTCGGAGGGCCTTGCCGCCTGGCCAGGCATTCTCGCGCAGCAGGATGTGGTGCCGCACTGGTACGGCAAGCTCGAAGCCCGGCCTGGCAGAAAATTGGGCCATGCCAACAGGTTACTGCCGCTGGATACGCTGCATGCCTTGGACGACGCGGCTGCCACCAGCGGTCTTTGACCCTGTGGCTCAAATGCCCAGGGGCGGTGTTGCGTTTTGGCCACACGCCTTGGGAAATACTCCACAGGGTGATGCATTCGGCGGAGCAAGTGGTTAGGTTCCCGTCACGCAGCGAGGAATCGCGCCCGCCGGGTGTGCCGCGCAGCGACCGAACAAACCGAGTTTGATTTCAAGGAGAACGAGGATGAGCCTCAAGAAGGCCCTTCTGGCCGCGACCGTTCTGTCGCTGCCCCTGGCCGCTCAGGCACAGCCCGTCACCGGCCTCTACGTGGGCGCCGGCGTGGGCACCAACTATCGCGAAAGCAGCAGCGACAGCATTGCGCTTCGCCCGGCTTCTGGCACGACCGGTTCGCGGGTCCGTACCAGCACCGAGTGGGGCTATGCGGCTGTCGGCAGCATCGGCTGGGGCTTCGGCAACGGCCTGCGCGCCGAAGTCGAGGGCAACTACCGTCAGAACCAGGTCGAGAAGCTTTCGCAGGGCACCCTGCGCCTTGGCCCAGGCGGCGGCCGCATCCACCAGTACGGTGCGATGGCCAACGTCCTGTATGACTTCAACATGCTTGGCCTGAACGTTGCCGGCGTGGGCATCACGCCCTACCTCGGCCTCGGCGCGGGTTATGTGTTCAGCGACTGGCGTGCCGTTCGCGGTGCCAACGGCCGCAGCAGCCTTCGCGTTGACGACCGTGACGGCCAGTTCGCCTACCAGGCGATCGCCGGCGTGGCCTTCGGCCTGAACAGCGTCGTTCCCGGCCTGTCGCTCACGACCGAGTACCGGTTCATGGGCACGATGGATCCCGAGCTCAACGCGAATGCGACCAGCTCGCTGGGCGTTGCACAGGCTGGCACCTACAAGCCGACCAACTACAACCACTCGGTTCTCGTTGGTCTGCGCTACGCCTTCAACGCGCCGCGTCCGGCCCCCGTCATGGCCCCGGTTCCCGTGGCCGCAGCGGCACCGGCCCGCACCTACCTGGTCTTCTTCGACTGGGATCGTGCTGACCTGACCGATCGCGCTCGCCAGATCATCGGTGAAGCCGCTTCGAACGCTCGTACCGTCAGCTCGACGCGCATCGAAGTGTCCGGCCACGCCGACCGTACCGGCACGGCAGTCTACAACCAGCGTCTCTCGGTGCGTCGCGCCGAGGCCGTTGCCGCCGAGCTGGTCCGCCGTGGTATCGCCCGCAACGAGATCACGGTTCAGGGCTTCGGCTTCGATCGTCCGCTCGTTCCGACGGCGATGGGCGTCCGCGAGCCGCAGAACCGCCGCGTCGAGATCGTCCTGCGCTAAGCAGGACTTTCTCTCCGCAGGAAATGGAAAGGGGTGCCGCAAGGCGCCCCTTTTTTTATGGCGAGCGCCTGTGTCTGCATTGCCACGCTATCGACGAAATACTTAATACATCATTTTTTCATGAAATAACTTGCTAGTATTACTCCACCGAGCGTTGCCTGGATCATCAGCAGCGGCGACAGAGGAGATGCGACTATGCAGACTGTGAAGCTATTCATTGCGGCGGGCCTCGTTGCGTTGCCGGCAATTGCCCGGGCTCAGCCCGTTACCGGCCTATATATCGGCGCTGGAGCCGGCGTGAATTTCACGGAGGAGGGCTCGGTCCTTTCCAACCGGCCGTTGGCGAGCGCCGCCCGGGCCAATAACTTGCCGACCACCGGCACTGGCGGTTTCGAGACCGGCTTTGCAGGCGTCGTCTCCGCCGGCTGGGGCTTCGGCAACGGCCTGCGGGTCGAGATCGAGGGCAATGCGCGGCGAAGTGAAACCGCGGGTCGCAATACGATCAACGGCTCCGGGATCGGCAGCATCTACGGCGTCATGGGCAATGTGTTTTACGACATCAGCATCCCGGGCGTGCCCTGGGTCATGCCCTATATCGGCGTCGGCGCAGGCTATGCGTGGCGCAACATGGACGCGGTGAGGGTCACCAGCCGCACGCAGAACGCCGGCTTCGTCACCTCCGACACGGTGGGCGTCTTCGCGTATCAGGCGATCGCCGGCGTGGCCTTCCCAATCTCCACGGTGCCGGGCCTCTCGGTCACCGCCGAGTACCGCTACTTCAGCACGGAGGATGCGTATTTCGACGCCCGTGCATTCAGGCCAGGAAACGGCGCTACCATTGGCGCAGGCCAGCTTAAATCCGGCTCCACCAATCATTCCGCCTTGCTGGGCTTGCGCTACGCCTTCAACGCTCCGCGTCCCGCAGCCGTCGTCCCGGTCGTGGTTGCGCCGCCGGCTCAGTCGCCGGCCCGCACCTACCTGGTCTTCTTCGACTGGGATCGTGCCGACCTGACGGATCGTGCGCGGCAGATCATCGCCGATGCGGCCCAGAACGCGCGTACCGTCAGCTCGACCCGCATCGAGGTGTCCGGCCACGCCGACCGTACCGGCACGGCGGTCTACAACCAGCGCCTGTCGGTTCGCCGTGGCGAAGCGGTTGCCGCCGAGCTGGTCCGCCGTGGCATCGCCCGCAACGAGATCACGGTTCAGGGCTTCGGCTTCGATCGTCCGCTCGTTCCGACGGCGATGGGCGTCCGCGAGCCGCAGAACCGCCGCGTCGAGATTGTCCTGCGTTAAGCAGGACACGATCCCTCCGGAAATGGAAAGGGCGCCTCGCGGCGCCCTTTCTCACAACCGATGCACCGCCCCTAAGAGGGGCGGCAGCTTTGTCCGTCAGCGATGCGTAGCAGCCGGCGTACGACGCGATGCCCGCGTTGCGCGAACCGGGGTGGCCCGTACCGCGCAATCCGGCGTCGTCAGGGCCTGCGGAACCTCACGCGCCAGCGAGAGCAGGGCGAGGTCGGCCGGGGAGGTCGCCGCCATGGCCTGCGCGAAGATCGGCGCCTGGTTGCGGCAGAACAAGCTGCCCTGCGAGATGCCGACCTGCGACTGGCCGTTGGCCAGGCTGGTGATGTACTCGTCCAGCAGCCGCTGGGACCGCGCACCCGATGTGCGGCGGAAGTGGCCGGCGACGCCGCGGAAGGCATTGCCCAGATCGCCCTGGAAGCGCGTGACGAACGTGTTGTAAGCGTCCTGCTGCCCGCAGGTCAGCGCCACGACCATGAGCTGGCTTTGCAGCGCACGAATGTCGAAGGCGGTCTTCTCCGCAGGCTGCACGCAAACCGACTGTGCGGATGCGATGCCTGGCAGAAGCATGACGGCGGTCAGACCACCCAAAAGATTTCGCGAAGGCGTCATGCCGCCCGTTCTCCCGTTTCGGTTGGGCCGGCCTTCCGAGCCTGGCGGATCCAGGCGTGGCGGCAAGACTCGGCCCATGCAGCAATGGCGTTTACACGCAACAGGGCAAACCGCGAAGCCCGATCATGCGGCTTTCGGCCTCGGCTTAGGTAAATCTGCCAAACGTCTGTCAAGGAAGGTTAAAGTCTCGTCCATGTCAGGGGCATTCGGGCGCATCCAAAAGGCCAGCGTAGCCCCGTACACGGCCAACAGCGTGGCCCGGCGCGTGTACCAGGAGAAATCTGCCGAGTTGTCTCCCGCCGCGTACCAGATGGTCGAGACGGTTCGCGCCGTGCTCCGCAGGGCGACCGGCAGGTTCCAGGGAAGCGCCAGCAGGGCCAGGGCGCCGCGCAATGCCTCGCGATCCGGCTGCAGCGCCCGCAGGCGCAACTCGATCACCCGGCGGATTCGGTCGGGGGTGCGCAGGGCGGTGATATCCTCGGCGGCGGCGGCCGCGTCCATCTCCTCGTCGGCCAGGGTGAACCAGGCTTCGATCGCGCCGATGACGCCGCGCGGAAAGCAGCTGGAGACGAGTTCGGCCGCCTCCCCGCAATCAGTCAGGGCTCCGCGCAGAGTCGCTTCGGTCCAGCCCTCGCGGCCGGCACGGGCGACCACGGCGCGCAGCCAGCCGGCCTCGCTCATGGCTGGGGCTCGGCGAGGCGGGCGAGTTCTTCGGTGAAGCCCAGCAGCGAGAGATCTTCCATCCGCATCAGATAGAACACTCCGTTCAAATGGTCATTCTCATGCTGCAACACCCGCGCGGAGATGCCGCTGGCCTCGCCGGACACGGCCCGGCCTTCCTGGTCGAAACCGCGCCAGGCAACTCGCGCCGCGCGCGTCACCCGGCCGCGCAGCCCGGGGATGGAGAGGCAGCCCTCCCAGCCCAGTTCGGTCTCGGGGCCGAGCGGCACGAGCTCCGGGTTAAATAGAACGTGCAACTCCGCACCATCGCGCCAGAGGAAGAGGCGCAGCGGCTGGTAGACCTGTGGCGCGGCGAGGCCGATCCCGCCGGCATCGGCCAGGGTTTCGGCCATATCGGCCACGAGCCGGCGCATCTCGGGCGAGGTGGGATCCGCCACCTCGGCGGCACGGCCCAGCAGGACCGGATGGCCCATGCGGGCGATCTTCAGGATGGCCATTCGGTGCATTCTCCTCTCGGTATGATCTGGGTCGAATTTTCCCACATGCGAGGGGTTCCCGCCCCGTCTCGTCTTGTGTTATGCCACCGGCACGGCCACGGCGCGACGAACGCACCGGGGTCTTTTCGTGTTTCAGGCCACATCGGCCATCAGGAGATTCGCCCGCGTGCAAGTCGTCGTCCGGGACAACAATGTCGATCAGGCGCTTAAGGCGCTTAAGAAGAAGCTGCAGCGCGAGGGTGTATTCCGCGAGATGAAGCTTCGCCGGCATTATGAGAAGCCCTCCGAGCGTCGCGCTCGCGAGGCCGCCGAGGCCGTGCGCCGTGCGCGCAAGGTCGAGCGCAAGCGCATCGAGCGCGAAGGCTTCTGAGTTTCTGGGCCGGCGCAAGCCGGCCCATTTTCTCCCAGCACGGATCGTGAGCGCCGCTCGGCTTTGCCGAGGCGGCGCTTTCGCCGTTGGTGCAGGCCCCACTGAGATCTGGCTGCAAAGTGGCCGGCGCGCGGCGACCGCCCTACCGATTGGCGCGCCTATCCTGAGGCGCGAAGCCAAGCGCGCGGAGCGCGCGCCCGGCGCCTGAGGGCGTCAAAACATCAACGCTGCAAGGCCTGCACGATTTCCTGCGTCACCTTCTTGGCGTCGCCGAACAGCATCATCGTGTTCGGCCGGAAGAACAGCTCGTTGTCCACGCCGGCATAGCCGCTGGCCATTCCGCGCTTGACGAAGAACACCGTCTTCGCGCGCTCCACGTCCAGGATCGGCATGCCATAGATGGGGCTGGTCTTGTCGGTCTTCGCCGCCGGGTTGGTCACGTCGTTCGCGCCGATCACATAGGCCACGTCGGCCTCCGCGAATTCCGGATTGATCTCCTCCAGCTCGTGCACGTCCTCGTAGGGGACGTTCGCCTCGGCCAGCAGCACGTTCATGTGGCCGGGCATGCGGCCGGCCACGGGATGGATCGCGTAGGAGACCTGCACGCCTTCCTTCTTCAGCAGGTCGGCCATCTCGCGGACCACCTGCTGCGCCTGCGCCACCGCCATGCCGTAACCCGGCACCACGATCACCTTCTGAGCGTTCTTCATGATGAAGGCGGCGTCCTCGGGGCTGCCGGCCTTTACCGGCGCGCGGTCCGCATCGACGCCGGTGCCCACCACGGGCGCCCCGCCGCTCCCGCTGCCGAAGCCGCCGAGCAGCACGTTGATGATCGAGCGGTTCATCCCCTTGCACATGATGTAGCTCAGGATGGCGCCGGAAGCGCCGACCAGCGCCCCCGTCACGACCAGCAGCAGATTGCCGATGGTGAAGCCGATGCCCGCCGCCGCCCAGCCGGAATAGCTGTTCAGCATCGAGACGACGACCGGCATATCCGCCCCGCCGATCGGGACGATCAGCAGGAAGCCGAGCGCCAAGGCCAGGATCGCGATAGCCCAGAACAGCAGCGGCGAACCGCTGGTGACGAAGAGGATCACGAGCAACAGCAGCAACAGGCCCAGCGCCGCGTTAAGCCTGTGCTGGTTGGCGAAGGTGATGGGCGCGCCCGACATGCGGCCGTCCAGCTTGGCGAAGGCGATCACCGAGCCCGAGAAGGTCACCGCGCCGATGGCCAGGCCCAGCGACATCTCGACCAGCGAGGAGCCGTGGATGTTCCCGGCCGTGCCGATGCCGAAGCTCTCCGGGCTGTAGAAGGCCGAGGCCGCCACGAAGACCGCGGCCATGCCGACCAGGCTGTGGAAGGCCGCGACCAGCTGCGGCAGCGAGGTCATCTGGATGCGGCTGGCCAGCACGGCGCCGATAGATCCGCCGATGGCCAGGCCCGCGACGATCAGCGCGAAACCGCCCATGTCCATGTTCGAGCTGAGCATGGTGGCGAGGATCGCGATCCCCATGCCGATCATGCCGAACTGGTTGCCCTGCCGCGAGGTGCCGGGATGCGAGAGCCCGCGCAGGGCTAGGATGAAGAGGACGGACGCCACCAGGTAGGCGAGCGTGGAGATCGTCGCCATGGCGTCAGGCCTTCTTCTTCTGGAACATGGCGAGCATTCGGCGCGTCACGAGGAAGCCGCCGAAGATGTTCACCGAAGCCAGCATGACCGCGAGGAAGCCGAAGGCCCGGGCAGCGTTGCTTTCGGCCGAGGCGGCGGCGTGGATGGCGCCCACCACGATCACCGAGGAGATGGCGTTGGTCACGCCCATCAGCGGGGAATGCAGCGCCGGGGTGACGTTCCACACCACGTAGTAGCCAACGAAGCAGGCCATCAGGAAGATGGTCAGCAGCAGCATGAAGGGCTCGACCGCATGGGCCACGGGCTCGGTGGCGGCCAACGCGCTCTGGGCGAGGAGGGCGAGGTCCTGGGCGCGGACGGAGAGGTCGGCGGCCTGGTTGGCGATGTCCGTCTGGATGCTCATCGGAAGTGTCTCCTCAGGCCGCGGCCGCGGGGGCGAAATTCTTGTGGACCACGGCACCGCCGCGCGTGAGCGTCACGCCGATCACTATCGCGTCCTCGGGCGGGAGCACGGGGGCATTCGCCGCCTTGTCCCAGAACGTAGTCAGGAAGGTGAGCAGGTTGCGCGCATACAGCGCGCTGGCGGCGGCCGGAATACGGCCGGGCCAGTTGGTGTAGCCGAGCACCTTCACGCCGTTCGGCGTCACGATGAGCGAGCCCGGGACCGTCGCGGCGCAGTTGCCGCCGGCATCGGCGGCGATGTCCACGATCACGGAGCCGGGCTTCATGCTGGCCACCATCTCGGCGGTGATGAGCGTCGGCGCCCGGCGGCCCTGCACCAGCGCGGTGCAGACCACCACGTCCTGCTTGGCGATATGCGCGGCCACGACCTCGGCCTGCTTGGCGTAAAAATCCGCCGAGAGCTGCTTGGCGTAGCCGCCGGCGGTCTGGGCGGTCTTGCTCTCCTCGTCCTCGTAGCCGACGAAGGTGGCGCCGAGGGACCTGATCTCCTCCTTCGCGGCCGGGCGTACGTCGGTGGCCGAGACGCGGCCGCCCAGGCGGCGCGCGGTGGCGACGGCCTGGAGGCCGGCGACGCCAGCACCCATGATGAAGGCGTTGGCGGCGGGGATGGTGCCGGCTGCGGTCATCAGCATGGGGAAGCCGCGGTCGAAGGCGCCTGCCGCTTCGATCACGGCGCGGTAGCCGGCGAGGTTCGCCTGGCTGCTCAGCACGTCCATGCTCTGGGCGCGGGTGATGCGCGGCAGCAGCTCCATCGAGCAGGCCTCGATGCCGCCCTGAGCGTAACCCGCGACCGCGGCGGCATCGGCGCCGAGCGTGCCGATCAGCAGCGTGCCGGTGGGCAGCGGCGCGTCTGGCGCGCGAACTGCGAAGACGATCCGCGCACCGGAGAGCGCGGCGGCGGCATCAGGCGCGACCTCGGCGCCGGCGGCGGCGTATTCTGCATCCGGAAAGCCGGAGGCGAGGCCTGCACCGGCCTCGACGGCGACGGTGAGGCCGAGGGCGATCAGCTTCTTCGCGGTCTCCGGCGTGGCGGCGACGCGGGCTTCGCCCAGCATCGTCTCCTTCAGAACAGCAAGACGCATTGAGGGCTACTCCCGAGGCTTAGGACATTGCTGCATAGGCATGGCGCAGGGCGGCATGCAAGTGATCGGCTGGTGTCTCAGGCGGCGGCGAGCGCGTCGGTGGCTGTCTGGACTTCGCTCAAAGCCTCGGCTGCGTCGGGCGCCCGTTCACGCAGGAGCGCGAGTACCGGCGGAAGGAAGGCGAGCAGATTTTCACGGGTTTCCGCGGCGGAAGCGGGAGTGATGTCGCCACCAAGGCCGTAATCCGCGAGGCCGCGATCATCCATGAGCCGGCTGAGGCGGCGGCCGAAATCCGCCGGCAAGGCACCTCCGCGGACGAAGTGAAACGAGAACATCTGTTGGGTCCCGCGATGCGTTTCCGGTGCGATCCCGATTGTCGCCAGCAGCGGCTGCGCCAGGTGGAATCCCGCGAAAGACATGGCGGTCACGGCGTTCTCGGCAAAACCGCGATCGAGGAGAGCCTGGGCCGAGCCCAGATTTGCGGCGGCCTTCCGCGCCCTTGCTGCGACTGCATCCTGATCCGTCATGCGCGCCAGATCTCCACCCCATCGCGGTCGATCGAGTTATGCAGCGCAATGCGCGGCTCAGGCGACAAGGCTATCGGCGCGAGACCGAGCTCGAGGAGATCAAGCTCCTCGCCGACATCGTAGCCGGTGTCGAAGACGATCCGCTGCATGGGCGCTCGTTCGACCCCGGGCGCCAGCATGACCGCGACGTCGAGATCGGAATTCGGGCCCGAATTCCCCCTCGCGCGACTGCCAAAACGATGATGGCGCGCACGGTGCCCGCCGGAACAGCCGCCAGCAGCCGTTCCTGGAAACGAGCCAGCAGGGTTTCCTCGGACGGGCTCAGACGGTGGGCCATGCGCGCAGCATATCAGATTCAGACCGAAGCCGGCACCTTCGCCTCGGCCAGCGCCGCCGCCTGACGGGCGGCCAACTCGTCCTCGCGGAAATCGTCCACCAGTTCGTGAAACATGCGGTGCCAGTTCAGCCGCGCATCCAGCCGCAGGAACACGCTGCCGAGCCCGATCGCCGAGCGGTCCATCAGCGGGAATTCGCGCGGAATCCGCACGCCGCCGGTGCGCTTGAGGCCCTGATGCACCTCCTCCGCCACCCGGCGCCCAAACATCGGGTCATCGGTTTCCTGGATGGGGCGCACGCGGTCCTGCATCAGCGGTTCATAGAGGAAGCTCGCCCATTTCTTCAGCACCTGCATCGTGTCGTTCGACAGGTTGCGGAAGCCCCAGATGCGGAAGCCTTCCGCCGCCTTCTCGTCGTCGCCGTCGCGCACCGCCTCGTACAGCGTGAGGACGCCGGTGATGAAGCTTGGCGGGAAGATGCGGACGGTGCCGAAGTCGAGCAGGTTGATGCCCTGGTCCCAAGGCCGCACCTGATAGTTGCCCAGATGCGGGTCGCCATGGATCACCCCGTAGCGGTAGAGCGGCACGTACCAGGCGGCGAAGAGCGCGCGCGCATAGGCATTCCTCTCCTCCTGGCTCGGGCCTTCCTCGATGCGCTTGAGGATGGATTCGCCCGGCAGCCAGGTCATGGTCAGCAGGCGCCGCGTGGTGAGTTCGGGGATCGGCACCGGCACGCTCACATTGGACTGGCCGGCCAGCATGATCCCGTAGAGCCGCTGATGCGCGGCCTCGCGCTCGTAATCCAGCTCCTCGCGCAGGCGGTCCTTCAGCTCGCCGAAGGCCTCCTCATTGTCCAGCGCGATGTCCATCCGGCGATAAAGGCTGAGCGCGAGCTTCAACTGCTTGAGGTCCGCCTCCACCACCGTGGGCATGTCGGGGTACTGCAGCTTGCAGGCGACATCACGGCCGTCATGCAGCGTCGCGCGGTGAACCTGGCCGAGGCTGGCGGCCGCGGCGGCCTCCGACCCGAAGGTGGCGAAGCGGGACTGCCATTGCGGCC
>JAQGHY010000144.1 GCA_028291455.1 Rubritepida sp. | reverse complement strand
TCCTCGAAGCCCATCTCGCCCCGCAGCTTCTCGAGCGCGGCGATGAGGCCTTCAAAATCGGCAAGTCCATGCCGCGCCGCAGCGTTAGGGACCGCTATGCCTTGCCAGCGGCGGATCGAATCCATGGTGGGAAGGACGAGCCGTGGTTCGGCCATGCGGAAGCTCCTGCTGCGCTGCAATACTCGCGCGGCAATCCGTCGCTTGCCAACCCTGTGTAGGCACAATCAGCCAGCCGGTTCGTGGCCGAACGTCAGGCTACCAGCGCCGCGAAGGGCCGCAATCGAGATGCACAAAGCCATCGCGCCGATAGAGGCCGACCCCGCCCGTCTGCATGTCCGCCGCGACCCGCGCAATGCCGAGCGAATTGCGCCCGGGCAGACGGCAGTCGCAGGCCATGCCCGACATATGCAGGGAACGGCGGCTGACGCGGCGGGATTCGCGCGCACGGGCCGCATTGCTCTCGGGCGCGCGGTAGCCGCTGATGACTTCCCAGGCATCGGTGGATTCCATGCTGCGCTGAACGGTGGTCAGCACATCGAAGAGGCGGGGATCCATCGGCGTCGCCTCGGCCCGGTTCGGGTCGCGCAGGACCCAGTCGAGCTGTTGAAGCACGTCGCGATCATAGCGGCCTTCGCGCCAATAGACGCCTTCGAAGGTCTCGTTGGTCTGCATGCGGCGGATGGAGATGCTGCGCGTCGCGGCATTGCCCATCCGCTGCGCGATCGCCTCGGGCGTCAGCAGCGCGAAGCCAACGCCAGCCAGGGCGCCGAACATGCCGCGCCGGCTCAAGTTAGCGGTGCAGGTTGAATCGTCGGGACCGTCGCAGGCGGGGCAGGAATGCTGGAACATGCGCATGGTCAGAGCGCCGCCGCTGCCATGGGAATCCCCTGCACGCGGGCTCGGCTTTCCATCGCCCGCGCATAGGTTGCGTCGAGGCCGTAGATATCCTGCCGGATCCGCAGATCCGTGCCCTCGACTGTCACTGTGCTGTAGTGCAGCCGCACCGGCAGCTGACTCCGGATCGGGTTCACCGAGGTCGCGCGGGTTGCGAGGATGCGATCCGCACGCGCCCGGTCCCAGCCGGGCATGCCATCTAATACCATCATAAGAAAATCCATTGGCCGTTCCAGACGGACGCAGCCCGACGAGCGGGCCCGATCCGCGAGGCGGAAATACCCCCGATCGGGCGTGTCGTGCATGTAAATGTCGTCATTGTTCGGCATGATGAACTTAAGCCGGCCCAGGGCGCTGGCATCCCCCGCATCCTGGCGGATGTAGTAAGGGAAATGTTCCGGGTCCACCGCTCGCCAGTCCACCGTGGTCGGGTCGATCTCGGTCATCTCGCCATCGACGCGCTGGAAGATACGGAAGCCGCGCGCAGCCACGGCCGCGGGATCGCGCCGCAGCCGCGGCAGCACGTCTTCCTTGGCATTGCGGGCGGGGACGCCCCAGGGCGGATTGAACTGCACGGCGGTCAGGCGCGTCGTGATCATGGGTGTCTGCCGGACTACGCCGCCCACCACCACCGCCATGTCTAGGATGACGCGGCCATTCTCGATGACGTTCAGCCGGTAGTCGGGGATGTTCACCTCGACCCGGCGTTCGCGCGGACGGGGCGCTGCGGCCCGGCGCATGTCCATCGCCACGCGGATCTGGTTCACGATGGATTGCGGCGTACGGTTGAGCGCCGTCATCGTCGACAGGCCGATGCGGCCATCCGCCTCGGTCCCGACCGCGGCCTGGAAACGGCGAGCGGCGGCCTGGAGGTTCTCCTCATAAATGTCGCCGTTGCCGGGATCGGCGGCGAGGACCGGGTCGGTCACGGCCAGGCGGGCTCGTAGGGCGTTGACGCGCACGGGGTCGACGGCGCCGGGCTCCAGCACGCGCCCACCCACCGGAAAGCCCGGCCAACCCAGGGCCGCGCGCTCGCGTGCAGCGGCCAAGGCGACCTTCAGCACGGCCATTTCGGGTGTTGAGGCCACCGCGCGGTCGATCACCTGGGCGGGCTCCGCCGCATCGGCAATCTGCTGGATCCAGTTGTTGAGCGTCGTTGGATTGATGTCGCGGGCCAGGTCCACCCGTCCGGGTAGCGAGACGACGCGGCCCTGCACCAGATCGGCCAGCGCCGCGGCGGCGCCGCGCGCGATCACGGCCGGATCCTGCAAGGTGGTGGGGTTCAGCCCGTACCAGCGTGGATCCAGCCCATCTTCGTCCAGCCTCAAGAGGCGCTCCGCGAGACGGCGCATGGCCTCGGGCGAGGCGACCATGGTGCGGCCTACGGGGCTGGGGCCCTGGGCACGCGCGAAGCCGGGGGGCACGGCTAGCGCCGTGAACCCGGCCAGAAAATTGCGACGATCCATGTGGATAACTTACACGTCGGCCGCCCCTGCTGCAACGGAGCACGGCAGCGGCGGCAGGCCAGCTAGAACTTCGGGATCCAGCCCGTTAGACCGCACAGGCAAGCCTGAAGGGAATGCGAAACGCATTGACCCCCGAGGCCTTGGCGTTGCACGGCTTAAGCGAAAGCCGCGCCACGACGACGCATCGGTCAGCCGCATTGCGACATCCATTCCCTAGCCGGCGATGGAACAACGCGGGGGCATGACGCATGGGGAGCCATGCGCCGGCGCTCACCGGGTCTTGATGCCTGCTTCCCGACCGAAGGACTTAGGATGCGTCAGGCGATGATGTAGCCGAGGACGAGAATGCCACCGACAAGGAAGATGACGGCGCGCAGCACCGCCCAAAATTCTCCCTTCGCCGAGCCTTCTTCCGCCTTCGAGATGCGGATTACATTGCCCTTGCTCGGATCCGTGGCGATCGCGGCCGCGGGCGGGTTCTCTTGATTGGCCATAAACGTCGCCTTCCTTGCCCAAATGCATCGTTTCACACCGAAAACGGCTCGGATGATGCCTCGCAAGTGCGACCTTGGACAGGACTTCACATGCTCCGGTCAAGTCAAGAAGCACATAAGAATGAAATAAAACACGCTGTAAGGGGAGAAACCCAGAACCGGTGGTACATACGGCCAAGTATACCCTCAAAGGTTGTATGACTTTGCATTGGTGGTCCGAAACGGATGTGGTTCGCACCACCGCGCGGAGATGACGAGCTCGGTACCTACCTCGGCACTCTCGCCCGATGCAGCTTCGCGATTACCCCGTCGTGCGGGCTAAGACCTTGATCTCGGTCTGCATCGGCTCCGCGACGGCGAGGAGCTCGCGACAGGTACAACCGTCCCGGCATCATCGCCTCCGGGCGATTCAGGACGAGCATGCGGAGCAGAGGGTGCCTACCTCTTCCACAGCGTCCCGCGAGGCAGCGCCTCCTTTTATCCGCAATGGTGCCAGCCGGCCGCGACCGCTCGGGGTGCCGCGCAGGCTCCAGACGTCGCGGCGCGCGCAGGGCCCCGTATCGCCGTAACCGGCCAAGGGTATCAATCATGGCGGGCGCCATGGCGGCATGGCATGACGGCGCCGACACTGAAAACGCCGCGCGCGAGTCGGCGCAGCCGGGGAATCTCGTGACCGCCTTTCCGGACCACGCCATCGAAGCCGAGCTCACCGCCGTGCTGGTCGCGGTTACCGATGGCGAGCCGCGGGTCCTCACCATCGACGAGGGGCGGCTGCTGCCCTCCGGGCCCTTCGTCTCCGCCCACCGCACCTTGCAGGCCAGCCTGCGGGCTTGGGTGGAGCAGCAGACGCATCACCCGCTCGGCTATGTCGAGCAGCTCTATACCTTCGCCGATCGCGACCGATCGAGCGAGGATGCGAGCCGCCGGGTGGTGTCGATCAGCTATCTCGGCCTGACGCGCCAGGCCCGCGCCTCCGGCCGGCATCATCCGGCCTGGCGCGTCTGGTACCGCTATTTCCCGTGGGAGGACTGGCGCGAAGGCGCGCCGCCGATGATCGCCAAGCTCATCGTGCCCCGGCTCCGCGCCTGGGCCGCCACGGCCGGCGAAGCCGCCGTGCGGCGCGCGAGACAGCAGCGCATCCGTATCACCTTCGGCCTCGGCGACCTGCCCTGGAACGAGGAGATGGTGCTGCAACGCTACGAACTCCTCTTCGAGGCCGGGCTGGTTCCGGAGGCGATCCGCCGCGGCGGAGACCTGGCGACAGCCCTGCCCGGCGAGGCCATGCTGCACGACCATCGCCGGATCCTTGCAACAGGCATCGCCCGGCTGCGGGCGAAGATCAAATACCGGCCGGTGGTCTTCGAACTGATGCCCGAGAGCTTCACCCTGCTGCAGCTGCAACGCACGGTCGAGGCGCTGGCGGGCCAGATCCTGCACAAGCAGAACTTCCGCCGCCTGGTCGAGCAGCAGGCGCTGGTCGAGGAAACCGGCGAGGTCACGACCGAAACCGGGGGGCGGCCGGCCAAGCTGTTCCGCTTCCGCGAGCGCGTCCTGCAGGAACGCGCCATCGCCGGCACCACGCTGCCCATCTCGCGCATGGTCTGACCCCACAAATCTGTTCCGCATGAGCGCTTGACTCCCTTATGCTCATAGTTAGCATAAGGCACGGGCCGCAGCGACGGTCGGAACGGCCGGATTTCGGCCCTGAAATGCTCCCTTTGAGCATAATAAGGATTCACGCCCATGAACGCCGTCCTGGAGCGCACCGCGCCATTATACGAGCGCGTCCGCCACATCATCCCCGCCATCGAATGGCCCTCCTTTGCCGAGGAGATCGACGCCATCCTGGAGTTGAAGCGGCGGCGCAATGCCGTGGTGCTGGCGCACAACTACCAGACGCCCGAAATCTTCCACTGCGTGGCCGATATCGTGGGCGACAGCCTGGCGCTGGCCCGGGAGGCGATGCGCGTGGAGGCCGATGTCATCCTCCTTGCCGGCGTTCACTTCATGGCCGAGACGGCGAAGCTGCTGAACCCGGGCAAGACGGTGCTGATCCCCGACATGGAAGCGGGCTGCTCGCTGGCCGAAAGCATCACCGCGGCCGATATCCGGATGCTGCGCCAGCGCCATCCGGGCGTGCCGGTGGTGACCTATGTAAACACTTCGGCCGCGGTGAAGGCCGAATCCGATATCTGCTGCACCTCCGGCAATGTTCGGAAAGTCGTGGAATCGCTTGGCGTGCCCCGCGTGATGCTGCTGCCGGATGAGTTCCTGGCGCAGAATGTCGCGCGGGAAACCGGCGTCGAGATCATCACCTGGAACGGCCATTGCGAGGTGCATGAGCGCTTCACCCCCGCCGATATCCGCCAGCTCCGCGAGGACCATCCGGGCGTGATCGTGCTCGCCCACCCCGAATGCCCGCCGGAGGTGGTCGCTGAGGCCGATTTCGCGGGCTCGACCGCTATGATGAGCGATTTCGTCGCCTCCAAGCGGCCGACCCGTGTCGCGCTGATCACCGAATGCTCGATGAGCGACAACCTCGCCGTGCAGTACCCCGAGGTGGGCTTCGTGCGTCCCTGCAACCTTTGCCTGCATATGAAGCGCATCACCCTGCCGAAGATCCGCACCGCGCTGGAAGACATGCGGCACGAAGTCACCATCGCACCCGACATCGCCGACCGCGCCCGCCGCGCGGTCGAGCGCATGCTCGCGGTCTGAGGGGGCAGGAACCATGACGCTTTCTCCCCTGCCGCAGATCATGCTGGAACCGCTGGTGCGGATGGCGCTGCTGGAAGACCTCGGCCGCGCCGGCGACGTGACGACGGATGCGGTGGTCCCCGCCGAGGCGCGGTCCACCGTGGAGCTGGTCGCCCGCCAGCCAGGCGTGGTAGCCGGGCTCGACCTGGCGCTGCTCGCCTTCCGCCTGATCGATCCTCGCATCGAAGCTGCGGTCGAACGCCCGGACGGCAGCCCGCTGCTGCCGGGCGATGTCATCGCGACCCTGTCCGGCCCAGCACGCGGCCTGCTGACTGCCGAGCGGACGGCGCTCAACTTCCTGTGCCACCTCAGCGGCGTCGCCAGTGCCACCGCGCGGGTGGTCGCGGCGGTGAAGGGCACCAGGGCCAGCATCTGCTGCACGCGCAAGACCATGCCGGGGCTGCGTGCCGTGCAGAAATACGCGGTGCGCGTCGGCGGCGGTTCCAACCACCGCTTCGGGTTGGATGACGCAGTGCTGATCAAGGACAATCACGTCGCCATGGCCGGCGGCGTCCGCCCCGCGGTGGAACGCGTCCGCGCGCATGTCGGGCATATGGTGAAGATCGAGCTGGAGGTGGACAGCCTGGCCCAGCTGGAGGAGGCGCTATCGTTGCAGCTGGACGCGGTGCTGCTCGACAATATGGGCCCGTCGATGTTGCGCGAGGCCGTGGCACTCGTCGGCGGGCGCATGATCACCGAGGCATCGGGGCGGATCACGCCGGAAACCGCGCCCGAGGTGGCGGCAACGGGTGTGGACCTGATCTCCATTGGATGGCTGACGCATAGCGCGGCGGTGCTGGATATCGGGCTGGATCACCGCGAATAGGCTGAGGGGGCGCGGAACCCGTCACAAACGGTACCCAGCTAGACCTTCTTGGCTGGGTGCTAGGCGGCGGGCACTACTCCCCGCCGCAGATCGATGGCGAGCGGCGGATCATCCGTCGCGATGACATCTACGCCGAGCGCCAACGCGCGGCGGATACTCTCCGCATGGTTGGCGCCCCAGACCGAGAGGCGCAGCCCAGCCGCGCGCAAGGCATCGCGCAGAACCGCATCGGCAATGCCTTCGTGGACGCCGAGTTCAGTGGCGCCACAGCTTCTGCAAAGCGCAATCGCATCCGCCGGGCGCATCGCCCGCATCGGCCGGGTTTCCGCGAGGAAAACCCGCTGTTCGAACCCGCCAAGGTCCGAGGCTTCGGCGACAGTCGCGGCCTCGAAGCTCATCAGGACCGTTCGGCCCCGGACTCCCATGCCGTCGAGCACAGCAGCGCAGCGCTGCACGAGGCCGGAATAGGGCCGGCCAATGACGTCGGCCTTGATCTCCAGCCGAAGACGCTGCGCGGTCGGCCCCACCAGCGCCGCGACCTCGGAAAGATGCGGGACATGGTCGCCGCCCGTCCCGCGGAGGCGGACGCGCTTCAGGGCGCTCCAGTCCAGTGCGGCAACGGGACCCACCGCATCCGTCGTGCGATCGAGCGTGGCGTCATGGATGACCACCGGTTCCCCGTCCAGGCTCGCATGAACATCGAATTCGACCTGCTCCGCCGCCCAGGTCAGAGCGCTGCGAAAAGCAAGGAGGCTGTTTTCGGGCCAGAGGAAGGCCCCGCCACGGTGACTGGCGATCTCGGTGCTGCTCATGCGCAAGCTGTTCCGCGCATGGCGCTGCCCGTCAAGCCGTAAGGGGGGCCTCCTGCCAGGCCCGCTCCAATGCAGCCCCGAGATTTCTACCGAACCGCGGCGCATCGCAGAGCGGGGACGCGGCCATCCGCTCCCGCAGCGACATGCGCAAGGCGGCCAGTGCCGCGGGATCGCCTGCACGGGCGACGGCCTGCGCGACATACCCATCCTCGTCGAACTCCGCCCAATCGGCCAGGCCGATATTGGAGAGGTGCGAAAAGGCATGCCGTGCCGAGAAGCTTCCCCCGACCAGAGCCAGCACCGGCACCCCCATCCACAGCGACTCGCACACCGTCAGCCCGCCCGCATAGGGAAAGGGGTCCAGCGAAATGTCGATGTCCTGATACGCCGCAAGCAGTTGTTCGTGCGGAACGGCGCCGTGCAGTTCCATCCGCGCGGGCGGCAGGCCGGCCGCGATGGCCCGCTCCACGAAAGCGTCCCGGGTGCGGGGATCCCCAAGCGCGTGAGTGCGCAGGACGAGCCAGCTGTCCGACATGGCCTCCATGATCCGCGCCCAGCAGGCGATCACGCGGGGCGTGATCTTCGCCATGTTGTTGAAACACCCGAAGGTGACATGGCCGCGGCTCAGCAGCGGCGCGGGCGACACCGCAGGCGCGTAGCGCGGCGGCTCGAAGCAGACGTAGCCATCCGGCAAGCGCAGCAGCCGCTCGAGGTAGAAAGGCTCATACCCCTCAGGCGTTTCCCAGCGGTCGGTCAGCATCCAGTCCAGGTTCGGCACGCCCGAGGTGGCAGATTGCGAGCCGACCCATTTGATCTGCACCGGCGCGCAACGGTGGCGCAGCACCCGGACCCGTCCGCCCTGGCCATGGCCGCCCAAGTCCACGACGATATCCAGCTGCTCGGCCCGCAATGCCTCCAACAAAGCCGGCTCCTCGATTCCCGGGTCGAGCCTGACCCACCGGTCCGCCCGCGCCTTGAAGCGCCGGGCCAGCGCGCACGTCCGTTCCCCGAGCGAGATCAGCACCACCTCGAAGGCATCCCGCGGAAGGTTCTCGATGCCGGCGAGCGTAAACCACCCCACCGGATGCGCGCCGAAGGCGGAGGACAAAAACCCGACCCGCAGCCGATCCCGCGGCAGGCGCGGCTGCGGCTCGTAGGGAGTGAGATTCTGCAGCAGCCCCTCGTGCAGCACATCAGCCGCAGCGCGGAGCGCCTCCGGCCGAGCCAGCTCGGGATGATATGGGCCAAGGCTGCACAGCTTCAGCACCATGGCATTCTCGCCGCCGGTCAGCTCCGCGGTTGCGAGAGCCTCTTCCTGAAGGCCTTGCGACACTTCGACCAACGCCAGCGTCGCGCAGGCACGGTGATCATGGCCAAGGTCCCGCATGCTGCCCCGAAGCACATCCTCGGCTTCGGCGAGGCGATGGGTTCGGAACAACTGCTCGCCCAGTGCGGCCCGCAACTTCAACTCGTTCGGCAACAGGCGCACGGCGCGCTCGAGAATGCCGAGCGCTGCCTTGTAGTCGCGCTGACGCCAGAGCGCGTGGCCTAGGCTGCTCAGGATCTGCCCGTCATCGGGTGCCAACGCCTCTGCCAGGTGCCACTGGACCAGCGCCTCGCCATGCCTGTCCGTCACCTCCAGCAACTTCGCCAGACCGGCCACGCGGGCGGCGCAAAGCGGATCGCACGCAACTGCCTTCTCCGCGAAAGCTCGCGCGTCTGCAGCCCCGTGCATGGCAATCAGCGCATCTGCCCAGATCAGCCCTGCCCGGCCGGATTCCGGCTCGCGGATGAGCACATCCTCGATGAGCGGAAGCGCAAGCTCGACCGCCTCGCGTTCGAGCAGGATCCCCGCCTGCTCCAGCGCCAGCGTACTGTCCTCCGGCGCATGCAGAAGCGCCTCCCCCATCAGCGCCTCCGCCCTGACCTTCGAGCCTTCCGCTCGCTCGATCACCGCCAGCCCCGCCAGTGCCGGCACATGGTCGACGCGATAAAGAAGGGCGCGCTCATAGGCTGGCCGGGCTGCCGCCAGATCGCGGCGCAGATGCGCGAGGCGACCGATGCGGAAATGAACCTCGGCCATATGCGGCAACCCGGCGAGCGCCCTCCGCAGAGGTGGCCCAGCCTCATCCAGCCGGCCCAAATCCATCAGGGCCATGCCCAGGTTCAGCGCCGCCAGCGCATATTCCGGCGCCCGATCGAGAGCGGCTTCGAGCAGCGGCACCGCATCGCCGGTGCGCCCTGCCCGCAGCGCATCCATGGCCGCGGCAAACTCGAGCGCGGCGGGCATCTCAGTGGCCCAGCGCCGCGAGAACGATGAAGCCCTTTACCGGCTCGCCGTTCTCGAAGCGCAGCACCTCCTCGCGGAATTCGCTCGCGACGAGGCCCGATTGCGCCATGGCGGCACGAACGTATTCGGCGCTCTGCTGATAACGGGCATTTCCTGTCAGCGTCCACGTCGTCCCCGGCTCGCCCGCCTCGATGCTGAACAGCATGACGCCACCGGGTGCGAGGCGGGCCCGCGCCGCCGCGAAGCTCCGCTCCAGCGCGCCGAAATAGCAAAGGACGTCGGCCAGGACGACCAGGGTGTATTGCGTCTCGTCCTGCTCCATAGCAGCCACGATTTCGGCGCGGCGGAGCTCGGTGTAGATGCGCTTTTCTCCCGCCGCATCCAGCATGCGCTGCGAGAGATCCACGCCGACCAGCCGCCCCCCGAGAAGGTCGTGCAAGGCCGCGCCCATTAATCCCGTCCCGCAGCCGAGGTCCAGCACATCCCCCAGCCGCACCCGGCCTTCCGCCAGGCCGGGATGGTGCGCCTCGATCATCTGCAGCATGACGCCGGGCGTGCGGTAGCCAAGCGCGAACAGGGATTTCTCGAACCGCGTCGCATAGCCGTCGAAGATCTCGGTCACGTACTGGTCGCTGGCACGGTCCCCCATAGCCGGCTGGGCGCCGAGGGCGACCGCGAGATGCCGCAGATATCCGTTCTCCGGATCGAGCGCCGAGGCTTGCGAGTAGGCCGTGGCGGCCTGAGCGTCGCGGCCCACCCGGTGATAGGCTTGCCCCAGCATGGCCCAGATGACGCATTCCTTGCCTGGATCGGCTTGAAGCACCGCCGCTTCCAGCATGGCGATCGCGCGCTCCGGCTCGCCGGCGAGAATGGCGTTCTGCGCCCGCAGGACCACGACGGCCCTGGGATTTTTGGCCAGGCTCTCGACCCGCGCGTAAAGCTCCTCTGCGGCCTCATGCTCGCCGGCACGCATGAAGGCCATCGCGAGCATGGCGTTGCCATGCGCATCCTCGGGCTTGGACGTCAGGACCTGGTGGAAGAAGAACAGCGCCTCATCGTGCCGGTCGGCCTCGGAAAGGCAGATGGCGAGAAGCGTCTTGGCCTCGCCGCTGGACGGATGCGCCATCACGGCGGCCGCGGCATCCTCCATGCCGCCTGCGGCATCTCCCCTCACCCGGCGAATGCGCCCGCGCAGAAGGTGCAGCATGCCATCGGCATCCTTGGCCGCCAGCGCGGTATCGGCGGCCTGCAGCGCCTCATCGGCGCGGCCGCCTTCCAGGAGCGCTTCGGCCAGAAGGCCGAAGGCCTCGGCGGGAGCTCCCGGAATGGTCACGGCACGTTCGAACATCAGGATCGCTTCGACCGCACGCCGGTCGCGCAGCATGTTCCGTCCGCGATCCAGGAGCCGCATGAGGACCTGGGGGTCGGCAGCCATTCTGGCTGCGGGTGCGATGTGCATGTCGATAATCCTCAGGCCCAGAGGGCAGCCGCAATGTGCTCGTTGATCTCGATGATCATGCTGGTGTCGGGCGTTTCGGCGTCGCATTCGCGCAGGACCGCGCGGGCCACGGAGGCTATCTGCGCGCGGAGTGGAAGCGGGAGCTGGTTTGTGGGGTCCATGACCGCACCCCAAACCGCATCCCAAAGCCGCCTGTTGTCCGCCATAGCGCGCGCGAGCGCGATTGGATTTCCGGTGCCCGGCGCTTCCCGCAGGGCGCGCGTAGCCCGGGCGAAAACCTCGCCCTCCATCTGCTTGGGCGTAAGGCGGCGGCGGTAGCTTCCAACACCGGCGGCGGCGGCGGAATTGCTGGCGAATGACATCGGAAGAAGGGCCTCCATCATGGGGGACTATCGGTGTGCGGAGATGGCCGACCGGCGCGGCTTCAGGGAGATGAGGGAAAAAGGGGCGGCCTCCTGCCAGCCCAGAAAGCGTTCGATCAGCGGAACAGCGAGAGCAGGACCTGCGGCGCCTGATTGGCGATGCCGAGAGCCTGGCTGCCCAGCTGCTGGCGGATCTGCAACGACTGCAGCGTCGCCGATTCCTTGGCGAGGTCGGCGTCGATGAGGGCGCCCATGCCGGCTTCCTGCGCATCCATCTTCGCCTTGTTGAAGGTGATCTGATCGTCGACGTAGTTGCTGTAGCTGCCGAGAGTATTCAGCGAGGTGAGCGTGCTCCGGATCGCCATATTGACGGCACCGCCCTCGGTCAGCGCGCTGGCGAATTTTGCCATCGCCGAGACGAGAGTGGCGCCAGTCGCGGCCCCGCTCGTCGTCATACCCAGGCCGGTCAGCGCCGTGAAATCGGTGGCGCCGTTGATGCTCGCCGTGGCGACCTTGGAGAAGGTGAAAAGCGCGCCCACGCCGTTGCGCACCGTCTTGATCTCACCGAGCGTCGTTCCGGTATCGCCCGCGGTCGCCGTGGTGTTGACCATCGAGCGGCCATTGGCGAGGTCGGTGAGGCTGAACGAGATCGAGGAGAACGACGTCTTCATCTTGGTCATGATCTGCGCGCGCTCGTCCGAACCGAGCGAGCCCGCCAGCTTCACGACCATCGCCTTCACGTCCTGCATCGCCGAGGAGATGCTGGTGAGACCCGTCATGGTCGGATCGAGCACCTGCTTGATACCGCCCAGTTGCTCGTTGGCCGAGGTCGTTGCCGCGAGATCCCCGCGGATACGTTCAGCCACCGCATAGGCCGCGCCGTCATCCTTGGCATCGGCGACCCGGAAGCCAGTAGAGATGCGCTTCTGCGTAGCCTCCATGGCATCGTTCGTCTTGTTGAGGGACTGCAACGCCACCATGGCGCCCGCATTGGTATTTACGGAATTAAGTGCCATCGGTATTTTTCCTTTGCCGGTTAGCCCCAAGGATTTTGGGGATAGGTTGAATGTGGCGACCGGAGGTTAAGGAAGACTTACAGCGTTCGATTTTTCTGCGCTCAGCGCGGATCCGTGGCGAAGCGGCCGGGTTCGGGGATCTCGCTGCCGGGCTTTCGTCCCAGCAGGACCAGGCTCGCCGCGGTCCCGATCAGCTCGGCGGCGTCGAGCAGCGGGCGGTAGTAATCGCGACCCCAGAAGTCATGCACCGCGACGATGCCGTCGGGTGCGAGTCGCGCGAGGGCGGCAAGCGCGCAGGCCACGCGGAACCGCCCGTCGACGAGCACGAAGTCAGGCGCCGGGCTGACCTGCCAGGGCGCATTCCAGTAGCGCGCGCCATCCGCATAGCGCGCACGATCGACCGGCCAGCCCCAGTTGCCGACAGGGCCGAGATCGGCATGAATCCCGCGCCAAAGAACGGTCGTGCAGGCGGGTTCGCCGCGCAGACGCGCAAGCCAGTCCGGATCGGATTCGACGGAGGTGAGCGGACCTGAGACGACATCGAGCAGCAGCAGCGTGCTGCCGCCGCAGCCGAACTCCACGGCCGAGGCGGCACCGCGCGCGGCATTGCGCAGCAGCCTTTGCTCGGCGGCCGACATGGCGGGCTGAAGCCCTGCCAGGGGCGATGGGGAATCCAGCATTTTGCGGGTCCGATCCTGTCTGTCGCCAGAATGGACCCGCCATTGTTAACGCCCGGCTAATGCCAGCGCGGTTTAGATGTCCGCGTAGATATGCGTCTCGGCCTTCGCGCCGGGCTGCGTCACCGCACCGTGGCGCGCGGAGCCCACGGTCTGCGCGTACTTCCACAGCACGCCGGAGTTGAAGTTGTGCGAGCGCGGCTTCCATTCCGCGCGGCGCCGCGCCAGCTCCGCCTCGTCCAGCAGCACGTCGATGGTGCCGGCCTGCGCGTCGATGATGATCTTATCGCCATTCACCAGCAGCCCGATGGTCCCGCCGACAGCCGCTTCCGGCCCCACATGGCCGATGCAGAAGCCGCGCGTCGCGCCGGAGAAACGTCCATCGGTGATGAGCGCGACCTTGTCGCCCATGCCCTGGCCGTAGATGGCGCTGGTCGTGCTCAGCATCTCGCGCATGCCCGGCCCGCCCTTAGGGCCTTCGTAGCGGATCACGATCACGTCGCCCGGCTTGTAGGCGCGGGCGTCGACGGCGGCGAAGGCGTCCTCCTCGCAATCGAAGCACAGCGCCGTGCCCTCGAAGCGCAGCTTCTCCATGCCGGCGATCTTCACGATCGCCCCATCCGTCGCGAGGTTGCCGAACAGCGCGACGACGCCGCCGATCTTGCTGATCGGATCGGAGACGGGGCGCACGACATCCTGGTTCTTCGGGAACACCACGTCCTTGTGGTTCTCCGCCAGCGTCTTGCCAGTGACGGTCATGCAGTCGCCATGCAGCAGCCCGCCCTCGAGCAGCGCCTTGATGATGACGGGGACGCCGCCGATGTTGTGCACGTCCAGCGCCACGTATCGGCCGCCCGGCTTGAGATCGGCGATGTGAGGCGTGTCGCGCATCAGCCGCGCCACCTCCTCCAGCGGGAAGTCGATGCCGCACTCATTGGCGATGGCAGGCAGATGCAGCCCGGCATTGGTGGAGCCGCCCGTGGCGCCCACGATGCGCGCCGCATTCTCCAGCGCCTTACGCGTCACGATGTCACGCGGGCGAAGCTGGCTCTTGATCAGCTCGACCACCGCGAAGCCGCTGCGATAGGCGTATTCATCGCGCTCGGTATCGGGAGCCGGCGCGCCGGCCGAATAGGGCAGCGCTAGGCCGATCACCTCGGAAATGCAGGCCATCGTGTTGGCCGTGAACTGCCCGCCGCAGGCGCCGGCGCCGGGGCATGCGTGCTCCTCCAGCTCCTGCAACTCCTCGTCGGACATATTGCCGGCCGCGTGCTGGCCCACCGCCTCGAAGACGTCCAGCACCGTCACGTCGTGCCCGCGATGGCGGCCCGGCATGATGGAGCCGCCATAGAGGAACACGCTCGGCACGTTCAGCCGCAGCATGACCATCATCATGCCCGGCAGCGTCTTGTCGCAGCCGGCGATGCCGACCAGCGCGTCATAGCAATGGCCGCGCATGGTGAGCTCGACCGAATCCGCGATGACCTCGCGCGAAACCAGCGAGGACTTCATCCCCTGATGGCCCATCGCAATGCCGTCCGTCACGGTGATGGTGGTGAACTCACGCGGTGCCGCGCCTGCCGCGGCCACGCCGCGCTTGGCGGCCTGTGCCTGACGGCTGAGGGCGATGTTGCAGGGCGCCGCCTCGTTCCAGCAGGAGGCGACGCCAACCAGCGGGCTCGCGATCTCCTCGCGCGTCATGCCCATCGCGAAGTAGTAGCTGCGATGCGGCGCGCGCTCGGGGCCGACGCTCACATGGCGGCTCGGCAGGCGGGATTTGTCCCAGGTCGTCATTGTCGTTTCCCTTGGTTTCTTATGTCAGCTTGCGATGCGGGCCATGGCCGCGTCGAGGCGTGCGATCTCGGCCTGCGCGTCCGCGAGGCGCTCGCGGTTTTCTTCGATCACCTCGGGCTTGGCCTTGGCGATGAATTCCTCGTTGCCGAGCTTGGCGTTGATCTTCTTCACTTCGATCTCCGCCTTTACGCGGTCCTTGCCGAGACGCGCGCGCTCGGCGGCAAGGTCGATCACATCGGCCAGCGGCAGCATCAGCGTCGCCTCGCCGAGGACGGCCTGCACCACGCCCTTGGGTGCCGCACCTTCCAGCGTCTCGATCTCGGTGACGCGCGCGAGGCGGCGGATCGCGTCAATCCACCGGCCGGCGCGTGCCAGCATCTCCGGCGAGGCGCCCTGCACCAGCAGCTTCGTGGTGATCGAGGGCGGCACGTTCACCTCGGCGCGCACGGCGCGAACCTCGGAGATCAGGCGCACCACGCCGTCCAGCTCGGCGCGGGCTTCGGCGGCATCGCGCACGGCCACCGGCGTGGGCCAGACCGCACGGATCAGGCTAGCCTCGCCGCCATAGCCGAGATGGGTCCAGAGCTCGTCGGTGATGAAGGGCATCACCGGATGCAGCAGGCGAAGGATAACGCCGATCACATGCTGGGCGGCGCCCTTCACCTCGTCCTTTTCGGGACCGTCCGGCCCGTTCAGGACCGGCTTGGCGAACTCGATGAACCAGTCGCAGAAGCTGTTCCAGGTGAAGCGGTAGAGCACCGCCGCATATTCGTCGAAACGGAAGGCGTCGAGCGCGGCGCTGGCCTCGGCGATCGCGGTATTCGCGCCATCCAGCACCCAGCGCGCGAGCGGACCCTGCGCGCTTTCCGGCTGCCACGCGGGATCGGCGGCGATGCCGTTCATCTCCAGGAAGCGCGAGGCATTCCACAGCTTGGTGGCGAAGGCGCGATAGCCCTCCAGCCGGGCCTTGGCGAGCTTGATGTCCCGCCCCGGCGAGGCCAGCGCGCAGAGCGTGAAGCGCACGGCATCGGCGCCGTTCGCGTCGATGAGTTCTAGCGGGTCGAGGACATTGCCCTTCGACTTGCTCATCTTGGCGCCCTTCTCGTCCCGCACGAGGCCGTGGATGACCACGTGCTTGAACGGCGCCTCGCCCATGAAGTGATGGCCCATCATCATCATCCTGGCGACCCAGAAGAAGATGATGTCGAAGCCCGTCACCAGCACGTTCGTCGGGTAATACTTGTCCAGCTCCGGCGTCTTGTCCGGCCAGCCCAGCGTGGAAAATGGCCAGAGGGCGCTGCTGAACCAGGTGTCCAGCACATCCTCGTCGCGGGTCAGGACCACGTCGCTGCCGAACTGCTCGCGCGCGGCGGCATGGGCCGCGGCCTCGTCGCGCTCGACGAAGATGCTGCCGTCCGGGCCGTACCAGGCCGGGATCCGATGGCCCCACCAGAGCTGGCGCGAGATGCACCAGGGCTGGATATCGCGCATCCAGGCGAAGAACGTGTTCTCCCACTGCTTGGGCACGAATTCGGTCTTGCCGGTTTCGACGGCCTCGATGGCGGGCTTCGCCAGGGTGGCGGCATCGCAATACCATTGCAGCGTCAGCCGCGGCTCGATCACCACGCCCGAGCGATCGCCATGCGGCACGGCATTGCTATGGGCCTCGACCTTCTCAAGCAGCTCCAGCCGCTCCAGCTCGGCGACGATCGCCTTGCGAGCCACGAAGCGGTCCTGACCCGCCAGCGAGCGGACGAATTCCGGATTGGCCGCGCCCTCGACCAGCCGCAGCTCGTCCGCGATTTCGTCGAGCCAAATGCGCGCCTCGGCGTCGAGCACCGTGGGCATCGACAGGTCGTGCCGGCGGGCCACGGCATAATCGTTGAAGTCGTGCGCGGGGGTGATCTTCACAGCACCCGTGCCTTTCTCGGCATCGCTGTATTCGTCCGCGACGATGGGAATTGCGCGTCCCACCAGCGGCAGGATCGCGCGCTTGCCGACGAGATCCGCGAACCGCGCATCGCCCAGCGACACCGCGATCGCGGTATCTCCCAGCATCGTCTCCGGCCGTGTCGTGGCGACCTGGATGAACCGTCCCGGCTCGCCCTCCACGGGATAGCGCAGGGTCCAGATCTGGCCCTTCATCTCGCGGCTTTCGACCTCGAGGTCGCTGATCGCGGTCTGGAATACCGGGTCCCAATTCACTAGCCGCGTGTCGCGGTAGATCAGGCCTTCCTTGTGCAGCCGCACGAAGACCTCGATCACGGCCTTGGACAGGCCCGCATCCATGGTGAAGCGCTCGCGCGGCCAGTCGAGCGAGGCGCCGAGCCGGCGGAGCTGGCGCGTGATGGTACCGCCGCTCTCGGCCTTCCAGTCCCAGATGCGCTTCACGAAGGCCTCGCGGCCCAGCTCCTTGCGCGTCTTGCCCTCGGTGCCGAGCAGCCGTTCCACCACCATCTGGGTGGCAATGCCCGCATGGTCCATCCCCGGCATCCAGAGCGCGTCGCGCCCCTGCATGCGCCGGTAGCGGATCAGCACATCCTGCAGGGTGTTGTTGAGCGCGTGCCCGATATGTAGGCTGCCCGTGACGTTGGGCGGCGGGATGACGACGGTGAAGGGCTGCGCATCGGACGCAGGCTCCGCGCCAAAGGCGCCGGAGGCTTCGGAAGCGGCGTAAAGCCGGGCTTCCATGGAGGCGGGGTCAAAGGCCTTGTCGAGCATCCCGAACAGGTCAACCGCGCGGCGCGGCGCGTCAAGTCCCGTAGCGGCGTATCAGCCCTGACGCGACATCACGCGCTCGATCTCGGCGCGCACCAGCCGCTCCACCGTCCTGGGCAGATGTTCGTCGAGCCAAGCCTTGAGCAGCGGCCGGATCTCCTCGCGAACGACATCCTCGATGGAGGGGCCACCGCGCGACACAGTCATCGAGCGGTCCTGCGCGGCAACGCGCGAGAGCTGGTCGAAGGCGGCGAAGGTGGCCGCGGCAGCGGTGGGATGAACCAGCCCAGCCTCGGGCTCCAGAGGTTCCAGGGACATGAGGAAAGGCTCCGGCTGGGGGGGCGGCGACGGGGGAGCCACGGCGGTCGGCGGGGGTGGCGTGATCGAGGTCGGCGTGAAGACAGGCGCCGGCCCGGCAAGGCTCTCGGGCGGCGTGATCATCATGTCCGGCGTGAGCTGGATGGCTTCCGCAACACGCGGCGTGGGCGACGGAGGGGCGATGGTGGTCGCCGCCTGCTCATCCTCGTTCAGGATCTTCCGGATGGAAGCGAGGATGTCGTCCATCGACGGGTCGGTCCCGCCGCCTGGGGGTCTCGATGCCGACACGCTTCAGCGCCGAACGGAAGCGGTGGAGTAGTCACCGATGCCGATCCAGCGATTGCGGACCGCATTGTAGTAGGCGGTCATGTCGTAGAGCTCGACCGGCAGGCCGAGATCCTGCGCCGTCAGCCGCCCGATGGAGGCGGCCAGCTGATAAGAGCCGGTGATGACCGAGGACAGCGCGTTCACCAGGCTGGTCCGGGCATTCAGCAGTTCCTGCTCGGCGTTCAGGACGTCCAGCGTGGTGCGGCTGCCGACGATTGCTTCGCGCTGCACGCCGTCCAGCGCGATCTCGGCCGCGCGGATCTGCGAACGCACGCTGTCCACCTGCGAGCGGTTGCTGCGGAGGTTCTCCCAGGACTGGGAAGCGTTCTGGGCGGCCAGCCGGCGCTGCTCGTCCACCTGGGTGATGGTCTGCTGCGCCACCTGACGCGCCTGGCGCACGGCCGAATGCTCCGAGCCGTTCTGGAAGATCGGCACCGAGAGGTTGATCGTCGCCTGGCCGCCGGTCTGGCGCGAATGCGCGGCGGCCTGGTTGTCCTGACGGAAGGCCTGGGCATTGGCCGAGACCTGCGGCAGGAGAACCGAGACCTGCACGTCGATATTGTCGCGCGAGGAGGCCGCCTGGAAGAGCGCGGCGACCACGTTCGGGTTGTTGGCGATCGCGGTGGCCTGGGCCTCCGCGGCGCTGCGGATAGGAACCTGCAGCGGCTGCGGATTGGTCAGCCGCCCCGGGGCCTGGCCGATCTGGCGCTCATAGGTGGCGCGGGAGACTGACAGCGTACCCTCGGCCTGGGTACGCGAGGCGCGGGCGCCGGCCAGCCGGCTCTCCGCCTGGGCGACGTCCGTGCGAGTGATTTCGCCGACCCGGAAGCGCTCGTTGGTGGCCTGGAGCTGGCGGACCAGCACCTGCTCGTTGTTGATGTTGAGCCGCACCAGCTCGGCGTTCTGAATCACGCTGATATAGGCCGAAATCGAATCGCCCAGCACCTGCTGCTCGGTGGCGAGGAGGCGGGCGCGCTGCGCCAGCACGGTATTCTCGGCCTGACGGGTCTGCGCCACGGTCCGGCCGCCGCGATAGATCGGCTGCGTCAGCGTCAGCGTCGCCTGGGCCGGAGTCCGCTCCTGGTGAAGCGTCGTCGGGATGGGGCCGGTGAGGCCGTTCGTCAGTGGGCCCACGGGATCGCGGAAGAAGAAGCTGCCGTCGGGCCGGAATATTTGGCTCTGGCCGCGGGTGCGCGCATCCGCCGCGCCGGCGCTGCCGGCCATGACCACGGTGGGGCGCCAGCCGGCCAGGGCCTGCGGCACGTTTTCATCGACGCCGCGCAGCTGCGCGCGGGCGGCGAGCAGCGTGGGGTTGTTGTTGTATGTCTGCGCCAGCGCTTCCTGCATCGTTTGCGCCGAAGCCGGCGCTCCTACGAGAAGCCCGGCTGCCGTGGCCGCCAGAAGAACCGTCTTCATGCTCAGATGCATCCGTCTACGCTCCGCTCAGTCTGTAAACCACTTATAGCCGCTTCACCGGACATTGTGCCACCGGTCAGAAGACGAAGCCTGGCTCGGGGGCGAAGTCGGGCAGCAGCGGGCCGACCGCGTCGAGCCCCTGGACTTCGCTCACCGCGCCGCCGATACGCCGCAGCATGATGGCCCGGCCAGCCTGCCCCGGCACGCGCCGGATGACGAGCAGCCGCCCGCCCTCGCCCAGCTGGGAGGTCAGCGCCGCGGGGACCGACTCCACCGCGCCCTCGATCAGGATCAGACGGAACGGCGCCCCGGCCGGATGGCCCAGCTTGGAATCCGAGGTCAGGATCGCGGGACGGTTGCCCTGCAGCGCGAAATCCCAAGCCGCGCGCGCCGAGTCGGCCAGGGCAGCATCGGACTCCACGGCCATGACCTTGAGCCCCATCCAGGCCAGGACCGCCGCGCCGTAGCCGGTGCCCGCGCTCAGGACCAGCGCCCTTTCGCCGGGCTGGAGCAGCGCCATCTGGATCATGCGCGCCAGCACCATGGGCGCCAGCATGACCCGGCCGTTGCCGAGCGGCACGCCCTCATCGGCATAGGCGCGGTGGCGCAGCGGCGCCGGGAGAAAGGCCTCGCGCGGGATTTCGCCCATGGCGGCGAGCAGCAGCGGGTCCGTCACGCCGTTGGGCGTGAGCTGGCCGTCCACCATGAAGCGCCGCGACCGGGTGAAATCCTCGGTCGGCAGCGGCACGCTCGTCTCCAAGCTCTGCGCCATGATCAATCACCTTGTCCTTGCCACACCGTTTATAGGCCGCGTGCGCCGAGGCGGAAAGCAGCCGCCTTGACCGAAACGCGATGGCGCCCGATACAGCCTCGCCTGTGGGGTCCGGTGGCCGAGTGGTCAGGCACAGGTCTGCAAAACCTGCTACGGCGGTTCAATTCCGCCCCGGACCTCCAAATCCCTCGCTAGATCAGCCGCCAGGCCTCGCTTTCGCAGGCCGCCTCCCCGTCCTCTTCCATCATCAGCAGCTGCGCGAGCAGGCTGCGCCCGGCCGCGCCGACCAGCTTGAGGTCGAGCGGCCCATAGACATGGCCCACCAGTGCGGGGACGGCGATCGGCCCGTGTTCTCGCAGCGCAGCCACGATTCGCGCCTCGCGCTTCTGGCGATGGAGGGCCAGCCCGTCCAGGAAAGGCATGGGGTCCGGAAGCTTCGGCCCATGGCCGGGGAGGTAGAGACGATCCAGCCCCTCCCGCGCCCGCAACTTCCCGAGGCTGGCCATATAGGCGCGCATATTGCCATCGGGCGGGCTGATGACGCTGGTGGACCAGCTCATCACATGGTCGGCACTGAACAGGATACCGGTGCCCTCTAGCGCGAAGCAAAGGTGATTGCCGCAATGGCCCGGCGTGAAGATCGGCGTCACGCGCCAGTCGCCGCCATCGAGCGGCACGCCGTCGTCGAGCTTCACATCGGGCACGAAGTCGTGGTCGCCGCCCTCCACGCCCGGCGTGGCATGCGGGCCGTAGCCGTAGGTCCGCGCCCCGGTGATGGACTTCAGGGGCGCCGCACCGGGCGAATGGTCGCGATGGGTGTGAGAGATGAGGATATGCGTGATCCGCTCGCCGCTCGTCGCCGCCAGGATGGCCGCCAGATGCGCCTCGTTCACCGGCCCGGGGTCGAGCACGGCCACGGAATCGCCGCCGCCGATCAGGTAGGTGTTGGTGCCGCGAAAGGTGAATGCGCTGGGGTTGTTGCAGAGCACGCGGCGCACGCCGGGCGCGATTTGCTCCACCTCGCCATGCACCAGGGTGTCGTCGCGCAGGAAGGGAATGTTCAAGGCGTTTTTCCTTTGCGCGCGGCCGCCGCGCGGATCATCTCGCGGCGCAGGATGTAGAGCGAAGCCACCACGATCAACCCCGCGCCCAGGAAGGTCGCCAGGCCCGGCGTCTCGCCGAAGAAGAACCAGCCGAGCAGCACAGCCCACAGGATGCCCGTATAGGAGTAGGCGCCGAGCGAGGAGACCTGAGCGCTGGCATAGGCTTCCGTCAGCATGACCTGGGCGAAGCCGCCGATCACGCCGATCGCCAGCAGGATCGCCAGCTCCTCCCAGGAGGGCGTCACCCAGACGAAGGGCAGCGCGAGCGCGGTGAAGCCCGTCATAAGCAGTGACTGCCAGAGGACAATTGTGGTGGAGCGCTCGGTGGCGGAGAGGCTGCGCACGAGCAGCGTCGTGGCGGCGGAAAACACGCCGTTCATCACCGCCACGCCCATGCCGAAGAGGATCCATGGATCCACCTCGCCCTGGAAGCCGCCCTTGCCGACCGCGATCACGACGACGCCGAAGAAACCCAATACCACCGCGCCGAAGCGGTGGATGCCCACCCGCTCGCCCAGCAGCGGAATGGCCAGGAGGGTGACGAAGAGCGGCGTGGTGAAGGTCAGCGCCGTCTGCTCGGCGAGCGGCAGCACGGTGAGCGCGTAGAAGGAGGAGCTCATCGCCGCCACGCCCGTCAGCGCGCGCGAGACGTGCTGGCGGAATCGCTGTGTTGCCAGCCGCGCGCCGTCGCCCATCCGCAGGACGATCATCAGCACGACCGGCATGGCCAGCAGGCTGCGGAAGAACATGACCTCGAAGAAGGGAATGCGATCGCCGACGAGCTTCACCAGCGCGCTCAGGATCGTGAACAATGCGGTGGCAGCCAGCATCAGTGCCGCCCCCCGCCTCACATCATGGCGCAGCGCCAAGTTTTGCCCTTTCCTCGGCGCGGCGCACGCGCTCGCGATGTACGTTGTAGATGCCGGCACAGACGACGATGGCGGCACCTGCAAGGGTGGTCCAGGCCGGGATCTCGCCGAAGATCAGGAAACCCAGCATCAGACCCCAGAGCAGCGGCGTGTATTCCAGCGGCGCGAGGGTGGCGATGCTCGCCATCGCGAAGCCGCGCGAGAAGAGCAGGTGCGCCATGGCGTTGGAGACACCGAAGAAGGCGAGCAGCAGGAACATCCAGAAGGACGGAAACAGGTCCGGCGCGCCGCTCGCGGGCCAGAAGGCGCTGACGGGCAGCAAAGCGAGGCCGAAGGGGATGTGCATCAGCATCAGCCAGAAGGCGATGGCGGCCGGCGTGTCGGTGCTGGCCAGCTGGCGTGTCCAGATGCGGCTGAGCGCCATGCCGCAGACGGCGACGAGCAACACCCCCGTCTCCCAGCGCCAGAGATCGCCGCCGGGCTGGAGCATGACCATCACCCCGCAGAAGCCGACGAAGCAGGAGGACCAGCGCCGCCAGCCCACGCGCTCGCCCAGCATGGGGATCGCCAGCAGCGTCATCAGCAGCGGCGCGATGGCCGACATGGCGTAGGAATCGGCCAGGCCGAAGCCCGACATCCAGACGATGTACCAGAGCACCGCCGTCATGCAGTGCAAGGCCGAGCGCGCCAGGAGCAGCCGGCCGTTTCGCGGATAGAGCCCGCGCCCCCGCGACATCACGTAGATGGCCAGGCCCCCGGCAACGCCGCGCCACAGCAGGGCGCCGGCCACGCCGACCAGCGGCAGGGCGAACTTCACCGCGGCGTCGGCGAAGGTGATGATGGCAAAGCCCAGGGCCGCCAGGGCGAGCCCGCGAACCGCGGCCTCGCCGCTGGTCGAGCGCCCTGGCGGCGGATCAGCCAAGAACGGCCTCGGCCTGCATGCAGATGGCGCCGCCGCCGTCGCGGGTTTCCGCGACCGCGTTCCCGCCCTCGACGCGCGCGAGCACGCTGAGCGGATTGCCGGCGAAGCAGGGGCGCTTGCCGCGGAAGACGAAGCGCGTCAGGCGCCCTCCGGGTGCGGCGTCCAGGATGGTTTGCGCCATCAGTGTCGCCTGGAGCGGGCCATGGACGATGAGGCCGGGATAGCCCTCCTCCTGCGTCACATAGGGTTGGTCGTAATGAATGCGGTGGCC
>JAQGHY010000131.1 GCA_028291455.1 Rubritepida sp. | reverse complement strand
TCCTCGAATCACTAAGTCCATGGCCTGGCAATCCGAGGTCCAGGCTGCCGTGCAGCGCGAATGGACCGTGAATCTGGGCCAGCGCGGCGCCACGGAGCGGATGGCGCATCTGCTGTGCGAGCTTTATTTGCGGCTTCGGCTGGTGGGTCTGGCGGACGACGACTCCTGCGAGTTGCCCCTTACCCAGTCCGACCTCGCGGACGCGGTGGGGCTTTCCCCGGTCCACGTAAACCGCGTCCTCCAGGAGCTTCGTACTTCCGGCCTGATTGGCCTGCGAGGACGCATTTTGACCATCCCCAGCATCGATGCCCTCCGGGACGCCGCGATGTTCGAAGCGAGCTATCTGCATGCCGACCGTGAGGGCCAGCATCTCGATGCCAACGTCTAGGCCGAACCCTTCAATGGACAGGATCCCGCAGCTCTTCTGGCGCGCCGACGCAGCGGGACGCCGGACATGGTCGAGCTTGCAATGGAGCGACTATACCGGCCTCCTGCCTCAGGAAAGCCTGGGCGACGGCTGGCTTTCCGCCGTTCATCCTGAAGATCGCGGTGGCCATATCGCGGAATGGAAGGGCGCGCAGGGAAGCGGAAGCCTCCTCGCGAGCCACCGCCTCTTCGCCGCCGATGCCACCTCCTATCGTCGGTTCCAGACGCATGCGACCGCGATGCTCGGCCCCGGGGGTGAGGTCGTCGAGTGGCTCGGTGCCTCGGTGGAGGTGGAGGACCTCCGGCATGCCGATGAGATGCATCAGGCCACGGTGCTGGAACTGAAGCATCGGATGCGCAACACGTTGAGCGTGATCCGCTCCATCGCCCGGCGCACGGCGCGTACGAGCGGGACGCTGAAGAACTACGCCATGCACCTGGAAGGGCGACTGGATGCGGTGGCGCGGATACAGTCTGCCCTCATGCGGGATTCTTATTCCGGGCTCGATCTCGGCGAGATGATCGCCGACGAGCTTCTGGCCTACGCGGCACGCGAGGGTAATCGGCTTCGCATCGGTGGCCCCCCGGTGCGGATTCGGGCGAAGGCCGCCACGATCGTCGGCCTCGCGATCCACGAGCTCACGACCAACGCGGTGAAGTTCGGCGCCCTCGCCAGGCCCGAGGCGAGCCTGGACATCGAGTGGGCACTGATGGGAGCCGCGGACTCGCTCAACATCACCTGGAAGGAAGGCGGCATGAAGCTCGCTGCCCGAAAGCCGAAGCGCGGCTTTGGCATGGAGATTCTGTGCGACACGATGGCCTATGAGCTGAAGGCGGAGACGCAGCTGGAGTTCGAACCCGACGGTCTCCGCTGCGTGATGGTATTGCCGCGCGGCGCGCTGTGGGATGCTGTTTAGGCTTAAGCGAATCTTCGCGTCATGCTCGCGCAAAATGCCGCGAACTCCTCGATGACCTGTGGCGCGCTCGTATGATGCGGCGCGACGCCCCGGTGTTCCGGCGTGAAGCAGAAGGTCACCGTCACCTCGAAATCCTGCAGCGCCTCCATCTGCCGGTCGAACCAGGCCAGCGCGTTGGGCTGGAAGCTGTCGGCCCAGGAAATGCCCGTCCGCAGGCGCCGCACCCCCAGCCGCTTCAGCCAGGCCACCGCGTCGTCGAGGCGGTGGTCCTCGTAATGAAACCACTGGCAGATCCCCATGCCGTCCCCGTGCTCGGCGAAGGCGTCGAAGGAGGGCTTCGGCGAGCCATCCTCACGCAGCAGTCCCATGTAGAAATGCCGGTAATAGGAGGACCCCTCTGCCTCCCGATGGCGCGTGGTGGCGCCCCATTCGCGTGGCAGATCGTAGAGGCTGTACCAGTGGACGCGCGGCACCTCCGCCTTTAGCAGGCCGGCCGTGCGGCCGACCGCCCAGGCCTGGACCTCCTCCGAACCGAAGGACGAGGCACCGACCTCCGATACCCAGACGGGGAGGTCCGTCACCGCGCGGATCTCCGCGACCTTGGCTGGCCATTCCTGAATCTGCCAGAGGTTCCAATCGAGCGGGAAGCCATGCACGGCGACGGCATCCATCTGCGCCAGCACGCCACGCTCCTCCATTTTCCGCACGAAAAACGGGTCTATGGGGGACATCCCGCCCAGCACCCGCACGACGCCGGAGTTCTCCGCGTGGATGGCCTCGCCGGCGAGCTTGGCGAAATCCGCGAAGATGACCCAGTCGGGATCGACTTCGGGATCCCAATGCGACTTGTTGTTCGGCTCGTTCCAGATCATCGCCGAATGCATCATCGGTCGGTACCTCGCGCGGGATAGACGGCCTCGGCGCCGTAGGCCGGCGTTGCGCGGCGGCAGAGGTAGACTTCCGGATCGGGATTATTGAGAATTTCGAACCCGGAATTGCGCAGCATGGCTTCGGCGCAGGCGCGGTTCGGAATCCACCAGTTGGTGAGGTCTCCGGCATAGCGATGCTCGATGAAGTGCAGCCGCGGCGCGCCCGGCGGATCCATGGGTTCCGTGGAATCGAAGGGGTAGTCTTCGGCGATGGGGGCGATGTCGGTGGCTCCGCGCTGCATGCACTGGAACAGCATCAGGTCGCCCGCGACGTGCTCGCGGATGAGGTCCAGCGCGAGCAGCGGATGGCGCAGGTGGTAGAGCACGCCCATGAAGATCACGAGGTCGAAGCGCTCGCCTAGCTGTCCCACGTCGTAGACGGTCATGTTCCGGAACTCGATGTCCTGGCCCAGGGTACGCGCGGCGAAACGCGCCTGGGTGAGGTAGCGCTCGTCATGGTCGATGCCGAGCACCCGGCCGGCGCCGCGCCGCTTCATCTCCAGGGCGTAGAAGCCGCCGTTGCAGCCGATGTCCAGCACGCTCCAGCCCGTCATGTCCTGCGGCAGGGCATGCTCGAAGTGGTTCCAGAACTGGCCCGGATGGTTGCCGAGCGGGTGGTTCGGCGCCGTCGGCACACCCTGCAGGTCGATGTTGTGAAACCACTCGCCGAGCGCTTCGGCGCGGGTGCGGATCAGCTCCTTGGGCGTCATACGGCCAGTGCCTCCCTTGCCGGCACTAGGGCCGGGTGATGCGACGACACGTCGTTCAGCCCGAGCAGCCGGCCACCACCTGGCCAGAGGCAGAGCGTCGTGATCGAGGCGGGCGCGACCTCCAACCGATCGTAAGCCTGCAGCGGCAGGCCCAGGATGTGCAGCACGGCCGTGCGGACGATCTCGGCATGGGTGACGACCGCAACGCGGCCGGCCGAATGTAGGGTCCGCATGCCGTCGAGCATCGCGAGGACGCGGCTTCGGACCCGTTCCATCGGCTCGCCGCCGGGCGCTTGGGCTTCATCGCGGTGAAGGTTCCAGTTCCGCCAGCGCGGATCGGCCTCCAACGCGGAGAACCGCTGGCCGGTCCATTCGCCGAAGTCCACCTCCGCCGCGTCGGGATCGACGGTCGCGGTCAATCCGCAGGCCTCCTCGATGTACGCAGCCGTCTCGCGGCAACGCTGCAGCGGGCTGGTCACAAGCGCGTCCAGCGAGTGAGGAGGGAAGCGGTGCGCGAGACGTGCTGCCTGCTGCTTCCCCTCATACCCCAGCGAAACGCCCGCCATCCGCCCCGCCAGCACCTCCGCGGGATGGCCATGCACGCCATGGCGGAGCAGGTGCAGGGTCAGCGCCATTCCTCAATCGAGTCCGCTGATGAAGCGCAGGGTCCGCTCGCGCGCCTCTCCATCCGTGAACTGCTGCGGCGGCGACTTCATGAAGTAGCTCGATGGACCGGTCAGCGCGCCGCCGATGCCGCGATCCAGCGCCAGCTTCGCGCAGCGAACCGCGTCGATCACGATGCCGGCCGAGTTAGGCGAGTCCCACACCTCGAGCTTCAGCTCCAGGTTCAGCGGCATGCCGCCGAAGCTCGTGCCCTCGATACGGATCTGCGCCCATTTCCGGTCGGTCAGCCAGGGCACGAAGTCGCTCGGCCCAACATGCACGTCGTTGGGGTGCAGCGGCACGTCGAACTGGCTGGTCACCGACTGCGTCTTGGAGATCTTCTTCGATTCCAGCCGCTCGCGTTCCAGCATGTTGCGGAAGTCCGAATTGCCGCCGAAATTGAGCTGGTAGGTGCGGTCGATGCGCACGCCGCGCTCGCGGAACAGGTTGGCGAGCACGCGGTGCACGATGGTGGCACCCACCTGGCTCTTGATGTCGTCGCCGATGATGGGCAGGCCACGCGCGGCGAAGCGCTGCTGCCAGCTGGTGTTGGATGCCAGGAAGACCGGGATGCAGTTCACGAAGGCGCAGCCCGCCTCCAGCGCCTGCTCGCAATACCACTCCGAGGCACGCTGCGAGCCCACGGGCAGGTAGGAGACGAGGATGTCCGTCCGGCTCCGTCGCAGCTCGTCGGCGACATCCACCACCGGGGCCTCGGACTCCTCGATATCCTGACGGAGATAGGTGCCGAGCCCGTCCAGCGTCGGCCCGCGCTTCACCTCGACGCCCAGTGGCGCGATGGGCGCGAAGATTTGGGTGTTGTTCGGCGGCGCGATCAGCGCTTCGGACAGGTCGCGCCCGACCTTGGCGGCGGAGATGTCGAAGGCGGAGGAGATCTCGATGTCGCGCACATGGTAGCCGCCGAGGTCGGCATGCATCAGCCCGGGCGGCAGTTCGTTGGATTCAGCGTCCCGATAGAAGCTCAGCCCCTGGACGAAGGAGGAAGCACAGTTCCCGGCTCCCACCAGGCCGACCCGAAGCGATGCTGAATCCGTCACGACACCTCCATCCGACTGGTGGAATATGCGCGGCCGCCCAAGGGGGACCGCGCATGCCATGCCTACAACCGCGGGTTAGCTTCTAAGTTGATCCTCGTTCTGAAAATATGTGGCGGCGGTAATCACCGCGGTTCCGCTTCGGGCCACCTCAGGCCCGGAGCGTAATCGGCCGCTCAGCCCTTCAGCCGACGGGGTTGGTCAATTCGCCGAGGTTCTCGACGACGATCTTCACGGTGTCGCCGGTCTTGAGCACCTTCGGCGGCACCATGGCGTAGCCGACGCCTTCGGGCGTGCCGGTCATGATCACGTCGCCGGGCAGCAGGGTGAAGCCCTTCGACAGGTGGAAGATGATGTCCTTGGGGTCGAAGATCATCTTGCTGGTCCGGCTGGACTGCCGCTGCTCGCCGTTGATCCAAAGCTGGATGGCGATGTCGCTGGCATCCAGCTCGTCCGCCGGGATGATCCAGGGGCCCATGGGGCAGGAGCCGTCGAGCGACTTGCCCTTGAACCACTGGCCGTAGCGCCGCTGCAGGTCGCGGCCCGTCACGTCGTTGGCGATGGTCCAGCCGAAAACGTGGCTGAGCGCGTCCTCCCTGGAGATGTTCGCGCCGGGCTTGCCGATGATCATCGTCAACTCCGCCTCATAGTCGAGCCATTCGGTGACGCCGGTGGCGCCGTGGTCGGGAATGGAGGCTCCGGGGGCGATGACGGTCTCCGGCGCCTTGGTGAAGAACTGGGGGAACTTCGGCAGCTCGCTGCTGGTGATGCCGCGCGTGCGATCGCCCTCGGCGACATGGTCCATGTAATTGCGGCCGACGCAGAAGATGTTGCGCGCAGGGCGGGGCAGGGGGGCCAGCAGCTTGGCTGCGGAGAGAGCGACCTTGGCCGAGGCGGGCGGCGCTGCAACCTTGGCGCGTATCGCCGCGAGGGCTGAGGCGCCCTCGGCGATCACGGCGGAGAGATCCGCGTAGCCGAGGCCGGCGGCCTGAAAGTCGAGAATCTCGGAATCGCCCAGCATGGCGCCAGGGCGCGGGCCGGAACCCGCAGAAAAGGTTACAAGTTTCAGGGACATTTTCAATTTTCCTCCAGGTGGCTGGTCGTGGGCGATAGGGGAAGGCTTCGGCAGCGAAATGACAAGCCCTGGGGGCAAGGCTCTCACGAGAGCGAGAATAATTTGTACCTTTCTCGCATTAATGGTACGTCTGCTTCACCCGTCCGGGAGGGCTTGTCCCATGTTGCCGCGCCGCGCCGCATTGTTCGCCCTGCCGATCCTCGTCCACGCTGGGACCGCGGCGCATGCGCAGCGGGTCACGGATGCGCAGCGCGCGGAATGGGCAACCTTTCGAGACCGCTTCATGGCGCGCGAGGGCCGGATCGTGGATAGCGGCAACCAGGGCGTCTCGCACACGGAGGGGCAGGGCTGGTCGATGCTCGCGGCAGTCCGCGCCGATGACCGCACCACCTTCGACCGCCTGCTCGGCTGGACCATGCGCGCGCTGAAGCGCTCCGGTGACGAGCTCTTTTCCTGGCGCTATCAGCCGCGCGCGGCACGGCCCGTCGATGACGTGAATAACGCCACCGACGGCGACCTTTTCATCGCCTGGGCGCTGCTGGAGGCCGGCGAGCGTTGGGGCCGTCCGGAGTACAAGGCCCAGGGGACCGCCATCGCGCGGGATATCCTGCGGCTGCTGGTCGCCCCGGCGGGTCCCTATACCGTGCTGTTGCCCGGCGCCCGCGGCTTTGAGCGGGCGGACCATACCGTGATCAACCCATCCTACTATGCATTCCCGGCGATCCGCGCCCTGGCGGCGGCGGTGCCGGATCCGGGCTGGCTGCGGGTAGCAGCCGATGGCGTGGCGCTGCTGCGCGAGGGGCGATTCGGGCAGTGGGGCCTGCCTCCGGACTGGCTGCTGGTTCGCCATTCGGACGGGCAGCTCACCCTCCCCAACGACTGGCCGCCGCGCTTTTCCTACGATGCCGTCCGGGTGCCGCTTTATATGGCCTGGGTGGGGCTGGGGGCCGAGCCCGGTTTGACCGGACCTGCCGATTTCTGGAACGACCCGGCGCATCGGCACATGCCGGCCTGGGCCGACCTCACGAACGACGGAATTTCGCCCTACGCGGCGTCCTCGGGAATCGGCGACGTGGCCCGCCTGGCGAAGGCACATAGCCGGGGCGGCGAATTCAGCCTGCCGGTTCGGAACCCTAATTCCTCTATATCCGACTATTATTCCTCGGCATTGACTCTGCTTTGCACGCTGGCTGCACGCGATTCAGGCATGGCTTAAGGACAACACTTCGGCACGAAACTGTTGTTAAGTCGAAAAAATGGTTTGCGGGAATGTACTTTGCAGGCATTCTCAGTTTGCACTCTGATTGAGGTTTACATTGTCGATGGCGAAGGAACCGGACGTGGCGCGTGTCGCCGCGGCGTTTAACACGCCTGGGCTCAAGTACCGCAGTTTCGGTAATATGCCCGTGCGTCATGAGGCGCCGCGGGGCGAAACCGCTAACCCTCACGATCCGGAAACCGTCCTTCGCGAGTTGCGCTCATCCGCGGCCGCTGCCCGTCTGGCCGCCGCCGAGGCAGCGACCGCCGAGGCCACCGTCATGATCGTTCCGGAGCCGGCCCCTCCGCCGCCTGAGATCGTCCCGCGGCGAGCCGTCGAGGCCCGCCTGCCCGAGGTTGCGCCGCCACCGCCTCCTCGCGAGCCCGTTGCTCAGCCTGAGCCGCCGCGCGCCGCCATGCCAATCCCGCCGCCCGAGCCGGTCGCTCCGCCAGCGCCTCCGCG
>JAQGHY010000129.1 GCA_028291455.1 Rubritepida sp. | reverse complement strand
GGCAACGCTACGATGCTCGGCCCAGTCGGCTGGGGAATGGCGCAGGCGGAGAGGCCGATAGCCGCAAACGCCAGCAACGTTACTTTCTTCTTCATGGCATGTCCTCGAAAACCGGTATCACCAAGTGTTGGCGAGACTATAATCATCGGCCATGGCTTCGGCATCGGTGGTTACAAAATTCTACGCAGTGCCGGTCTCGACGTTCGCCAGCGGGTCTTACTCCACGCCCGGCGGCAGCAGCGAGACGTGCGCCGCCACGATCCGCCAGCCCTCGGGCGTCCGCAGCCAGGTGTGGCTCTGCCGTCCCGTGCGGTCGGCGCCTTCGCGCAGGAAGGTGGTGTTGGCCGTGCCGAAATCCTGCCCGTAGGTGGTGATGACGGTGCGGATGAGCTTGCGCTTCAGCCCCTGCGACGGCCGCCCGGCGCGGAAGGCGGCGATCTCGGCATAGCAGAACAGGTTCTCCGTGACGCCGAAGCGCAGCGTGTGCTCGTCGTTCCAGAACAGCTCGTCCAGCACGGCGACGTCGTTGCCGACCAGCGCCGCCTCGTAGCGGTAGAAGGCCGCCGAAACCTCGGCATGGACTTGCGGAATATTGATCTCGTGCATGGTCAGGTCCTGATCGGGGGCGCGGCGCAGACGCCCAGTTTTTCGAGTGCGGCGGCGACGCGGAACAGCTTTTCCTCCGCCCAGGGCGCGCCGATCAACTGCACGCCGATCGGCATACCCCCCGGCGTGCCCAGCCCCACGGGATCGGCGATCGGCGCGGCGATGACGGGCAGGCCGATGCAGGAAATCGGCTGGGTATAGACGCCGAGGTTGGGCCGGACCGGGATGGACTGCCCCTCCACCTCGATCATCTCCTGCCCGATCAACGGCGCGACGAAGGGCGTGGCGGGAGCCAGGATCACGTCCACATCGTCGAACAACCTCAGCACCTTGGCCCTGTAAGCGGCGCGGACGCGCTGGGCCTGCTGCACCCAATGCGCCGGCAGCAGGGCGCCGGCCAGGAAGCGGTCGCGCGTCGCGAAGTCGAAATCGTCGGGCCGGGTGCGGAGGTCGGGCATGTGCAGGTTCGCGCCCTCGGCCATGGTGATGAGGAAGGCCGCCGCACGGCCGAGCGCCGCATCGGGAATGGTGACGCGCCGCGTGGCGCCCAGCGCCCTGGCCACGGCGGCGACGGCCGCATAGCCCTCGGCATGGCCGCCGCGGGTGAAGTGGTCGTCCGCGACGGCGATGCGCAACCCGCCGATCTCCGCCTCCAGCCGGACGGGCGCCATGCCGTGCCAGCACTGCGCGGGGTCCTCGAGGTCCTCGCCCTGCAGCACATTGTAGGCCAGCGCCAGGTCGGCCAGCTCTCGCGCAAACGGCCCCAGATGGTCAAAGCTCGCGGCGAACAGGTATCCGCCGTGGCGCGACAGCCGCCCATAGGTCGGCTTGATGCCCCAGATCCCGCAAAGCGAGGACGGCACGCGGATCGAACCGTTGGTGTCGCTGCCAAGCGTGACCGGCACCAGCCCGCCCGCGACGGCCGCGGCACTCCCGCCCGAGGAGCCGCCGGCCACGCGCGTCAGGTCGTGCGGGTTGTGGCAGGCGCCGTAATGCGCGTTCTCGGTGGTGAAGCCATAGGCGTATTCGTCCATGTTCAGCGCGCCGAGCATGACCGCGCCCGCCGCCGACATCTGCCGCACCAGGAAGGCGTCGCGCGTGGCGGGCGGGCTGTCGCGCTCGATCTTAGAGCCGGCGAGGGTTGTGATGCCCTCCAGGTCGAACAGGTTCTTCACTGCCACCGGCACGCCCGCCATGGGGCCGGGATCCTGCCCGGCGGCGACTTTCGCATCCACGGCGGCGGCCTCGGTGCGGGCGCGGGCGGCGGTCACCTCGGTGAAGGCGTTGAACTGCCCGTCGCGGGCGGCGATGTCGGCCAGGCGCTCCTCCACCACATCGGCGGCGCGGCGCCTGCCGGCACGAATTTCGGCGGCGAGCGCGACGGCGCTCACTTGCGCGGCCCCGCGACGAAGACCGGCGCCGCCTCGTCCGCCGGGGTCAGCGGCATCTGCTGGAGCAGCGCCGCCATTTTAGCGGCCAGACCTAGATTCATTACGATGCCGGGCAGATGCGCCTCATGCAGCGGCAGCCCGATGGCGGCGGCGGCCTGCTTCGCATAGGCACCAGGGTCGAAGTCGGACATGGGCGGTTCCTCCGGGCGGATTCGTCCCGCAGGACCGGCTCGGGGGGAAGAGCCTTCCGGCGGCAGACCATAGCCATCCGCCGTCCGCTGCGTCTTTGCGGGGCAGGCTTGCCGCAGCTTTGGGCAGTCCCCGCATTGACCACGCCGCCGCCCCCTGCCATCCCCACCTCATGTCCGCCGATCCATCCCTCCGCACCGTCCGCGCCTGGCCCTTCGAGGAAGCCGCCAAGCTGGCTGACCGCATGGCGGCGACAGGAAAATCCGAGGCCCTGTTCCAGACCGGCTACGGCCCCTCGGGCCTGCCGCATATCGGCACCTTCGGCGAGGTCGCGCGGACCAGTTGGGTGCGCGAGGCCTTCACACGGCTGACCGGACTGCCCTCACGCCTGCTCGCCTTCAGCGACGATATGGACGGGCTGCGCAAGGTGCCGGACAACGTGCCCAACAAGGAGATGCTGGCCGCCTATCTCGGCAAGCCGCTGACCCGCGTTCCCGACCCCTTCGGCACGCATCCAAGCTTCGGGCAGCACAACAATGCCCGCCTGCGCAGCTTCCTCGACGAGTTCGGCTTCGAATACGAATTCGCCTCCAGCACCGACTACTATGCCTCCGGCCGCTTCGACGAGGCGCTGCTGCACATGCTGTCCCTGCATGAGGAGGTGCGGCAGGTGATCCTGCCCACGCTCGGCGCCGAACGCCGCGCCACCTACTCCCCCTTCCTGCCGATCCACCCCAAGACGGGCGTGGTCATGCAGGTGCCGGTGGAGGAGACGCGGCCCGAGGCCGGCACCATCGTCTGGCGCGACCCCGATACCGGCGAGACCTTCGAGACCAAGGTCACCGGCGGCGCCTGCAAGGCCCAGTGGAAGGCCGATTGGGCGTTGCGCTGGCATGCGCTCGGCGTCGATTACGAGATGTCGGGCAAGGACCTGATCGACAGCGTCAAGCTCTCCTCGCGCATCTGCAAGGTGCTGGGCAGCGAGCCGCCGGTCACCTTCACCTACGAGCTGTTCAACGACGCCGCCGGCCAGAAGATCAGCAAGAGCAAGGGCAACGGCCTGACCATCGAGCAGTGGCTGGAATACGGCCCGCCCGAGAGCCTCGCCCTCTTCATGTTCGGCTCGCCCGGCAGCGCCAAGCGGCTGCACAAGGAGGTCATCCCCCGCGCGGTGGACGACTGGCTGGCCCATCTGGCCAAGCTACGCAGCCAGCCCGATCCGGCGAACCCGGCATGGCATATCTATCATGGCGTAGCGCCGAATTTCGCGCCGCCGCCCGTCTCCTACGCCACGCTGCTGAACCTCGCAGGCATCGCCAATACCGACGATCCCGAGCGGCTCTGGGCCTATCTGCGCAAGTACCACCCCGAGCTGACGCCCGAGGCCGAGCCGGTGCTGGACCGCCTCATCCGCAATGCCTGCGCCTATTGGCGCGACTTCATCGCCCCCGAGCGGAGGTTCCGCGAGGCCACGCCCGACGAAGCCGTCGCCATGCGCCGGCTGGTCGAGATCCTGCGCGCCCGAGCCCCGGAATTCGACGCCCTCCCCGCCGGACCCGAGCGCGAGGCCGCCCTGCAGGAGGCGGTCTATGACGCGGCGCGCGAATTCCCGGCCTTCCAGACGCCCGCCAAGGATGGCGGCCGCCCCGGCGTCGGCCGTGCCTGGTTCAGCGCGCTCTACGAGGTGCTGCTGGGCAAGAGCGAAGGCCCGCGCTTCGGCGGCACCATCGCCGTGATGGGCGTGGTCGAGGCCTGCGCGCATATCGAGGCGGCGCTGGCGCGCGAGAACGCCTCCGCGTGAAGGCCATGCTGCCATTCCTCAAGCGTCACGGGGCCACCGCCTTCGGCCTGCTGCTGATGGTCGCGGCGATCTGGGTCGTGCAGCGCGAATTCCGCAACCTCGCCATCGCCGACGTGACGCGCGCGATGGGGCTGATCCCGCATCACGCGCTCTGGGTGGGGGCAGGCCTCACGGTCGCCGCCTATCTGGTGCTCGCCGCCTATGACTGGCTGGGGGCCCGATATGCGGGGCGGCCATCGAGCTGGGGGCGGGCCTTGCTGGCCTCCTTCTGCGGCTACGCGCTGGCGCACAACCTCGGCTTCGCGGCGGTTTCCGGTGCGGCGGTGCGCTTCCGGCTCTATTCCGCCTGGGGCTATTCGACGCTCGAGATCGGCAAGGTCATCGGCTTCACCTCGCTGACCTTCGGCCTGGGCGGGATGGCGCTTGGCGGTGCGGTGCTCATCATGGAGCCCGAAGTGCTGCCCTGGCTGGGCAGCACCCTGCCGCGCTGGGCCTTGCAGCTGATGGCGGTGCCGCTGTTCGGCGTGGTGCTGGCCTATATCATGCTGAGCCGCTTCCGCCGGACCATCCGCATCTTCGGCCATGTGGTGGAACTGCCGGCCACCAGCATGGCGGTCGCGCAGAGCCTGCTGGCGACGGTGGATGTCGCGGTCACCGCCGCGATCTTCTACGTGCTGCTGCCCGAGGCCGAGGGGCTGACCTTCATCCGCTTCATCGGCATCTACCTCGCCGCCTATTCGGCTGGCATCGTGGCCAATGTGCCCGGC
>JAQGHY010000178.1 GCA_028291455.1 Rubritepida sp. | reverse complement strand
TGGACCAGCTGATGCCCGAGGCGATGAAGGTCGCGGAGAAGATCGGCAGCCTGTCGGCACCCTCGGTCGCCATCGCGAAGGAGGCGGTGAACCGGGCCTTCGAGACCACGCTGAGCGAGGGGGTACGTTTCGAGCGCAAGATCTTCTACTCGCTCTTCGCGACGGAGGATCAGAAGGAGGGGATGGCGGCCTTTGCGGAAAAGCGTAAACCGGCCTTCCGCAACAGATAGCGGCCATGCGGAAGCAGGCGGCTTGACGTTGATGGGGGTCGCGGCTTAGACCCTGTGCCTCCCATGGCGGGTCTGCCCGTCCTTGTATTCACTCCAGCAGCGATAGCATCACACAGCCCATGGCCAACAATGCCTCCGCGCGTAAGCGCATCCGTCAGACCGAGAAGCGCACCGAGCGGAACCGTATGCGGCGCTCGCGCGTCCGCACGTTCCTCCGTAAGGTTGAGCTGGCGATCGCGGGGGGCGACAAGGCCCAGGCCGCCGCTGCCTTCCAGGGCGCCGAGCCCGAGATGCAGCGCGCCGTGAGCAAGGGTGTGCTGCACCGCAACACCGTGGCCCGCAAGTTGTCGCGCCTCTCCAAGCGCATCAAGGCGATCATCGCCCCCGCGGCCTGAAGTCTCTCCCTACTACAGGACAACTAGATCGGCTCGGCCGAGAGTATTCTATACTCTCGCCGATGTCGCGCGTCTGTCACTTTAGTGACGCGCGATAGCGGCTTGTTTGTCACACTGCTGTCGGAGTCTGCGCGATCAGGTCGCTGTTTTCTTTGTTTCGTAGCGTTACTCACGCTAAACTCCCGATCGAGATAGCCCGCTGAGACGGGCACCCTGCTTACAAGCTACTGAATTCTCTCAGGAAGTATGATTTGGGGCGCCCCCGCCCTCCAAAATGACGCAACCGATGCGCCTCAGCTGGGCGTTGAGAGACCGAGGACAGGGATGGACCAGGATTCCGGCGAACTTCCCCCACCCAATGCCGGAAAAACCGCTGCCAGCTGGGCCCGCGTCCGTGCGCGCCTCCGCCAGGAAGTCGGCGACGTAGAGTACCGCAACTGGCTCCGTCAGATGACCCTCGGCGGGGTGGACGGCGAGGCGGTCCTCATCAGCCTGCCGACCCGCTTTCTTCGTGATTGGGTGCGCGACCATTACGGCGATCGCCTCAGGTTGATGTGCCAGGCCGAAATGGCGGGGATTCGTACGGTCGAGCTGCGCGTGCAGGCCGTCGGTGTGGCCGCCCGCGCTCCCGTGGAAAGCGAGGCGGAGGATGCCGCGCCCCTGGGCGAAAGCCTGATGGTGGCCCCCGCACCGGCCGCGCCCCCGATGACCGCCGCCTCCGAGCCCGTCCGCAACGATTGGCTGGTGCCGCTCGACCAGCGCTTCACCTTCGACACCTTCGTCGTCGGCAAGCCAAACGAATTCGCCCATGCCTGCGCCCGCCGCGTGGCCGAAAGCCCGGCCCAGGCCGGCTTCAACCCGCTCTTCCTGTATGGCGGGGTGGGTCTGGGCAAGACGCACCTGATGCATTCCATCGCCTGGTCCTTGCGCGAGCAGGAGCCGGATCTTTCCGTCGCCTATATGTCGGCCGAGAAGTTCATGTACCGCTTCATCGCGGCGCTGCGCTCGCACAATACTATGGAGTTCAAGACCCAGCTCCGCTCCGTGCATGTGCTGATGGTCGACGACCTGCAGTTCCTCATCGGCAAGGACAATACGCAGGAGGAGTTCTTCCACACCTTCAACGCGCTGATCGACGCCGGCAAGCAGATCATCATCTCCGCCGACAAGGCACCGAATGACCTGTCGGGCATCGAGGATCGCCTTCGCACGCGGCTCTCCGGCGGCATCGTCGCCGATCTGCACGCCACGACCTATGAACTGCGGCTGTCCATCCTCCAGGCCAAGGCACACAACTCCGGCGTCGAGGTGCCCGCCCGCGTGCAGGAGCTGCTGGCCCGCAAGATCGCGTCCAATGTCCGCGACCTCGAAGGCGCGCTGAACCGGCTGGTTGCCCATGCCAAGCTCTTTGGCCGGCCCATCACGCTGGATACGGTGCCCGAGGTGCTGTCCGATATCCTAAGGGCGCATGACAAGCGGCTCTCGATCGACGACATCCAGCGCAAGGTCGCCGAGCACTACAACATCCGGCTGACGGAAATGGCCTCGGCCCGGCGCGCACGCGCGGTGGCGCGGCCGCGGCAGGTGGCGATGTATCTGGCCAAGCAGCTCACCTCGCGCTCGCTACCCGAGATCGGCCGCCGCTTCGGCAACCGCGACCACACGACGGTGCTGCATGCGGTGAATAAGATCACGGAGTTGATGGCCGGCGACCCGTCTTTTGCCGAGGATGTGACGCTGCTCCGCAAGATGCTGGAGATGTGACGAAGGGGGCCGCGGGACACCGTCGGCTCTCCTTCACGCCTCGCTGAGTGCGACAACATGCTTTCTGTCCCGGCGCTTTGCCGAAGGCGAACCAAATGCTAGAGCTTCCGCCGTATTGCGCGGCGAATCGTGCCAGCGCCTTCGGATTGCAAGGGACCGTGAGATGAAGTTCAGCGTCGAGCGCGCCATCCTGCTCAAGGCTCTCGGTCACACGCAATCCGTGGTCGAGCGCCGGAATACCATTCCCATCCTCGCCAATATCCTTCTCGACGCGAAGGACGGCGTGCTGCGCGTGACCGCAACCGACATGGAAATCGCCATCGTCGAGGAAGTCTCCGGCGTGCAGGTCGCCCGCCCGGGCCGCACCACCGCGCCCTCCAGCACCCTCTACGAGATCGTTCGCAAACTGCCCGAGGGCGCCATGGTCGAGCTCGACCACAAGGGCGGCGACGCGCCGCTGGCGCTGCGTGCCGGCCGTTTCAGCACCAGCCTGCCCGTGCTGCCCGTCGAGGATTTCCCCTCGATGACCGAGGGCGCCATGCCGCATCAGTTCAAGCTGGAAGCGGCCAAGCTGCGCGGCATGATCTCGCGCACGCGCTTCGCCATCAGCACGGAGGAGACGCGCTACTACCTCAACGGCATCTACCTCCACACCGCCGAGGCCGATGGCCGCAAGGTGCTGCGGGCCGCGGCGACGGACGGCCATCGCCTGGCGCGCGTCGAGGAGGACCTGCCGGAGGGTGCCGGCGGCATGCCGGGCGTCATCATTCCCCGCAAGACGGTGAACGAGGTGAACAAGCTCGCCGAGGAGACGCGCGACGAGATCGAGTTCCGCCTGTCGGACACAAAGATCAGCTTCCGCATCGGCACGGTCACGCTGACCAGCAAGCTCATCGACGGCACCTTCCCGGATTATGAGCGGGTGATTCCGCGCGGCAACGACAAGATCCTGAAGGTCTCGAAGAAGGAATTCGCCGAGGCCGTGGGCCGCGTGGCGGCGATTTCCAGCGAGCGCTCGCGTCCGGTGAAGCTGTCCATCGACCGCAACCACCTTCTGCTGACGGCGTCCAGCGCCGAGCAGGGCCAGGCGCAGGAGGAGCTGGACGAGGGTTCGGTGAGCTACTCCTCCTCGCCCATCGAGATCGGCTTCCAGGCGCGCTACCTGAACGACATCACGGACCAGGTCGGCGACGAGCTGGAGTTCCGCTTCTCAGACGGCAGCGCGCCGACGGTAGTCGCGGACTCCAAGGACCCAGGCGCGCTCTACGTCCTGATGCCGATGCGAGTCTAAGCGAACGGAGGTGCAGGAACCCAAGGTTCCTGCCAGGGAGTTTGAGGGGCGGCGCCCCTCAAGAACCACATGCTGCAACTAACGCGCCTCCGCCTAACCCGCTTCCGCTCCTACCCCGCGGCCGATCTGCGTTTTTCCACCCCCCTCATCGTCTTCAGCGGCCCCAACGGCGCCGGCAAAACCAACCTCCTCGAAGCGATCAGCCTGCTCGCGCCCGGCCGCGGGCTGCGGGGCGCGCGCATCAGCGAAGTCGCGATGGACGCGGCGCCGCCCTGGGCTGTCTCAGGCAGTTTCGATGATGGGTCGGGCGGCTTCGAGGTCGGCACCGGCAGCCTGGAGGAGGGCAGCGCCGAGCGCCGCGCCTTTCGGCTGGACGGCGAGAAGCTGCGCACCCAGGCCGAGCTGGCGGAGCGCGTGGCCGCCGTCTGGATCACGCCGCAGATGGACCGCCTGTTCCAGGAAAGCGCCGGCGGGCGACGCCGCTTCCTCGACCGGCTGGCCATGGCGCTGGAGCCGCATCTGGCGCGCGAGGTCACGGCGTACGAATCCGCGATGGCCGGCCGCAACCGGCTGCTCGGGCAGGGGCGTGCCGAGGCCGCCTGGCTCGCGGGGCTGGAGGATGCGATGGCGCGGCACGGCATCGCCATCGCCGCCTCGCGCCGGGCGCTGGTGGCGCGGCTGAATACGGCGCTGGAGGGCGGCGCGGCGGGCGCCTTCCCGGCCGCGATCCTGACGCTGCAGTGCCCGGCCGCGAAGCTGCTGGACACGATGCCCGCGCTGGCCGCCGAGGACGCCTTGCGGGCCTCCTGGGCCAGCTCGCGAGCGCGGGATGCGGCGGCGGGGGCCACGCTCAGCGGCCCGCACCGGGCCGATCTGCTGTTCACCCATGCCGCAAAAGGCATCGCCGCGGGGCTGTGTTCCACGGGCGAGCAGAAGGCGCTGCTGGTCTCGACGGTGTTGGCGCATGCCGGGCTGATCGCGGCCGCGAGGGGCTTCGCGCCGCTGCTGCTGCTGGACGAGGTGGCCGCTCATCTGGACGCCGAGCGCCGCAGCGCGCTTTTCAGGGCGTTATCGGCTCTGCCGGCGCAAAGTTTCCTGACAGGAACGGATGCGGAGGTGTTTTCACCGCTCTCCAGGCTGGCCGAACACTGGCGCGTGGCTCCAGGCGACGCCCGTCTGACCCCCCTGCCATAATGGCAGGAAAAATGCCATATAAGTGCTGTCTTACCTGAGGTTTCCCGAATCACGATGACCAACGATACCCCGACCGGCAGCACCCCCCTGAATCAGGTCTCCGACGCGGACTACACCGGCGCCTCCATCACCGTCCTGCGCGGCCTCGAAGCCGTGCGCAAGCGGCCCGGCATGTATATCGGCGACACGGATGACGGCTCGGGCCTGCATCACATGGCCTTTGAAATCATCGACAATTCGGTCGATGAGGCACAGGCCGGCTACGCCTCGCGCGTCGATCTCGTGCTGAACGGCGACGGCAGCGTGACCGTCACGGATGACGGGCGCGGCATCCCCGTGGATATCCACGCGGAGGAGGGCGTTTCGGCCGCCGAGGTGGTGCTGACGCGGCTGCACGCCGGCGGCAAGTTCAACCAGAATTCCTACAAGGTCTCCGGCGGCCTGCACGGCGTGGGCGCTGCGGTGGTGAACGCGCTCAGCGAGTGGATGGAAGTCCGCATCTGGCGCGGCGGCATCGAGCACTTCATCCGCTTCGAGCATGGCGACACGGTTCAGCCGCTGAAGGTGATCGGCCCGACCACGCATCATCAGGGCACCGAGGTCACCTTCAAGCCGTCGGTCGGCACCTTCACGAATATCGAATACGACTTCCACATCCTGGAGCGCCGCCTGCGCGAGCTGGCCTTCCTGAACTCCGGCCTCGCCATCTCGCTGCGCGACGATCGCCACGTCCCGGCCGAGACGGCGGCGTTCAAGTTCGACGGCGGCCTGGTCGCCTTCGTCGAGTGGCTCGACAAGGGCAAGGAGCCCATCTTCAAGCCGCCGATCAGCGTGGTCGCCAAGGAAGGCGAGGGCATCCGCGTTGAGCTCGCGATGTGGTGGACCAGTTCGCCGCGTGAGGTGATGCTCTGCTTCACCAACAACATTCCGCAGCGCGACGGCGGCTCGCACCAGGCCGGCTTCCGCCAGGCGCTAACGCGCGTGGTGACCAAATACGCCGAGGACCTCGCGAAGAAGGAAAAGATCGAGCTCGTCGGCGACGACATGCGCGAGGGGCTGACCTGCGTGCTTTCGGTCAAGGTGCCGGACCCGAAGTTCAGCTCGCAGACCAAGGACAAGCTGGTCTCTTCGGAGGTGCAGCCGGTGGTGCAGATGGCCGTGGCCGACGCGCTGTCGCATTGGTTCGAGACGCATCCCAAGGAAGCCAGGCTGGTCCTCGATCAGGTCGTGCTGTCGGCGGTGGCCCGCAAGGCGGCGCAGCTGGCGCGCGAGAAGGTCGGCCGCAAGAACGCCCTGGAATTCTCGACGCTCCCGGGCAAGCTGGCCGATTGCCAGGAGAAGGACCCCGCCAAGTGCGAGCTCTTCCTGGTCGAGGGCGACTCGGCAGGTGGCTCCGCGAAGCAGGGGCGCAACCGGGCCAACCAGGCGATCCTGCCGTTGAAGGGCAAGATCCTGAACGTCGAGCGCGCCCGCATCGACAAGATGCTGGCGAGCGCCGAGATCGGCACGCTCATCACCGCACTCGGCACCGGCATCGGGCCGGGCGAGCCGGCGCGCGGCGGTTTTTCGGCTGACAAGCTTCGCTACCACCGCATCATCATCATGACGGACGCCGACGTGGATGGCTCGCACATCCGCACGCTGCTGCTGACCTTCTTCTTCCGGCAGATGCCGCAGCTGATCGAACGCGGCTACCTCTACATCGCGCAGCCGCCGCTCTACCGGGCGAAGCGCGGCAGCGACGAGCGATACCTGAAGGACGACCGCGCCCTCGAGGACTATCTGATCGAGAAGGCGACGCACAATGCGCGCATCACGCTGGCCGATGGCCGCGTGGCCGTTGAGGCCGAGCTGCTCGAAGTCGTGGAGGGCCTGCGCCAGACCACGTCCCGCCTGCGCCGCCTTGCGGTGGGCTTGCCCGTCGAGATCGTGGAGCAGGCGGCGATGGCCGGCATCCTGACACCGGATGCGCAGCGCTCGCTGGAGGGCGCGAACGACTTCGTCGCGCGGCTCGACGCCATGGCACCCCCGGCCGAGCGCGGCTGGAAGGTGAGCGTCGACGACGCCGGCGTGCACATGCACCGCATGGTGCGCGGCGTGGCCGAGCGGCACACGGTTTCCGCTTCGGCGCTGCGCAGCGCCGAAGCGCGCTGGCTCGACGAGCGGCGCGACACGCTGCGGCGCGACTTTCTCGCCGGTGCGAAGCTCGCCTTCGAGGGCAACGAAGCCGCCGTGCGCGGTCCGCTTGCGGCCTTCGATCGCATCCTGGGGCAGGGGCGTCGCGGTCTTTCCATCCAGCGCTTCAAGGGGCTGGGCGAGATGAACCCGGACCAGCTCTGGAAGACCACGTTGGACCCGGCCGTGCGCACGCTGCTGCAGGTGCGCGTGGACGATGCGGAAGATGCGGAGAGCGTGTTCTCCACGCTGATGGGCGACGTGGTGGAGCCGCGGCGCGAGTTCATCGTGGGCAATGCGCTGAAGGTGGCGAACCTCGACGTCTGAGGCGTGAGCCGCGGGAGTATGAGCGGGTCGCCCGCCGTGGTAACTTTCTGCCATGTCCGAGCCACGCCTGACCGCGCTTCGCAGCCTCATCTCCAGCGTCGGCGCGAAGCTCGACATGGACCTCGCCATCCGTCTCTGGGACGGGCAGGCCATTCCGCTCGGCCCTGATTGGAGCGGCGACCTCGCGCTGGCGGTGCGCGATCCCAGCGCCATTACCCGGCTGCTCCGCCGCCCACGCCTGACCACCGTCGTGGAGCTCATCGCCGAGGGCAGGATCGACATCGAGGGCGGCACGCTGCTCGACCTCGCGGCGCGGCGCGGCGCCAAAGGCACCCGCGGCATTGCGCGCCAGATCAACAAGTTCGCAGCACTTCGCGCTCTGCTCCCCTTCCTCTTCGGCTCCGGCGCCGCCGATCCCAGCCACGCCTATGCCGGGGACCAGAAGGCGCACGCCGAGGAAGGCCGGGACGACAAGGCTCAGGTGCAGTTCCACTACGACCTCTCGAACGAATTCTACGCGCTCTTCCTCGACCCCGAGATGGTCTATTCCTGCGCCTACTTCCCGGACTGGCAGGCCGATATCGCCACCGCCCAGCAGGCCAAGCTGGAGATGATCTGCCGCAAGCTGCGCCTCGCCCCCGGCGAGCGCTTCCTCGATATCGGCTGCGGCTGGGGTGGCCTTGCCTGCCATGCCGCGCAGCATCACGGCGTGCAGGCCCATGGCGTGACGCTCAGCCAGGCGCAGTTCGATTTCGCGACCGCCAAGGTGCAGCGCCTCGGCCTCGGGGATCGCGTGACGATCGAGCTGCGGGACTTCCGTACGCTCACGGGAATGGAGTTCGACAAGATCGCCTCCATCGGCATGTTCGAGCATGTCGGCCTCGCGAATCGCGCCGGCTATTTCCGCGAGATCCGCGACATGCTCCGGCCGCGCGGGATCTACCTGCACCACGCCATCACCCGCCCCATGAAGGGCGACGAGCGCACCTTCCGCAAGAAGCGCCCGGAATATGCGGCCATCGTGAACTACGTCTTCCCCGGCAGCGAGCTGGACCACATCGGCGGCACGGTGGATGCGCTGGAGGCCGGCGGTTTCGAGGTGCATGACGTCGAGGGCTGGCGCGAGCATTACGGCCGCACCTGCCGGCTTTGGACCGAGCGGCTGGCCGCCAACCGCGCCGCAGCCGAGGCCGAGGTGGGCGCGGCAAAGACCCGGCTCTGGCTGCTGTACCTGGCCGGCGTCTGCCTCGGCTTCGAGCGCGGGACCATCGGCATCTATCAGACTGTGGCCACCAAGCGTGCGCGTGGCGCGTCCGGAATGCCGCCTACGAGGGGCGATCTCTACGACAGGCCGATTGTCTGAGCCGAACCCTCTTGGACAAGCGCGCTACGGATGGTAATGCCTCCCGCGTCGGAGTGTAGCGCAGCCTGGTAGCGCACTTGTCTGGGGGACAAGGGGTCGTGGGTTCAAATCCCGCCACTCCGACCACGCACCGCTGGTTTCACCAGCCCCGGCGAATTCTGTCGCACCCCGCCTCACC
>JAQGHY010000074.1 GCA_028291455.1 Rubritepida sp. | reverse complement strand
GCGCGCTCGACCATATCAAATTGCTCCAGGACCATGATTTCCACGAATATAAGGTGGCGGTGAAGGCGTCGGACCATTTCCTCGCCGTCGCCGCCTATCAGCAGCTCGCCGACGCCTGCGACCATCCGCTGCATATCGGGATTACTGAGGCAGGCGGTAGGCGCACGGGCACGGTGAAGTCCTCCATCGGGCTGGGCTCGCTGCTTTGGGCCGGTATCGGCGACACGATGCGAGTTTCGCTGAGCGCGGAGCCCGCTGAGGAGGTCTCGGTCGGTTGGGACATCCTGAAGTCCCTGCATCTGCGGCACCGGGGCGTGAAGATCATCTCCTGCCCCTCCTGCGCGCGTCAGGGCTTCGACGTGATCCGCACGGTGGAGAAGCTGGAGGAACGGCTGGCCCATGTGGTGCAGCCCGTCAGCCTCTCGATCATCGGCTGCGTGGTGAATGGGCCGGGCGAGGCGCTGATGACCGATATCGGCCTGACCGGCGGCGGGGCCAGCAAGCACATGGTCTATTCCGCGGGCCGCCAGGATCACACCACGGATACGGACGCGATGGTGGATCATCTGGTGGCGCTGGTGGAGGCGCGTGCGTCGCTGCTCCAGGCCGAGGCGGATGCGCAAAAGGCCGCCGAGGAAGCCCAGAAGCTGGCGGTGCTCGCGGCGGAGTGACGCCGCAGGGCTTGAGATCCGCGTCCCGAACAATTAAGTAATACTTCTCGCGAGGAGGTATTACCATGGGCATGCCCATTACAGTGAAGGGCCAAGTCACGATTCCGAAGCCGATGCGGGACCGCCTCGGCCTTACGCCAGGCAGCCGGGTCGAGTTCGAGGCCCTGCCGGATGGACGTATCGCGATGCGCAAGGCTGCCGATGTGCCGGCGCAGCCTGATCGCTTCGGGAGCCTGGTAGGCTGCGGCACTGCCCTCAAAGGCGTGTCGACCGATGACATCATGAAGCTGATGCGTGGTGATGAGGAGTGACCTTTGTCGATTCCAATGTTCTGCTCGACATCACCCAAGGCGATTCCGAGTGGACGCATTGGTCGCGCCATCGCCTCAATGAGCAAGCCGCTTCGGGTCCGCTCCTGATCAATGACATCGTCTATGCTGAGCTTTCCGTCAGCTTCAGTCGGATCGAGGAATTGAATGCATTTCTGACGGCGGCGGGCATCGAGCTCGAGCGAACGCCGCGCGAGGGCCTGGTTCTCGCGGTACGCGCCCATCTTCGATACCGTCGCCAGGGAGGCACCCGGACTGGCGTCCTTCCTGATTTCTTTATCGGCGCCCACGCCGCTATTCGTCAGGCGCCACTGATGACGCGCGACGCCCCGAGGTACCGAGCCTATTTCCCGGACGTGACACTCATTACGCCCTGACCCTTGCCCGCCCCGCGCGCAAACGCTACCCGCACCTCATGTCCAGCCAAAAGCTCCAGCCGCCGCGCGGCACGCGTGATCTGATCGGCGAGGAATTTCGCCGTCACCACCGCGTCATCAAGACTGCGCGCCGGATTTCCGCGCTCTACGGCTTCGAGGAATGGGTCACGCCCATCTTCGAGGACACCCGCGTCTTCGCCCGCGGCCTGGGCGAGACCTCGGACGTGGTCAGCAAGGAGATGTACGTCTTCGAGGATCGCGGCGGCGAGAGCATCACGTTGCGGCCCGAGAACACTGCCGGCGTCTGCCGCGCGCTGGTCTCCAACGGGCTCACGCAGTCGTTGCCTCGCAAGGTCTTCTACGCCGGCCCGATGTTTCGCTACGAGCGCCCGCAGGCCGGGCGTTTCCGCCAATTCCACCAGATCGGCGCCGAGATTCTCGGCACTTCCGAGCCGCTCGCCGATGCTGAGGTGATCGCCTGCGGTTACCAGATCCAGCGCGAGCTTGGCCTGGACGAGGGGGTTATCCTGGAGGTGAACACGCTGGGCGATGCGGAGAGCCGCGATGCCTATCGCGCCGCGCTCATCCAGCATTTCTCCGCCCACAAGGATTCGCTCAGCGAGGACAGCCAGCGCCGGCTGGAAAAGAACCCGCTTCGCATCATCGACAGCAAGGACGAGGGCGACCGCAAGCTTGTGGCTGACGCGCCCACCATCACGCCCTTCCTGACCCCCGCCGCCAGCACTCATTGGGATGCGCTGCGCCGCTATCTAGATAGCTTCGCCGTCCCCTACCGCGAGAATCCGCGCATCGTCCGCGGCCTCGATTACTACAGCCATACCGCCTTTGAATTCGTGACCGATCGCCTCGGTGCCCAGGGCACGGTGATGGGCGGCGGCCGCTATGATGGGCTGGTCGAGGAGATGGGCGGCCCGCCCACGCCCGCCGTAGGCTGGGCGGCCGGCGTCGAGCGGCTGGCCATGCTGATGGAACGCGCCGGCCTCACGCCGCCCGCGCCCCGCCTGGTCACGGTGATTCCGGTCAGCGAAGCCGAGGAGGGCGTCGCCCTGAGCGTGCTGCAGGCGCTGCGCGCTGCCGGAATCGGCGCCGAGATGGGCTATCGCGGCAATCTCAAGCGCCGGATGGAGCGCGCCAACAAGCAGGGCGCCCGCGCCGCACTGATTATCGGCGAGACCGAGGCGGCAAGCGGCGTCGTCCAGCTCCGGGACCTCGATGCCGGGACGCAGGAAGAGGTCGCGCTGGACGCCCTGGTGGAGCGGTTGCGCGGATGAGCCTCCCTACTTCGCTAGACCGGGTGATGATCCGCGCCGCCGAGTTGCGCGCGCAGTTGGAGACGGCTGACGGGGCTCAGGTCGGCACCCTGTCCAAGGAGCTCTCGACGCTCGAGCCGCTGGTCGTGAAGGTCACCGAATACCGCGCACTGGAGACCGCCCAGGCCGAGGCGGAAGCGATGCTGGCCGACCCCGAGATGCGCGAACTGGCCGAGGCGGAACTGTTCGAGGCCAAGCAGAAGCTGCCCCGCATGGAGCGCGAAATCCGCCTTCTGCTGCTGCCCCGCGACGCTGCCGACGAGCGCAACGCCATCCTCGAAATCCGCCCCGCCGCGGGCGGCGACGAGGCCGGGCTTTTCGCAGGCGAACTATTCCACGCCTATCAGAAATACGCTGAGAACCGCGGCTGGCGCTTCACCATCCTCGAATACGACGAGAACGAGCTCGGCGGCATCAAGGGCGCCATGGGCGAAATCGAGGGGCGGGACGTCTTCGCCCGGCTGAAGTTCGAGAGCGGCGTGCACCGCGTCCAGCGCGTGCCAGCGACGGAGACGCAGGGCCGCATCCACACCTCGACCGTGACGGTCGCCGTCCTCGCCGAGGCTGAGGAGGTCGACATCAAGATCGACGACAAGGACCTGCGTATCGACACCTACCGCGCGCAGGGCGCCGGCGGGCAGCACGTCAACAAGACGGACAGCGCCGTGCGCATCACCCATATTCCGACCGGAACCGTGGTGGCGATGCAGGAAGAGAAGAGCCAGCACAAGAACAAGGCCAAGGCGATGAAGATGCTGCGGGCCAAGATCTACGATGCCCAGCGCCGCGCCCTCGACTCCGCCCGTGCGGCCGATCGCAAGGGCCAGGTCGGCACCGGCGACCGCAGCGAGCGCATCCGCACCTACAATTTCCCGCAGGGCCGCGTCACCGACCATCGCATCGGCCTCACCCTGCACAAGATCGACCGCGTGATGATGGGCGAGTTGGACGATCTCTTCGACGCACTGGTGAGCGAGGACGAAGCCGCGCGTCTGGCTGAAGCCAGTTGAGCCGCGGGGCGTGACCTGCGATCCCGGCGAATCCGTGGGTGCCTTCCTCTGCCAGGCCGGCCAGCTGCTCCGCGCCGCCGCGATTGAAAGTCCCCGGATCGAAGCGCGCCTGCTGCTCGCCCATGCCATGGACACCACCACCGAGGCTCTGCTGCGAGACCCCCGCCGCGCCGTTCCGCCCGAGGCGGTCGCACGTTTCCGTGCGGCGGTGCAGCGCCGGGCCGGCCATGAACCCATGGCCTGGATCACCGGCCATGCCGGTTTCTGGACGCTCGACCTCGAGGTCAGCCCCGCCACCCTGATCCCGCGCGCCGATTCGGAGACGCTGATCGAGGCGGTACTGGCCGAGGGGGTCATCCCGCGCCGAGTCCTCGACCTCGGCACGGGCACCGGCTGCCTGCTTCTCGCGGTGCTCTCCGAATTTCCCGAGGCGCGAGGTGTCGGCATCGACCTCATTCCCGAGGCGGCGGCGCTGGCGCAGCGCAATGCCGCGCGCAGCGGGCTTTCGGCCCGGGCGAGCTTCCTCGCCGGAAGCTGGGCGGATGCACTCTCCGGCCGATTCGACCTCATTCTCTCTAACCCGCCCTATATCGAAAGCGCCGCGATCGCAGGACTGATGCCCGAGGTGGCGCTGCATGAACCGGCCTCGGCGCTGGACGGCGGGGCCGACGGATTGGATGCCTACCGCGCTCTCCTGGCCGAGCTGCCGAGGCTCCTGACTCCTGACGGCCGCGCCGTGCTGGAACTGGGGGAAGGGCAGGCGCCCGGAGTCCAGGCCCTGGTCGAAGCAGGGGGGCTTGAATTCCGGGGCATGCGCGCCGACCTCAACGGGATCGACCGGGCCATGATATTGGCGCTCCAACAGAAACCGGTTGGCGGATCGCAATATCCCGTCTAGTGTCACTTTCGTCAGCGAGGCCTTGAGCCCGCAGATGGGTGACACGGCCCCAAGGGGCGGCGGCGCCGGACAACCGACAGCGCGCGCGGAGTCGAACAACCTGCGCGGCAGCATCAGACAGCAGAAGCATAACAACGAATGAACATGAAGCGCATGCGCCGTGGCCAGCGCCATGGCGGCGGTGGTGGCAGCGGCGGCGGTGGCGGGGGCGGCGGCGGTCAATACCGCAGCGCCGCTAGCGGCAGCGGCAACAGCGGTAATCAGCCCCTTAACCGCAATCACGTTTTCGATTCCAGCGGGCCCGATGTGCGGCTTCGTGGAACGGCCCAGCAGCTTTTCGAGAAGTATCTCCAGCTCGGCCGGGACGCGACGAGCGCGGGAGATCGTGTCGCGGCGGAAGGCTATTTCCAGCACGCCGAGCATTATTTCCGCATCCTGGGTGCCATGAGCGCCGCCCAGCAGCAGCAGGGCCAGCCTCAGCAGGATCGCCGCTACCGCGAGCCGGGCGATGGCTATGCCGGTGATGGCCAAAGCGAGCAGGGCGAGGGCCAGGAGTCCAACGGCCAAGCCAACGGCCTCGAAGCCGAGTTGGCTGGAGAGGCGGAGACACTGCCGATGCCGCAGGCTCGCCGTTCCGCGCCGACGCCGGAAGAATCCACGCAGTAAGCCTGCAATAGGCCCACCCAGGGCCGATTCAGGCGTTTGCCGCGCTCACCCGCAGGGCAAAGACGCGCAACCGGCTGGCCAGCGGTTCTTCCGCGCCGGTCCGGGCCGCGTCCTGCTCGGCGATGACAGTGGCGAGCGTGGCGCCTCGCCGCGTCGCCTCGCGTTCCAGCGCCGCCCAGAACTCCGGCTCCAGCGCGATAGAAGTGGCGTGCCCCGCCAGACGCACGCTGCGTTTGGAGAGGTGCCGCACGCTCACCCGCCGGGGAGGCTTCCGCCCGGGCTCAGCATAGCCTCCGGCCGTACCCAGGAATCGAATTCCTCAGCACTGACAGCGCCGAGTCGCAGCGCGGCTTGGCGCAGCGTCAGATCCTCATGCAGCGCGAGCTTCGCGATGGCCACCGCACGGTCGTAGCCGATGTGCGGGTTCAGCGCCGTCGCCAGCATCAGCGACTTCGCTAGGTTTTCCGCGATCCGGGACAGGTTCGGCGTCAGCTTGTCCACCATGTTGTGGGCAAAGCTTTCCGCGGCATCGGCCAGCAGCAGCGCCGATTGCAGCACGGCGTTGATGATCACCGGCTTGAAGACGTTCAGCTCCAGGTGGCCCTGGCTGGCGCCGATCGTCACCGTCACCTGGTTTCCCATCACCTGGGCGCAGACCATGGTCAGGGCCTCGCTCTGGGTGGGGTTGGTCTTGCCCGGCATGATGCTGCTGGAAAGCCCGTCCTCCGGGATCACCAGCTCAGAAATTCCTGCCCGCGGCCCGCTGCCCATGAGCCGGACGTCGTTGGCGATCTTCATCAGCGAGGCGGCAACGGTGTTCATCGCGCCGTGCAGCTCTAACAGCGCGTCATGCGCCGCCATGCCTTCTGACTTGTCCGGATTGGGCGTGAAGGCCAACCCGAGGCGGGTCGCGATGACCTCGCAGAAGGCGGTGTCGAAATCCGGGTGTCGGTTCAGCCCGGTCCCGGCGGCCGTGCCCCCCTGGGGCAGCTGCAGCAGCCGCGGCATGGTCGCCTCCAGCCGGGCCACCCCGTGCTGGACCTGCCGCGCGTAGGTGGCGAATTCGCCGCCCAGCGTCACCGGCACGGCATCCATGAGATGCGTCCGGCCGATCTTCACCACCGAGGCCCATTCGGTGGCGCGCGCGCCTAGGCTGGCCGCCAGCGTCTCAAGCGCCGGCTTCAGCCGGTGCACCACCGCCTGGACCGCCGCCAGATGCATGACCGTTGGGAAGCTGTCGTTGGAAGATTGGCCACGATTCACATGGTCGTTCGGATGCACTGGCTGCCGGGCGCCGAGCGGATGGCCCATGAGCTGGTTCGCGCGGTTCGAGATGACCTCGTTGGCGTTCATGTTGGTCTGCGTGCCGGAGCCCGTCTGCCAGATATGCAGCGGAAACTCCTCGTCCCGCGTGCCGGCGATGATCTCGTTCGCGGCCTGCCGGATCGGGTCTGCCAAGTGCTGCGGCAATTCGCCCAACCGGGCATTGGCCTCGGCGGCCGCCCATTTCTGCTGGCCGACGGCGCGGATGAGGATGGAGGGGAAGCGCTCCGTGCCGATGGCGAAGAGCCGGCGGGCCCGCTCGGTCTGCGGCCCCCAGAGGCGGTCCGCGGGGATTTCGATCGTGCCGAGGCTGTCGGTTTCGGTGCGCGTGCTCATGCCAGCTCCTATGCGTCGGGAGGAAGAAAGCGCCAGGGGAGCGATGGTTACGCCGCCGTCTCCCCGGCCCGACTCTTTGGCAAGTGGGACGTCATGGCGTGAAGCCAAGCGCCTTCAGCTGTAGCTTGCGATCTCGATCAGGTTGCCGTCGGGATCCCGGCAATAGACGGAGGTGATCGGCCCGAGCGCACCGTCCTTCGGCGTCGGCCCCGCTTCGATCGTGATGCCGCAGCTGTGCAGGTGATCCACGATCTGCAGCGCGCTGACCGTCGCGATGAAGCAGAGGTCCTGGCCGCCGGGCATGGTCGCGGTGCCGCTCCACCATTCGGCCTGGGTCGCTTCCTCGGGGCGAAGGTTGATCTTCTGGCCGCCGAACCGCACCGATGTGCGGTTGTGCGGGCCGAAATCAGAACGCTCCATGCCCAGCACGCGCTGGTACCAGGCCGCGCTGATCTCGACGTCCTTCACGGTCATCACGAGGTGGTCGAGCCGGTCGACGGCGAAACGCATGGGCTAGTGCTCCCCTTGGCGGCGCCGGAGCCGCGCGGTGACTTCGATCTCGATGCGCATCGCATCGGTCTGGAGGTCGGCATGAATGAGTGTGGAGGCGGGCCTGGCCACGCCGAAATATTTCTTCACCACGGGCCAGCACGGCTCCCAATCCTCGCGCCGCGGCACGATGAATCGCGCGCGCACCACATCGTCCATCGTCGCGCCCGCCTGGGCGAGGGCGGCGGCGATGTTGCGGAAGGTCTGGTCGCACTGGGCGACGATGCCCTCCTGGATGGTCATGGTGGCGTAGTCGTAGCCGGTGGTGCCGGAGACGAAGATGTCGTCGCCATCCACCACGGCGCGCGAATAACCGATTTCTTCCTCGAAGCGGGAGCCGGAGGAGATGAGGCGGCGGGTCACGCGGCCCCGCAGGCTTGCGGCCGGTGCTTACGCTCGAAAGAGGCCGGATGCTTGGCCAGCATCGCGGCGGGGCGGATCGGACGCGGCACCAGATCGCCCTGGCAGTTCGGGCAGGTCATGCCGAGCTTCGTCTCGGCGCAGTCGAGGCACCAGGTGCATTCATAGCTGCAGATCAGCGCCAGCTTGCTGTCGGGCGGCAGGTCGCGGTCGCAGCATTCGCAGCCGGGCCGGAGGGCCAGCACTATTCCAGCCCCTCGTAGAAGTCGTTGCCCTTGTCGTCGACGACGATGAAGGCCGGAAAATCCTCGACCTCGATGCGCCAGACCGCCTCCATGCCGAGTTCCGGATATTCCAGCACCTCGACCTTGCGGATGCAGTCCTGCGCCAGCCGCGCTGCCGGGCCACCGACGGAGCCGAGGTAGAAGCCACCATAGGTCTTGCAGGCGTTCAGCACGGCCTTGCTGCGGTTGCCCTTGGCCAGCATCACCAGCGAGCCGCCGGCCTTCTGGAAGGCCTCGACATAGCTGTCCATGCGGCCGGCCGTGGTCGGGCCGAAGCTACCGGTCGCCATGCCCGCCGGCGTCTTGGCGGGGCCGGCATAATAGACCGGGTGGTCCTTCAGATATTGCGGCAGGCCCTCGCCGCGATCCAGCCGCTCCTGCAGCTTGGCATGAGCGATGTCGCGCGCGACCACGATCGTGCCGTTCAGCGAGACGCGCGTCTTCACCGGATGCTTGGAGAGCTCGGCGCGAATCGCATCCATCGGCTGGTTGAGGTCGATCCTGACGACCTCGCCGCCCGAGATCTCCTCACTGTGCTCGGGCAGGTACTGTGCCGGGTCGTGCTCCAGCTCCTCCAAGAACACGCCTTCGGCCGTGATCTTCGCCTTGATCTGGCGGTCGGCGCTGCAGGAAACGCCGATTCCGATGGGCAGCGACGCGCCGTGCCGCGGCAGCCGCACCACGCGCACGTCATGGCAGAAGTACTTGCCGCCGAACTGCGCGCCAATGCCGAGATTCTGCGTAAGCTTGAGGATTTCCTGCTCCAGCTCCGGGTCCCGGATGGCGTGGCCGGCCTTTGTGCCCACCGTCGGCAGCGCGTCCAGGTACTTGGTGGAGGCGAGCTTCACCGACTTCAGCGTGGTCTCGGCGCTGGTGCCGCCGATGACGACCGCCAGGTGGTAGGGCGGGCAGGCAGAGGTGCCGAGCGTCTTCACCTTCTCCTCGATGAAGGCGAGCAGCTTGGTCTTGTTCAGCACCGCGCGGGTCTGCTGATAGAGGAAGGTCTTGTTGGCCGAGCCGCCGCCCTTCAGCACGAACATCAGGTGGAATTCTTCCGCCTTATACTCGCCCGGATTGGCCAGGATGGTGAATTCGACCGGCAGGTTGTTGCCGGTGTTCACCTCTTCGTACATCGAGAGCGGGGCCATCTGGCTGTAGCGCAGGTTGGTCTCGGTATAGGTGCGCGCGACGCCGTAGCTCAGCGCCTCCTCCTCATCGCCCTCGACCCAGACCCGCTGGCCCTTCTTGCCGAAGACGATGGCGGTGCCGGTGTCCTGGCACATCGGCAGGGCGCCGCCCGCGGCGATATTCGCGTTCTTCAGCAGGTCGAGCGCCACGAATCGATCGTTCGCGCTGGACTCGGGATCCTTCAGGATCTTGGCGAGCTGCTGGAGATGCGCCGGGCGCAGCAGGTGCGAGACCTCGTGGCAGGCGGTGAAGGCGAGCTGTTCCAGCACATGCGGCGGGATCTGGAGCACGCGCTTGCCGCCGACCTCGACGGTGGTCACGCCGTCGATCGGGAGCTTCCGATAGGGCGTGGTGTCCGCGCCGAGGGGGAACATCGTGCTGAAGGCGTAGCCTTCGGGGCGGGCAGGGGTGGTGCTGTCGAGCAAGTTCGGGCTCCGGAGTGGGTCAGTCGCGCTTCCGGCGGAAGGCATCGAGGCTGACGACCTGGGGTTGGGCGGGGGCGGTTTCCTGGACGGCCGGCTCGGCGGGGGCCTCGGGTTCGGCGGCGTCGAGCTGGGGCTCGAAGCGCAGGCCAAACTGGGCGTGCGGGTCCTGGAAGGCTGTCAGCGCCGCGAAGGGCACAGAGAGCATCGAGGCCACGCCCCCGAAGGAGAGGCCGACGGAGAAGCGTTGCGCCGCGCGATCCACCACCAGGTCCCAAAAGCGGTGCTGCAGGACGATGGTGATCTCATGCGGGTAACGCGCCTTGAGGTGGCCGGGGATGCTGGTGCCCGGATGGTCCGTGCGGAAGGAGATGTAGAAATGGTGCTCGCCCGGCAGACCTTCGCGCGCCGCGTGCTCGAGTGCATCCACGGCGACCGCGCGCAGGGCGCGGGCTGCCCAACTCTCATAAGGGAGGAGGCTTTTGGGGGGTGTGTCGTTCATCAATACCTTCCTGCAAGGCAACATATGGCGGGACGGCCCGAGAGGGAAGGAAGGCCCGACGGACAGCCCAGAATCAAGCGCACCGATGAAGAATCCGGCCGCAAGGCGGCCGGCGCGCGGCGACCAGCTTCACAACCCGCACGCCAAGCCTGAGGCGCGCAGCCAAGCGGCCGGAGGCCGCGCCCGGCGCCTGAGGGCGTGAAAAACAACTTTCGCCCGATCGCGATTGCGATCGGGCGAAAGTGGGGGGCTTCTGTTGCCCGGTGCCCCCCGAACCGCGCTTACCTATCTCTAGGCAGCGAGCGCCACGTTCTCGCGAACGTTAT
>JAQGHY010000172.1 GCA_028291455.1 Rubritepida sp. | reverse complement strand
CGGAACGAGATGCCCTTGATGGAGGCGAGCGCGTTGCCGTCGGCCACGTCCTTCACCGTGAAGTCGAACTCGTTGCGGGCGACCCAGTCCACCACCGGCGCGTCGCGCAGGCTCTCCATCGCCTGCACGGCGACCTTGGCGCCGATGAGGCCGATCTTGAGGTTCGGGTTTTCCGCCTTCAGCCGCTCGGCCACCTTCACGTCGGAGGCGAAGGAGGGGGTGGAGGTGTGCAGCACCGCCATATCGAAATCGCGCGCCATGGCGGCGACATCGGCGAGCGACTGGTCGTGCGGGGGGGCGTCCACCAGCTTGGAATTGGGGATCAGCGCGGCCGGCTGGGCCAGCCAGGTCGGGAACCAGAAGCTCTTGATCTCGCGGCGGGCCTGGTAGCGGGAGCCCGCGCCGCCGTCGAAGCCGTCGAAGGAAGGAGCCTGGAGGAAGAGCGTACGCATCATCGCGGAAGCGACCTTTCGAACTGTCCGTAGGGCGGTGGAATCGCCCTGGCGGAGGAGTCCGTGAACCCCCCTGCCCTATATGGAACGGATGGCCCGTTTGACCACCGAAAGCAAGCGCCCCACCCGGGGGTGGGCGAATTCTCCATCTGCCGGCATGGATCGGGGCGGCTCATATCCAACACGCCTTCATGGCGCGCGAGATGGTTCGCAGGCCGCCGACGTCGGTGAGGAGCCGCTTCATGGCGGATATCCAGGTCAGCGCGCGCCGGTGTTCGTACCGGTTCATTGAAATCGTTACCGGAATTTCGAGGGCGAAGAGCCTTTTGGACAAATCCGGATTGGCGACCAGCCAGGGCGGGCCCGGCAGGACGCGCTTCAGTTCGAGGCGGCGGGCCAAAGTGATGAGGGACAGGCCGCGCAGGCGGATGGCGCGGCGGGCGGCGCGGCAGATCGGGCCTTCGAGGTTGCGGAGCGGATGGTGCGCGGGCGCGGCGGCCAGGGCCTTAAGAAGACGTTCCCATAGCCCGGTGTGGGTGAGACGGCGGAAGTAGCGCGCGACGGTGGCTGGGATGCCGTGCTCGGCGGGGAGTTCGCGCCAGGGGCCGTCGGTGGCGGCGAGACGGAAGATGGCGTCGAAGCGGGCGCGGAGGTCGCAGGGGCGGCCGCGGGGGGATTCTTGCAGATGGACTTGGATGGCGTTCCACTCGGCGTCGGTGAGAGGGGCGTGGGGGATGCGGAGGGGTGCGGGCATGGAGTCGAATAAGACAATATTCGGCGAAAAGCAATAAAATCCCACTGAAAGGCCTTTGACTTCACTGGCTCGTGCGCAACTTTGCTCCATTAGCGGGACCGGATAAGCGGCTGATCAGGGCTTCGCGAACGTCAAAATGACCTCACTTCGCATCCGCTTCCCCAAAGCCCCTACTGAAGGTGTCGGCAGATACCGATGCTGAGGCGGCAGTTCGCGTTCGATCCTACTTAAAAGCGTCAGTCCTACTTTAGTTGCTGCCACGGAAAGTGCCTCAGAGTTGTGGATAAAAACACCACGCAAACACGAATTACCCATCACAAAAGTCGCCTGCGTCCCCGCCTTCATGACGCGGATTACCTCTGCCAGCATACGATAGATATCAGCAATGTAGCGTTCGATCATTCCTACGTATCGTCGGGGAAGATCGTTAATCTCGCCCATCGCACCTTTCATGTCCGCGTAAAAATTCTGATCGATCGGTTCGTCGGGGCGGCGCTCGCTTCCGATACTGGCTGAGCGCGCGGCGCTCAAATCTTCGAGCTTGTGACCTAACCAGACTAGTGAAAGGCGATGACCGCGCAGGTAGTCAATTGCGTTTAAATAGGGCGGTGATGTTAGGACCGCGTCAACAGTCCCATCGCCGACGACCTTCAAATCCCGCGCATCGCCCGACCCAATTTGTGCGCTGCCAATTCCGTTCATAGCGGCGAGCCTACGCCGCACGGCAAGGACGGACTGGGCAAAACCCTTATATACATCGTAATCAGACTCAATGCTCACCCGGTGAGGCCGGCTGTGCGAAGTGTCCTGCGCTAACGACGCGCACTGGCGCTTGGTTACGATAATCCTGCTAAGGGCTACTCGCAGAACATCGGCCGCGTCAGTGGAGATTTCCAAGCGCTCTGGTTCGCTTAAAAGATAAGATATCTGTCTGAGACTACTTATCTGCGACCCTCCAAACCAGTAACGGACAAATTCAGATGCTGGGATGCTATCGTCAATCCAAGGCAAAGCGATGGAACATGGTTCGAGCTTTGCCGCTTCATGCAGGAGGCGCTGACAAGCGCTAGCGATCGTATCGTCGGCCACCTTCGTGGTGGAAACTTTACTAATCAACACGGCGAGCGGGTCGAGATCGAAACCGAGTGCAGAATGTCCGAGGCTGACAGCTTGTCGGGCGACAGTGCCGGAGCCGGTCATAGGATCAAGCACAGTACTGCCCGGTCTTAGGTCTTTCAGATTAGCTAAAGCGATTTCTGGAGCCATTCGGGCTGGGAAAGGGTGGACGCTGGGGGTCATGCTGCACCTTCATCTGAAAAAGCGTCCGTGATGACGGAGAGGACTCCCCTAGCCTTGGCGGAACTCAGCCTTCCCGCATTGCCGAAGACTCGGTACATCGTACCTCTATCCCGATCCACGCGGATAAAACGCGTTGTATCTTCGCATGTTTCTGTGATTTCGCGGAACTCGCGTGAGGAAAGACTCACAATCCCATCAATCCCACATACTAGAGCCAACCACAGGCTTCCGCAGCTCCGCTCCAAACGCTCGATCTCAACAAGGTGTCCACCGAGGAACGTGAACTGCCAAGGCGGCAGCCTCTTTGAACAATGCTTAATATGTAGATTGACCCGTCCGTTGAGGCCAAAGCTGCTTACCCGGCCAGCCCGATCTCGCGTTTCGACCAGAACGGGACCTGGCGCCGATACAATCAGCTCCCTTAGCACTACTCCATGGTAACGCTCGTACTCAGGTATCATTTCATATTCTTCATGAATTGGATCGAGCCATCGTACTTGTAGTATAATCGCGCGTTTCCATCGTCGTTCTTGAACAGTTTCACAAAGTGCTTTGCTGATCCAGCGCCAGCCATCTGACTGGCGCCCATAAGGCCCTTCTTACGGCTGATGTTAGCTTTTTCTTCCAACGTCATGGTCGAATAAACTGAGGCAGTTTTCTGAATTGCAACTGCCGATTCTAGACTCGTGGAAGTGCGAGCGATAAATCGCCTCAGATGACCGGGGAATGCGTCATCCCCGAGCGCAGCTGAGAGTTGGTCAAGTTTTTCCGAGTTCGATTTGGCGGAAGAAATAATATTTTCGATTTCAGGTACATAGGGAAATATAGCAAAACTCATCTCCCCTCGATCAATATCAACTGTGGACCGGTCAATGCTTCCGGTCGAAACAGCGGAAATTCGGCCGTCGCTAAGCCACGCCGGCGAGCCTTTGCCGGAATTTATCGAAGCTAATGAGAGACGGTGAAAAACGAAGCACCTATGCCAATCCTTGTAGAGTCCTTCTGGAATGGTCAATTCAAAAAACTTCAGATATTTACCACGACTGCCAAACATACGGGCTCGCTGAATGTAAGTGTCCTGCTGTATTTTATGCTTGACGTCGCGCGTGAAAAACATCGACAACAGATTCACGAATGTCACGCCACGCGAAACTATGTTGCCCCCTATAACTATAGTAAATAGGGATGATGGACTAGTTGCTGACTCGCCGTTCTGGCGAAAATCGGAATCACTGTTTAGCGTAATAACTGCATTGCGGCTTATGTTGTCCAGAACGTATGATGTTATTATATCCGGATCGGCATCAGGATATCGATCATGTGCAATCGTCCAAATGTCCCTCGCATATCCATCAAATTTGCCTGAGTCGTGATCAATTAAGGACGCCAGCGCCTCCTGCATTGTCCCCCAATCGGTTTTATGGTCGACCTTTTTCCCGCTCGTATGGATGAGCATAGAATAACTTGTCTCAGAATCATTGTTATAATTATTGAGGTATGACACGTTGACTAAGAAACTTAAGAGTGCAGCTCGCGCATGCTTAGGATCGTCTCCTTTCTCGGGCAGCAGGGTTAAAAGGAACTTTTTAGAATTGTCCTGGACATCCGCATCATCAACAGGAAAAAATACGTCTTGTCCTGTGTAATGATTATGAGCTGGAAAATTCACCCACAGATTATTATCGTTCTCGAAGGTATTGTTCAAATCGAGTCTTGCTGGGGTTGCAGTTACACCTATATAATCCCCTGTCGGACCCAAAATGTCCGATATCAGGCTATTTATTCTCGTTTTTTCATCTTTATTTATTTTCGCGTTAGGCGAGGCGTAATCTGCCTCGTCATCTATAACAATAATATCTTTGAGCTGCCCTATCTTGTTAAAGAGCTTTTGCAAATCTTTTGCGTTTTTCTTGCAAAATATGACATGGTTGCCTTTCTTCAAGCTGATCGCCGGATCGAGGATTTCAGAAAAATTTTGCGCGGAAGGAGCGAGACCAGAAGTTTTAAATCGGCCTAGATTTTGACCCAGTAGGTCAACGCTGTCATTGAGGAGATGAAGGATAAAAACCCTGCCTTCATCGAGCAACTTAGCTGTTAGGCAAATCATCATTTCGGTCTTGCCGCTCTGCGGTTCCCCGTAAACGATGAACGATTTACGACCTGAGCTAGCTAAATTGCGTAGGGATTCTCGAACGGCGAGTTCGATCGAGTCAACTCCTTTACCCGAATCAGTTAGCCGCTTGAGCTGGCGCAGATATTGGTTTTTCGCCCCAGTAGCCCTCTTGAACTTCGCCAGGTTAAATGCATTTTTTGGCATCCAACTACCCCCCTCAAATCCACGACTAATTACGAGTAGCCTCAAAGCACTTGAGCAGCAAATGCAAAATCCCGTCTCAGGTACAGTCGCATTGACCGCTCCATCGAGCGCTAACCGGCTCAGAATGGCAAGATTCTCACACGGACGGGTGGATTTAGATTTCGGAAGCCGCCCCGAGTGTTATCAAAGCTCGACTGATCCGCTTCATGATGCGTCCCGACGCGCGAGCTCGCTCGGCTCTTCTTTCCAGACATTCGATCTGCACGGTTTTGGCGCTCGGCGAAGCTTACCGCAAAAGCAAATGACCGCTGTTGGCGCGGCGGGCACCGATGAGATCGGGCGTACTGACACGCCCATCATATTGAAGGTGCAATTGCACCAACACCCTAACTAGCGTTAACCAACCCCTTAAGCCGCTTCCCATGCCCCAGGATTGCGCCAATCGACCCCAGGTTCCGCCGGTCCGCCAAGCTCTTCAGCGCCTCGCCGACCTTCCCTTCCCGCAGCCGCGCAAAGCTATCGCCCAGCGCGACCGAGAAGTGCAGCATGATGCTCGCGTCGCGGTAGCAGTCGGTGGTGCAGGCCTGGCAGGGGTCGCGCATCATCTTGTCGGCGGTGAAGTCCCACACGGACGAGATCGGCGCCTTCCAGTCCTCGCAGCGCCAGAGGTCGTAGTTCCAGTCCAGGTAAAAATACTTGTAGCCGGCGTGGCAGGTGAAGCGCTCGCCCTCGCCCGTCAGGCGGCGGCGCATATCGGCGATTCCCTCGCGCGGATTGTGCACGGGCAGGATCTCGCGGACCTTTTCGGCGCCGTCGAAGGCCGCGATCAGCTCGGGGACGGACATGTCCACCAGGTCGCTATCCTCGGACCAGACCAGCGACGATGAGCCCAGCGCGGCGCGGCGGGGGTAGGAGAAGGTGACGGCGGCGAAGCCGAGGTCCTTCAGGAAATGGCCGAGTGCGGGGTAGTCCGTCACCAGCCGGGTCATGGCGACGGAGGCAATGGGGGTGATGCCCATCGTCTTCATGCGCTTGTTGCTCTCGCGGATGCGCTCGCAGACGCCCTTGAGGCCGCGGTTCTTCTCGTGGACCTCGGCGTCGGGGCTGTCGATCGAGATGAAGAGCGTGCTGATGCCGGTCTTGGACAGCGCCTCCAGCTTCATCGGCAGCTGCCAGCCGTTGGTCACCAAGGTGGGCTGCACGCCCATCTCGGAGGCGGTAATCATCATCTCCGAAATCTTGGGGTGCAGCAGCGGCTCGCCGCCCATGAAGGTCGCGAAGCGGACGTTGGCGCGCTCGTACATGATCCGCAGGGAATCGTGGAACTTGGTCGCGTCCAGCGAGGTGCGGGTCTTCACGAAGGTCTTGTCGTGGGCAAAATTACAGAAGTCGCAGGTGGCATTGCAGAGATTGGTGACGGAGACGTTCAGGATCGCGGGGCCGCCGCTGGGCACCAGCCGCACCAGGTCCATGAGACCGGTCCGGTTCACAGCTTTCGTCGTCATGAAGTCTCCTTCGCCACCACGGTGACAGTCGGTGTTCGCATAGCCTTAGTTTCGGCCCGCTGCCAAGCAAGCAGCCCCGGGAGGCTGAAGGCCACCTCCCGCGATCGTCGTACCAGTGCCACGGCCAACGCCGCGCCGGGTGGCACCCCCACCAGGGCGGCGGCGCCGATGATAGCACCCTCCTGTACCGCGAGCGCTCCCGGTAGCAGAAAGCCAGCATTGCGCAGAGCTTGGGCGAGGGCTTCGATCACCAGCGCGTCGGCCAGGGATATGGGGTGTCCGAGCAAAGCCAACACCCCCGCGATCTCCAATGCGCCGGCGAGCCAGGAGGCGCTGTGCCAGAGCAGGGCGGCGAGCAGGCGCGGGCGGTTGGCGTGCAGGGCCAGGATCGCCGATTGCAGGCCACGGACCGACTCCGGGCGGATGGCGGGCCAGCGGCGGGCGAGCCTCGCCAATCCGCGTTCGAGCAGGTCGAGCGGGAGGCTGCGGGTGACGAGCACCATCGCGGCGGCGCAGGCCAGGGCGATAGCCAGGCCGGCGAGGGCGAAGCCGGTGAGGCCGCCAGTGTCGCGTCCCAGCAGAAGCAGGGCGACGCCGGCCAGGGTGAAGAAGAGCTGGGACAGCGCCTCCATGGTGACGTCCACGGTGGCGGTGGCGGTGGCGAGGTCGCCGGGGACGCCGCGGCGGATCAGTAGCCGTGCGGCGGCGGCCTGTCCGACCAGGGCGCCGGCGGGCAGCAGGGCGCTGGCCGCCTCGCGGTACCAGCGGAGGGCGACCATCGCCAGGATGCGTGGCCGGCTGGCGGGCGGCAGCAGGGCCCGCCAGCCGAGCGCGGTGAAGACGATCTGCGGCAGGTGAACGGCGGCGGAGATCGCCACGGCATAGGGGAGGTCGGCGAGGATGCGGCCGAGGCCAGGCAGTTCCTGGTGGTTGAGCGCGAGGACGGCCGCAATCGCCAGCGTGCCGAGCAGCGCCCCGTTCCACAGGCCCCGGCGCCACCAGGGCGATCGGGCGTCTTGCAACTCGGTCAGTCGTCGGATCCTTGGCCGCGAGGGGCGGTGGATATCATCTGGGCGTGGTTCCGGGAACCGCCCTCGGCTGACGGGGGCTGGCGCGGCGCGCGCATCCTGGCACGATGGGCTCAACGAGTTCGGGTTGGGGAAACAAGAATGTCCGAGAGCAGCTACACCGTCGGCGACATGGTCGCCGAGTTCCTGTCGCGCGTCGGCGTGACGACGGCCTTCGGCATCGTCTCCGTGCACAATGTGCCGATGCTCGACGCGATCGGGCGGCGCAATGCCATCCGCTACGTGATGGCGCGGGGCGAGATGGGCGGGGCGCATATGGCCGACGCCTATGCCCGCGTGACCGGCGGGCTCGGCGTGCTCTTCACCAGCACCGGGCCGGGCATGGCGAACAGCATCGGCGGGCTGGTCGAGGCGCGCTTCGCAGCCAGCCCCGTGCTGCACATCACGGGCCAGACGGCGACGAAGTTCCTCGATCGCGACATGGGCACCGTGCACGACGTCCCCGGCCAGACCGCCATCCTCGCCGCCGCCGGCAAGGCCGGTTACCGCGTGCGCGCCGCGTCGGAGGCCTTCGGCCTGCTGGTGCGCGCCGCCACCGAGGCGCTGACGCCACCGCGCGGTCCGGTTTCGATCGAGATCCCCATCGACATCCAGCGCATGCCCATCGCCCGCCCCGCCGGGCTAGACACGCTGACGCTGCCCGTCCCCGCGCCCCTGGCCCCGTCCGAGGCCGCGCTCGATGAGGTCGCGGAGATCCTGTCCCGCGCGAAACGGCCGATGATCTGGCTTGGCAATGGCGCACGCGAGGCCGGCGAAGGCGCGATGGCCCTGCTCGGCCTGGGCTTCGGCGCCGTCTCCTCCTGGAACGGCCGCGGCATCTTGGCCGAGGATCACCCGATGACATTCGGCGCGCTGCACGGCAACGGCTCGCCGCGCATCCTGTCCTTCTACGAGGGCGTGGATGCGATGGTCGTGCTGGGATCGCGGCTGCGCGGGCATGAGACGATGGACTTCACGCTCAAGCTGCCGACCAACCTCATCCATGTGGACGTGGATGCGGCGGCCGATGGGCGCACCTATCCCAATGCCTTCTTCCTGCAGGGCGACGCGCAGCTGGTGGCTGAGGGGCTTGCGAGGCGGCTGGCCGGGCGCATCCAGGTCGATCCCGGCTTCGCCGCGGATTTCGCCGAGACCAAGCGGCTGGCGAACGAGGAATACCTCGCCACCCTCGGCCCCTACGCGACCTTCCCCGCGCAGCTTCGCGCCGCCATGCCGCGCGATGCGCTTTGGGTGCGCGACATCACCATCAGCAATTCCACCTGGGGCAACCGCGTCCTGCAGGTCTACGCCCCGCGTGACGCCGTGCATCCCGTGGGCGCGGCCATCGGGCCGGGCCTTCCGCTCGCCATCGGTGCCGCCATGGGCGCGGAGGGCCGCAAGACCGTCGCCATGGTCGGCGACGGCGGCTTCGCCATGAACATGACCGAGCTCTGGACCGCCGTGCAGGAGCGCGCGCAGCTCTGCACCATCGTGATGAACGACCGCGGCTATGGCGTGATCCGCCACATCCAGGACGCGGTGGTGGACGGCCGCCGCTTCGGCCACGACCTCATGGGCCCCGACCTCGCCAAGCTTGCCGCCGTCGCCGGGATGCCCTTTTTCCGCGTGGAGCGCGCGGAGGATTTCGGCGCGATGGTGGCCAAGGCGCTGGAGGCGGACGGGCCGACGCTGGTCGAGGTGGACATGATCGCGATCGGGGAATTCCCGCCCTATGCGCCCTACAGCACCATGGGCAAGCACGCCGAACGCGCCCGGATGTAAGCCCCTACCCCACGGTGAGCCCCGCCGCGCGCACCACTTCCGACCATGCGGCCGTCTCGCGTTCCAGCCGCACCGCCATCGCCTCGCGGCCGAGCGGGGCGACCAGCGCGCCCGCGTCGAAGGCGCGGCGGCGCAGGCCGGGGTCAGCCAGAACCTGCTCCAGCTTCGCCGAGATCAGCCGTGTCGCGCTGTCCGGCGTGCCGCGCGGCGCGAAGATGGAGAACCACACGTTCAGCGCCAAGTCCGGCATCCCCTGCTCCGCGGCGGAGGGGATGTCCGGCAGGCCCGGGTGCCGCTCGTTCGAGCTGACGCAGAGCGCCCGCAGCTGGCCCTCGCGCACCAGCGGCGTGAGCGGCGGCGGCGAGTTCATGTAGAACTGCACGCGCCCGGCGATGAGGTCGCGCAGCGTCTCACCCGTGCCGCGATAGGGGACGTGCAGCATGTCGATCCCCGCGCGCAGCTTCAGCAATTCCGCGCCCATGTGGTGCATGGAGCCGACGCCCGCCGAGGCATAGGAAATCTCGCCCGGCCGCGCCTTGGCATATTCGATAAACTCGCGGAACGACGTGATCGGCACCGAAGGATGCGTAACGAAGAGCTGCGGCGTATCGGTGATCTGGCCGACCGGAACGAAGTCGCGCATCGGCACGATCGAGCCCAGCCCGCCGATCGCGGCGCGCGCCGCCATGGTCCCGCAATAGCCACAGAGCAGGGTGTACCCGTCCGGCCGCGCCTGCATCACCGCATTGAGGCCGACGACGTCGTTGCCGCCCGTGCGGTTCTCCACGACCATGACAGTGCCGAGCGCACGCCCCAGCGGCTCCGCCACCAGCCGCGCGCTGTAATCCGTGCCGCCGCCCGCCGGAGCCGGTACGACGAGCGTGATCGGCCGGTTGGGAAAGCCCTCCTGCGCGTGCAGGATGGCGGGCGCGGCCAGGCCCGCCAGCGTGGCGGCCAGCAGCGGGCGGCGGGATACCGGTGCGTGGGTCATGAGCATTTCCTCCATGCGGCCTCTGCGGGCCGGTGATGGAGTGTGCCGCAGCCGCGCCGCCGCGTCACTTCATTCGGGCGAAGACCATCCGGTCGCGGTTCTCTTCCATCAGCCGGGTGAAGCCGGGAATGATGTCGAAGCTCAGGCCGAGCGGCAGGCCGCTATCGGGATCGGCCACGACCTTGGCATAGGGCTGGCCCGCGATCTTCTCCCACTTGCCCGCCGGCTTCTTCACCTCGACATTCACCACCGTCGCCTTCAGCGCCATCCGCACGATGGCCTCCTTGGGCGAGGACGGCTTGGTCAGGCTCGGCATGCCCGCGATCATCTGCCAGCCGTTGGCCAGCGCCCACTTGGTCAGCTCGTCCTTGTCCATGCGTGGAGTCCTTTCACTTGGTAGGGCAGCTTCTAGCCGATGTCCGGATGTTCTGTAGTGCCGTTCTCCCATTCGAACCGCAGCGTCTCGTCTAGGCCAGCAGCCCCAGCGCCCGGCTGATGTTCTCCCTGGCTTTGTCTTCCCAGGATCTCGTGCGCGCCATTGCGGTCCGGAAGATGTACGGGGCGGCGAGGAAGGACTCCAAAAACGCCTTCCGGCCCGCGTTGAATTGCTCGGGCGGAACATGGCCGAACTCCTCGCGTAGCCGCTCGGTGTTCCGGTCGAAATGCGGACTGGCGAGGGGCTCGAGGTCGAGATCCAGGAACCAGGCGCCCCATGGGTTGCTGGATGACTGCACGCGCAGCATGCCGGCCCCGAGGTGGTCGGACGAGGCCAGAATCGCCTCCGTAATCCGGTGCGCCTCCTCCTGCGTGAGGCCGAGTTCGGGCTGGTCTCGCAAGAACACGCCGGCCGAATGCTCCTCGTTCTGGTTCCTCGGTGCGCGTGGATCGTAGACGATGTCGTGATAGGCGATCAGCAGGGCCATCTCGGGCTGCCCGTCGCTGCCGAAGACCTCCCGATGCAGGCGCCACATACGACCGAGATGCTCCTTGCCGTGGTAGGGCGTGCCGGTTCGGCCCATTGCCGTTCTGGTTCGGTCCCGGGCGATCTCGGGCAACGCCTGCAGGAGGTCTTCGTAGCCGTCGAAGTCGTCTCGATCGATGGTGTCCGGGATCACGGCGGGTCTCCTCCTGCATCTGCGGTCTTAGCAGCCTCGGCGCGGCGCGCAGAGCCAGCGCCGTCGAAGCTCCCTGAAAGCGCGAGCCATGCGCCGCCAAAGCCCGTCCCGCACAACCGCTTCGATTGACAGCGCTTCCTCGCGCCACCTAGGTTTCCAAACGTCCAGAAAACAGCCGGCCACTCAGGATCGGCGCATAAAATCCACCAGGGAGAATCTCATGTCGCTTGGCAAAAAGGGTGCGATGGGCCGCCGCGTGCTGCTCGGCGGCACGGGTGCGGCGGCCATTACAGGCTTTCCCAACATCGCCTTCACCCAGCCGCGCCAGCCCATCAAGGTCGGCATGCCGACGATCCTCTCCGGCCGCGTCGCGCAGCTCGGCATCTCCTCGCGCAACGCCATCCAGATCGAGGTGGACCGCTTCAATGCCGAGGGCGGGCTGGACGGGCGCCCCATCGAGTTGATCGTGCGCGACAGCCGCGGCACCCCGGCCGAGGCGGCGCGTCTCGCACGCGAGATGATCAGCAGCGACGGCTGCGAATTCCTGATCGACGGCGAGCCCTCCTCGGGCGGCTTCGCCGTGCATGAGGTGGTGCGCGAGACCGGCACCGTCACGCTGCACATCAATTCCGAGACCTCGTCCCTGACCGCCGACCCGCGCCAGCGCTTCTGGAACGCCTTCCGCGTGGCGCGCCAGGGCATCCATGATTCGATCGCCGGCGGCGCCTATGCGGCCAATATCGCCAAGACGCGCAACCTGCGCCGCTGGATGACGGTCTCGCCGGACTACGCCTATGGCCGCGACACCACGGCGGAATTCGTCGAGTACCTCAAGCACTTCTACCCCGAGGTGCAGGTCACCGGCGAAACCTGGCCGCGCCTGTTCCAGCCCGACTATACCGAGAACATCACCCGCCTCTCGCAGGGCCGCCCGCAGGCGATCTATTCCTGCCTCTGGGCCGGCGATCTCGTGACCTTCACCGAGCAAGCCTCGATCTTCGGGCTCTTTGCGCAGTCCTCCGTCTTCGCCGTGAACATGGCCGACTACACGACGCTGCAGCAGATCCGGAACTTGCCGCGCGGCGTGCATTCGGGGAACCGCTACCTCAAGAACTTCCCCAACACGCCAGAAAACCTCGCCTTCGCAACCGAGTACAACCGCCGCTTCAACACCTTCCCGACCAACTGGTCCTGGCAGGCCGCGACCGGCGCGAAGCTGCTCATGACCGCGCTGCGCCAGGTCGGCGGCACCGATCCCCGCCAGGTCGCCGCCAAGCTCAAGGGCATGGTGATGGACAGCCCCTTCGGCGCCGACGGCAAGGTCACCATGCGCGCCGAGGACCAGACGCTGGTCGGCTACGCCATCGGCTGGGGCGTCACGCTCAGCCAGGAGCCCTATATCGAGGGCATGGCGCCGATCGAGTGGTCGACGATCTTCCAGCACGAGGCCGAGTGGAAGCGCTCCAAGGGCTGGAGCTGAACACTTTCCATGGACCTCACCGAGCTCGGCGGCTGCCTCTCCTCCCTCTCCTGCATGGTGACGCAGACGGCGGCGGGGCTGACGATCGGCATGCTGCTCTTCCTCGTCGCGTCGGGGCTCACGCTGATCTTCGGGGTGCTGGGCATCGTCAACTTCGCCCATGGCTCGCTCTACATGATGGGCGCCTACTTCGCCCTGGCGGCCTACGGCGTGTCCGGCAGCTTCGTGCTGGCCGTGGTCGCGGGCACGCTGGGGGCGGCGTTGCTCGGGCTGTTCATGGAGCGCTTCCTGCTCAGCCGCATCTATGGGCAAGACGTGCTGATGCAGCTGCTGGTTTGCTACGCCGTCATCCTGATCCTCGATGACGTCGTGAAGATCGTCTGGGGCGGCGATTTCCGCAGCATGGGCGTGCCCGACGAGCTCCGGCTGCCGCCCTTCATTATCGGCGGCGGCATCGTGCCGTATTTCTACGCGATCCTGTTTGCCGTCACCGCCGTCATCGCCGCGGCCCTCGCCTGGGGCATGGGGCGGACGCGCTTCGGGCGGATCGTGCGCGCGGCGGCGATCAATCCGGGCATGGTCGGTGCGCTCGGGATCAACACGACGGTGATCTATGCCGCGGTCTTCGCCATCGGCGCGGGTCTGGCCGGGGCGGCGGGCGCACTTTCGGCGCCGATCCGCTCGGTGGTGCCAGGGGCCGGCGTCTCCATCCTGATCGAGAGCTTCATCGTCACCGTCATCGGCGGCATGGGCTCGATCGGCGGGGCGCTGGCGGCCTCGCTGATCCTGGGCTTCACACGCTCCTTCGGCTCGATCGGCTTTCCGCTTTTCGTCGAGGGCGCGATGTTCGCCATCATGGCGCTGGTGCTGATCCTGCGGCCGAGTGGCCTCGGCGGGAAGCGCGGCTCGTGAGCGGCGGCTGGCTGCGCGACACGGCCGTTGCCATGGTCGTGCTGGCGCTGTTCCTGGCCTTCGAGCTCGCGGGATTTCGCTCGTCCTCGTTGCTCGACTTCGCCATCCGCTTCGCCACCTTCGGGCTGCTGGCGCTCTCGCTGAACCTGCTGATCGGCACCACCGGCCTCGTCTCCTTCGGCCACGCGGCCTATTTCGGCATGGGCGCCTATAGCTTCGGGCTGCTGATGCAAACCGGCGCCTGGTCCATCCCCGCCGCGATCCTCGCGGCACTCGCCTGTACGGCGTTGCTGGCGCTGGTGGTGGGCGCGCTCTGCGTGCGGCTTTCGGAGATCTACTTCGCCTTCCTCACGCTGGCCTTCCAGATGCTGCTGCATTCGGTGATCTCCTCCTGGATCTCGCTGACCGGCGGCGACCAGGGGCTGATGGGCGGCATCCCCAAGCCGGCCTTCCTCGGTATCGACCTCGCCCAGCCATCGCATCTCGCGGGCTTCGGCGTCTTCTGCCTGCTGCTCTCCACCGTGGCGCTGCGGCAGGTGGTGCGCTCGCCCTTCGGCGCGGCGCTGCGGATGATCCGCGACAACCCGGACCGCGCGGCCTTCGTCGGGCTTTCGGTGTTCCGCTACCGGCTGGCGGCCTTCGTGATCGCGGGAACCTTCGCCGGGTTGGGCGGCGTGCTGATGAGCCTCTACGTCTCCGGCGCCTTTCCCTCCTTCGCCTTCTGGACCACCTCGGGCGAGGCGATCTTCATGATCATGCTGGGCGGCGTCTCGGTGTTCCTGGGGCCGCTGGTCGGTACCGCGATCTTCCTGCTGTTGAACGACTGGATCACGGCGCTGACCGAGCATCACGGCCTGTTCATGGGCACGATCCTGCTCATCCTGGTGCTGGGCCTGCGGAAGGGGCTGCTGGACTTCATCATGGAACATTGGCGCGCGCGGAAGGGAGCGAGGTCATGACCTTCGAGGGACGCATCGCCGTCGTCACCGGCGGCGCCAGCGGCATCGGTGCCGCCTGCTGCCGCATGCTCGCCGCCCGTGGCGCGCGCGTGGCCGTGGCCGACCGTGACCTTGCTCGCGCCGAGGCGCTGGCGCGCGAGTTGAACGGCATCGCGGTGGCGCTGGACGTCGCCACCCTGGCCGCCAACGAGAATGCCGCGGCCGAGGTCGAGACGGTGCTGGGCCCGGTGGATATCCTCGTCACCTCGGCCGGCGTGCTCCAGCGCCCGCTGCGCGCCGAGGACCTGCCGGAAGCCGACGTGCACGAGGTGGTGCGGATCGACCAGATCGGCACCTGGAACTCCGCCGTCGCCTTCGGTGCGCGCATGACGCGGCGCGGGCGCGGTTCTGTCGTCACTATCGCTTCCATCGCGGGCATGCGCTCGATGCCGCTGCACGCCTATGCCCCCGCGAAAGCCGCTGTGATCGAGATGACGCGCTGCCTGGCCGCCGAATGGGGGCGCTCAGGCGTGCGGGTGAATGCGGTCTCGCCGGGCTTCACGCTGACCCCTGCCCTCTCCGCCGCCATCGCCGCCGGCGAGCGCGATCCCGCCCTGCTGGAGGAGAACAGCGCGCTAGGCCGCATGGTCACGACCGACGACGTGGCGGAGGCCGTGTGCTTCCTCGCCTCGGATGCGGCGCGCTCCATCACCGGCATCAACCTGCCGGTGGATGCGGGCTGGCTGGTCGCGCCATCCTGGGCAAGCTACGGCGGGCTGCCGCCGGCCCGGGGCAATGCTCCATGAGCGGTGGGCGGCTGCAGTTGCAGAACCTGCGCAAGAGCTTCGGCGGCGTGGTCGCCACCGACGATGTGAGCCTGACCTTCGAGCCCGGCACGCTCTCGGCCATCATCGGCCCCAACGGCGCGGGCAAGACGACGCTGTTCCACCTCATCACCGGCAAGCTGCCAGTCAGCTCCGGCCGGGTGCTGCTGGACGATGCCGAGATCACCGGGCTCGACCGGCGGGACATCGTGCGGCGCGGCATCGGGCGGGCGTTCCAGGTGGCGAACCTGTTCCCCAGCTTCACGGTCGCCCATAGCCTCGCCGCCGGGCTGATGGCGCATGAGGGCCGCACCGCCAGCCTGTTCCGCGGCTTTCCGCCGAAGGATATCGCCGCGCGGGCGGAGGAGGTGATGGAGCTTTGCGGCCTCACGCACTTGGCTGCGACCGAATCCCGCCACCTCTCGCATGGCGACCAGAAGCTGCTGGATATCGCGCTCGCGCTCGCGCTCAGCCCCAAGGTGCTGTTGCTGGACGAGCCCACCGCCGGCATGGGGCCCGACGAGCGCTGGCGGATGATCGAGCGCGTGCACAAGCTATGGGAGGCGCGCGGGCTCACGCTGGTCTTCATCGAGCACGACATGGATATCGTCTTCCGCATCGCCCAGTCGGTGCGCGTGCTGCGCTACGGCGCGGTCCTGGCGCAGGGCACGCCGGAAGAGATGCGGCGCAACCCCGCGGTGATCGAAGCCTATCTCGGTGCGGAGCACGCGTTGTGAACGAGCTCACCGTCGAAGGTCTCGATGCCGCCTATGGCGCGAGCCAGGTGCTGTTCGGCGTGGACCTCGCGGTGGAACGCGGCGAGACGCTGGCACTGATGGGCCGCAATGGCGCCGGCAAGAGCACCACCTTCAAGGCCATCGCCGGACTGCTGAAGCCGCGCGCGGGCCGCGTGCTGGTGCGCGGGCAGGATGTGGCGGGGCGCAAGCCCTACCGCATCGCCCGCGCCGGCATCGCCTTCGTGCCGGAGGACCGGCAGGTGTTTCCCGAACATACCGTCGAGGAAAACCTGGAAATCGCGGAACGCACCGGCCTCGGCGGAAGCGGCTGGAACCGCGCCCGTGCGTTCGAGGAATTCCCCATGCTCCAACCGCTGCGCCGCCGCTTCGCGGGGCGGCTTTCCGGCGGCGAGCAGCAGATGCTCACCATCGCGCGCAGCCTGATGGGCAACCCCTCGGTGCTGCTGCTGGACGAGCCGTCCGAGGGGCTGGCGCCGCTGATCGTGCAGGAGATCGGCAAGCTGATCCGCCGGCTCCGCGAGATGGAAACGACCATCGTACTGGCGGAGCAGAACAGCCGCTTCTGCCTGGCCGTCGCGACGCGCGTTGCTGTGATCGACAAGGGGAGCGTGGTCTGGCGCGGAACGGTAGACGAGTTCCGCGCCGAGCCCGACGTGCAGGCGCGCTACCTGCAGGTATGAGAAAGGCTTGCCCAGCCCGCCATTTATGACAGCGCTGGTTCAGCCATTTCGCGGATCAAGATATCTTCACATGTCCGACGGCATCGAACGCGAGGAAGACGCTTGCGATAGCGCCTCCCATCGCAGCCCAATTAGAATCTGCCTGGTGAAGCTTATAAGCTCTCGGGTGAGAGCCTTGCTCGACAAAAGCCACATAGCTTCCCTTCAACGAGATCGGCTTCGATGGTGCTGTTTGAGAAAGGCTTATTTCGGGATCAATCGTGATGCAGATCGCTTCGATATTCGGGTTTGTCATAATGATCCTAGTTTGGAAGTTATCGTTCAGGAGCTATTAAGTCAGGCTGTATGCG